>CAZRPK010000040.1:0-23017 GCA_964601915.1 uncultured Kangiella sp. | reverse complement strand
AATGATAATCTAGAAATCAACCGACTAAACCAAGACCTAGATAGCTTAAAAATTAGACCATTACATAGCGTATCTTCCTCCTCTCTAAGCCAACCCGATATTTGCTAGGACTCCATCGTTTTCTAATTTTTGACTCAATCAAGATGATCTTACTCGCCGTCATTTTGAGTGCCTTTCGTGCAGTGAGTTGACGTTCATCAGTCAAAAACTGAGCCTGCTTATGACGATATCCTCTATCGCCTGTGTTGCGTTTTAGCTCTCTACTTAGAGTACTTTGACTAACTTCAACAATATCTGCTATTGCTTTTTGGCTTAAATCGCTTTTCTTTAATGCGTATATCTGGCATCGTTGCTCATGAGTCAGTTGTTTATAAGATTTCATTAGTGCATCTCTTGCCGGAGAAGAAATGATGAGTTTATAAGCAACTGACCTTTTCTTCTAGCTTTTTAAGTTATGCACTTATTAATTGAATCCAAGCAAGCTTTAAGGCTTAAGCTTTAGAGATTATGCGTAATGTTGAAGACAATGGTGAATGGGATCTTGCATAGGTGATAGTCCTCGATACACACACACACATATTATTACATGCCTCTGTATTTAACTCAGGTATTTTGGAGTTGCATGCAAATGTAGCTTAGTTCTCTGATATTTCAAGATCTTCGGCATATTACTGAGTAAGGTGCAGAGGCATGTATTATTATGTGTGGACTAGTGGAGATAAAAAACTTTCGATCACTGCTAAAAAACGAATTGAGCAAGCCATTAAAACAAACGAAACGATTCAAGTTTCTAGTATTTCAACATGAGAAGTATCAATGTTGCTTAATGGAGGGAAACTTACGTTAACAATTGACGTAGATACTTGGATCAAGACTGTTACAGAAATTGAACAAATAGTATTTGTCCCTTTAGACAATAAAATTTTAATTGAATCAACTCGCTTGCCTGACGGTTTTCATAAAGATCCAGCTGATAGAATGATTGTGGCTTTAGCTAGAGTCACTTCTTCACCGTTAATTACCGCCAATGAAAAAATTCTAAAATACCCTCACTTAAAAACAATCTTTTAGTAAACTAACTTCACAGTTCTCAATTGGAAATCGAGAAAATACCTGTTTGTTTCCGACACCTAATCAGGCAGATGCTCAATCGGAATATTACATCGACTAATATATTCATCTCTAGCTTCACGGTTTAAATTGTTAGCTAAGAAAATCGTTCTAAATACAATTCGTTTAGCACCAATCGCAGTCAGCATTTTAAGACAATCGGTACAAGGCTCATGGCTACAATAAATAGTGGCGCCTTCTAGTGAAATACCCTTTTTTGCTGCATAGGCAATTAGATTAGTTTCAGCGTGTAACTCATGTAATTTTGTCCACGGATTGTGCTCATCGCAATTTTCTTCAAACACTTCATCGCAATTATCAAAACCCGGGGGCGTACCATTCACGCCAGTTAAGATTTCACGCTTATCAAGAACAGCAATACAACCCACATGTTTAGAAACACAGTGGGATTGCTTGCCAGCGTGAATGGCTCTTTCTAAAAAATAGTAATCATCAAATGCCATAATTTATAACTCAAATTTCATCGTCGAAAAGTCTGTCTAAAGTATATTTTAACTTTTTGGTTTCCAGGTTGCTATATCAATTGCTCCAGTAGCTTTCGAAAAATCTTTACCTAATTTTGAAAGATGTGCAACTAGATTTCTAGCGATACTTCTATAACTCAAACTAATCTCACTTTCAGCATCAACAGCTAAAGCAGGTGTTCCAGCATCTAGTTGTTCTCTAATACTCATAGCCAAAGGTAATTGCCCAAGCAATGGAATTTGGTATTCAGTAGATAATTCTTCACCACCACCTTCACCAAATATTGCTTCTTGATGCCCACATTGGCTACATATATGAGTCGACATATTCTCTATAACACCCATAACAGGGATTTTGACTTTCTCAAACATTGTGATCGCTTTTTTAGCATCGGCTAAAGCCAAATCTTGAGGAGTGGTTACAATTACGGCGGCTGTAACGGGTATTTTTTGCGCCATGGTTAATTGGATATCTCCTGTTCCTGGCGGTAAATCGACAATTAAATAATCCAGCTCTCCTTTCTTTTGCGTCCCCCAACGTGTATCTCTTACAATTTGTTGGAGAGCCGACGATGCCATCGGCCCACGCCAAACCATTGCTTGTTTTTCATCCACTAAAAAGCCAATCGACATAGCTTCTATATTATGAGCATTTAACGGAAGAATCGTTTTTTTATCTTCAGAAACAGGTTTTGCATCAGCAATGCCTAACATAATAGGAATACTTGGACCATAAATATCAGCGTCTAAAATACCAACGGTTGCCCCCTCCTTTTGTAATGCCAATGCAAGGTTGACACTGGTGGTCGATTTACCCACACCGCCTTTTCCACTGGCTATAGCAATCACATTTTTAACATTTTTAATGGCATCGACACCAGCCTTAGTTTCATAAGCAACTAAATTTTGTTTAATCGCTATATCAAAAATCAGATCTGACCATTCTGCCTTAAACAGCTCTTGTAGTTCATTATTTAGCGATTGGATGATTCCATCAGCGGGAAAAGGTAATCGAATTTCAACTTTAGCTAAATCCCCATCAATCGACGCTTTGTTAATAAAATCAGCTAACTTTAAATTACTTGGAAAATTAACAAATGAGTGCTTTTTTAACAGACTATCCAGTGATTCTTTTTCAAACATAGACTTATTCTTCTTCAGAAATTTGATCCAGATTATACCTCAAGAGCTTCTAGGTATAACTAGTTAATTCGTGCGGTTATTGTAAGAAATGATTCAAGACAAAAAATTATTTTTATCTTGGTAATAATTATGCGTCAATAGTCCATTTTCTTCCCTCATTTATGGACTATCAACCTTTCTTAAAACCATTAATTTTTCTAAGTTAACACTTTGTTGCAAAGTTCTTAGTTTAATTTGACTTAATATCACAGAACTAGTGGAAAAATAAGACAAAATCGGGTAAAAATGCACCCCTAAATTACAATCTTCAATCATATACACACTGTTTTGTGTGATAGATAACAAAAAAGTAGCTTAACTATGTCCTTAAAAGTGCCTCTACAAGATAAATTTTCACAATTAAAACAAAACCTTAGCCAAGAAATTATTGGTCAAGAAAGACTTATAGAGCGTATTATTATCGCATTATTAGCCGATGGTCATTTAATTGTAGAAGGCGCTCCAGGGCTTGCTAAAACGAGAGCAATTAATGCACTGTCTAAAAGTGTAGAAGGTAACTTCCATAGAATACAATTTACTCCAGATCTATTACCCGCAGATTTAACTGGTACCGAAATATATAGAGCACAAGATGGCAGTTTTAAATTTGAGAAAGGCCCTCTCTTCCATAACCTAATTTTAGCGGATGAAATTAATCGAGCGCCAGCAAAAGTGCAATCGGCATTATTAGAAGCTATGGCTGAAAGGCAAGTAACTGTTGGCAGTCAGACTTATCAACTAGATCGACTATTTTTAGTCATGGCAACGCAAAATCCGATTGAGCAAGAAGGTACCTACCCTCTTCCAGAAGCGCAACTCGATCGCTTTTTATTGCATGTTAAAGTCGATTATCCAGATGCAGAGGCAGAAGCAAAAATTTTGGCTCTTACAAGAGCTGAAGCGCATAAAAATTTCCAATCAGAAGAAATGGAAGATTTAATGCAGGACGATCTCTTTACCGCAAGAGATGAAGTGTTAGATATTCATATGGCGGATGAATTACAAACCTATATTATTCAATTGATCATCAATACACGTGACACTCAAATTCTAGATAAAGACTTAGATCGTTGGTTAGATTATGGTGCTAGTCCAAGAGCGACTATTGCTTTGGATCGTTGCGCTAGAGCATCAGCATGGCTTAATAATCGAGACTATGTAACTCCAGAAGATATTCAAAATATGGCGCATGATGTATTAAGACACCGATTAATTCTAACCTATGAAGCAGAAGCAGAAGGTGTAGATAGCGACAGTGTGATAGAACGTTTGATTTCTATTACGCCTCTCGCATAATCAACTTTTTAATTATTCTAAGAATTTATGTCTAACTGGTCTAATCAACACCATCATTTTTCTTCTGCAAAAGCAGACTTCGACGATCCTGACTTTCGTCCGGGACTTGATCTTACGCTCAATCAATTACTGGAAACTCGAGTAAAGCCCGTTATTCAATGGCAAGAATTTGATTCGCGCGTTAAAACAAACCGTGTTGGTGGATTTAAGTCTCGCTTTAAAGGTCGAGGTATGGACTTTGACGAAAGCCGAATCTATCAAATTGGCGATGATATCAGAAATATCGATTGGCGAGTGACCGCTCGTACAGGGCAAGCTCACACAAAAATATTTAAAGAAGAAAGAGAAAGACCTGTTTTTGTTTTACTGGATCAAATGCCAAGTATGTTTTTTGGTACCGCTCAGGTTTTTAAATCTATATTAGCGTCTCATATTACCGCTCAATTGATGTGGTCAACACTTGCAAATGGTGATCGTTTTGGAGCCTTATTATTTGGTCAAAAATTTTCTGAAAAAAGACAATCTAACCAAGACAAACATTTTGAAATGAAGCCATCAAGCAATCGCAGAAATTGTATGCGCCTTTTAAATCGAATTGTAGAAAACCACCAATCAACATTAAATGAGTGTTTTTCCCCTAAACAAAATCTCGTTATAGCCGACGGCGAAGCAAATAATTCTAAAGAAAGTCCATTGAGATCGTCCCTAAGACGTTTAAAGCATTTAGCAAAACCTGGCAGTGTCATTCATATCATTAGTGATTTTAATGATTTTGATGAAGACTGCGAAAGACAGTTAAGTCGTATAACTCAACATACCGATTTACATTGTATTTTAATTAATGATCCTATCGAGTCAACTTTGCCACCGGCAGGGCTTTACGGAATTAGTAACGGTTTTGATGATGGGATCCTAGATACAAATTCAAGCATTACAAGAGAAGAATACCAACAAAGCTTTATTAATAAGAAAAATAGAATTCAAGACTTTGTTATAAAACATAAAGGACTATTTAATAGCATTGATACCAATTATCTACAGCACAACCTAAGCGACATATTGCGTTCGAAAGCTTATAATGCAAAGGGCAAAGGCTAATGTTTACGAATTTAGAAAATAAACTATCGAGTCCTACATCTGCTAGCGCACCTACGCCTAATCTACCCCCAGAAAATACAGCTCCTCCACAATCGCCACCACAGGATACTTCTCCATTAGACAATCTGAGAGATATCCATTTACCTGAAAATATTGACCAATTTCCTTCAGCGATTGGCTGGTGGATATTATTAGGAATATTAATCTGTACCCTAGGGTTTATCATTTTTAGGGCAATCAAAAAGCATCGAGCATTAAGATATTTAAGAACAGCAAAGTTGGAATTGAATTTACTCTCACAACAGCGAGCTAACAACGTATCACTATCTCAATTATCGGCACTTTTAAAACGAATTAGCCTCATCTACTATCCATCAAATACTGTAGCTTCACTGAGTGGCGATGCATGGTGGGATTTTATGAATAATGAAACGGGACAACAAATTTATAGCGAAGACGATATAAAACAAATGAGTCAGTCGCGTTATCAAAAGGATAGCTCCATCGATAAAGTGAAATATGCAAAACTGATTAAAAAAACAGAAAAGTGTATTGATTTAATCGTTCGTAAATCTATAAAAAATAAAATGCAAAACAACGCAGTAGCAAAAAATGACAGTTTCTTGAATGGAGTAGCACAATGATCCAAATTGTCTACCCAATGGTTTTAATATTTTTTCCTTTACCTATTATTCTTTGGTTAATCCGTAAGGCAAAGAAACCTAGACTAGCATCAATCAGAACGCCTCTATTTGCTAATTGGAACGAATTTCAAGCAAATCAAAATAAGCATTCCAAAAAGAGTTTGCTTGGGTTATTACTCAATTTATTAATTTGGTCCGCACTTTTATTAGCCGTCGCAAGGCCTCAATGGATAGACGACCCGATTGAATTACCCACAAGTGGTCGAGATTTGTTATTAAGTATTGATATTTCGGGTAGTATGGAAGAAGAAGATCTCAAACTACAAGGTCGCCATGTCAATCGTTTAGTAGTAGTGAAATCAATATTGAACGAGTTCATTGAAAAACGAGAAGGCGATCGAATTGGGTTAGTCCTTTTTGGAGAAAAAGCTTATTTACAAACCCCATTAACTTTCGATCTAACCACCGTAAAGCATATGTTAGACGAAACGGAAATTGGTCTAGCGGGTGCATCAAGAACAGCCATAGGTGATGGCATTGGATTATCGATAAAACGATTACAAGAACGTCCTGCAGAAAATAGAGTACTCATCTTGTTGACGGATGGTAGAAATAATTCCGGCGCACTTGATCCAATTGAAGCTGCCAAGTTAGCTAAACACGCTGGCATAAAAATTTACACCATCGGCGTAGGGGCAGATAAACAAATAAGACGTTCATTACTTTTTGGCACTCAAACATTTAATCCCTCAGCCGAGCTAGACGAAGTCACTTTAAAGGCTGTTGCAAAACACACAGGTGGTCAATATTTTAGGGCGCGTAGTAGTGAAGAACTTGCTCAAATCTACACCCTTTTAGACACATTAGAACCAGTTGAAGATGAACCTGAAATTTACAGGCCTATACAGTCACTCTATTATTACCCTTTATTATTAGCACTTGCACTAATGATGTTACCGATTATTTTTAATTTAATAAGAAATACCATTCATTTATTAAAACAACGTAAAAACCCCCATAATAAGGATATTTCTGAAAATCAAAGCCAAAGTCCAATCCATAGTAATAATCAGGCAAGCGACAAACCATTAGGTGAACGCTATGCTAGCTGAATTAAATCAATTGGATTTTTCTCTTTTTCATTTTCTTAGGCCTGAATTACTTTGGCTAATTGCTTTATTAGCTTTAATTCTATTCGGAGTTAAACAAATATCCAATCGAGAATCATCTTGGCAACAAGTGATATCACCTCACTTAATCAAATTTTTAATGGTATCAGGAAAAACTACAACCACTAAAAATAGTTTATGGTTAACTGGATTGATTGCTTTTTTGATGATCATCGCCGTGAGTGGCCCGGCAATAAGAGAAAAAAATGTTCCGGTATTTCAAACTGAAGATTCACGAGTGATTCTTTTAGATCTATCCTTATCAATGGACGCAACAGATATAAAACCTTCACGCATAGATAGAGCACGATTTAAAATAATGGATATCTTAGAACAAACCAAAGAAGGAACCATCGGTTTAGTTGTGTACGCTGGTGATGCTTTTATAATCAGCCCCTTAACCTCTGATTCAAATACTATCGCGTCAATGATCCCGACGCTTTCAACCGGCATCATGCCTATCCTTGGCAGTCGCCCAGATATTGCGATAAAAAAAGCAATCGAATTGTTGAATAACGCAAAACAAACAAGTGGTCAAATTATTTGGATCACGGATGGCGTTGAAAATGAGTTTAAACATGGTGTTATGAAAGCACTTTCAAACAGTCAACATTTACTATCCGTGTTAGCGGTTGGAACCGAGCAAGGTGCTCCTATCCCTCTACCTGATGGAAATGGATTTCTAAAAGATAACAATGGAAATATTATTTTACCCAAATTAAATGCTTCAAGTTTAAAATCAATTGTATCAGAAGCAAATGGTCAATATGTTGAATTAGCCACAAACAATGATGACATTGACTTCATCATGGAGATCCTTGAACAACAAAAAGACTTTGAAAAAAACAAGGATGATAGCTTAAATGCTAACGAGTCAGATAAACGTATCAGCCGATGGATAGATGACGGTTATTGGTTATCGTGGGTTATTGGTTGCTTGTTTTTAATACGCTTATTAAAAGATAGTTTCTCACTAAAATCGAATCAATTTAATTCTAGTTTTGGTTTGATATTTATTTTGTTTACTGTAGGTAGTTTAACCTCATTTAAATCACAAGCGGGAGAATGGAATAACATTTGGAATGATCTATGGAAAACCAAAGACCAACAAGCCCAACAAGCTTTCGAGCAAAAAAATTATAAAAAATCGGCATCTCTGTTTGAAAATGATGACTGGAAAGCTTCCTCCAATTACAAATCAGATAATTTTGAGTCGGCAGTTGCTGGATTTTCTAAAGGTTCGGATGCAGATTCATTTTACAATCGCGCCAATGCTCTCGCGAAATCACAGAAGCTCAAAGAAGCGATTGAATCTTATGACAGCACTTTAGCATTAGAACCAGAACATGAAGATGCCCTTTTCAATAAAAAAATCGTTGAAGACATGTTAAAACAAGAACAAGAGAAAAAGAATCAAGAAAAGAAAGATAAAGAAGAACAAGATAAAAAAGACCAAGAGAAACAAGATGAGAATAAAGAACAATCTGACTCTGACTCTGACTCTGATTCGGATGAGAAAAAGGATGACGGTGAGAAATCCGAAGAAGAAAAACAGCAAGAACAGCAAGAGAAAGAACAAGAGAATAAAGAGCAGCAAGAAAAAGAAACCGAAATTAGTAAAGATGAACGAGATAAGAAAGAAAAAGATCAAGCATTAAAACATTGGTTAGAAAAAATCCCCGATGATCCAGGCGGTTTATTGCGAAGAAAAATGTATCGCGAATATCAGCGTCGAGGCAGAGAGCAAAAAGAAGAGAAGATTTGGTAAAACTATGAACATTAAAACAAACAATCTGAACCACTCAGTCGGTAGGCATTCTGTGTTATTCACAAATAAAATAACATTTTTAATCGTATTTGTGTTGACTTACCTTTTTTCCAGCGCTCTACGCGCTGAGTTAACTCAATCAATTGACAGAACCAATATACACGCGGGAGAAACTTTTGTTTTAACCTTGCAAATTAATGAAGAAACTGATGAACAACCCGACTTATCCTTAATACCCAAAGAATTTACGCTTCTTTCAAATAGCCAGTACCAACAATCTAGCTACGTCAACGGTAGAGGAAGTACAATCAAAGGTTGGAAAATAAAGTTAAGCACTTTAAAAACTGGCAACATCACTATTCCAGCTATTTCTGTTGGTCATTTAAAATCGACACCTATCAAATTATTTATAAAGGATACAAGTGACAGAGTGACATTAGGTGGTAAGAAAAAAGCCATTTTTTTAGAAAGCGAAGTCGATAGCGAAAGTATTTATGTACAACAGCAGTTAATTTATACCGTAAGACTCTTCAGAGCCGTCAATACTCACTATGCAAGGTTATCTGAGCCCTTTGCTGGAGATAGTATTATAGAAAAACTAGGTGAAGACGTACAATACAACAAGACTATTGATAATACACGTTATCTTGTTACCGAACGACGCTACGCCATTTTCCCACAAAATAGTGGTAACTTAAAAATAGACTCCATTAATTTTACCGCCGATGTAAACGATCCCAATCAAAAAAATCGAAATCGTTTTTTGAATACTACACGCCCTATTAGTGTGAATAGCAAAGAGAAAATGATTACCGTAAAACCACAACCAGCAAAAGCATCTAATCCTTGGATACCTGCATCATCAGTTGTATTAGCTGATAAATGGACTACTCAAACACAAGAGCTAACCGTAGGTGAACCCATCACTTGGACTATACTACTTACAGCACAGGGGTTAAGTGAAGCACAATTACCTCCTATAGAATTACCAAAAATAACCGGCTTGCAATGGTACCCCGATACGCCTCAGAAAGAACGTCAAATCAATGAAAATGGTTTGTTAGCACAGCGTATAGAAAAGCTGGCGGTGATCCCATCTAAGGAGGGAATGCTCACTATCCCAGAAATTAAAGTTAGTTGGTGGGATGTTAAAACTGATTCACAAAAAATAGCTAGCATTCCAGCAAGAACCTTTAATGTAAAACCATCCCTAAAAGATGTTTCAACAGCGAATGAACCACCAACCATGATTGGTCCGGTTAACTCGACTCAAATTCCGGCAAACAATACTAACATTAGTTTTTGGAAAAACATGAGCACTGGACTATTTATTTTATGGTTATTCACTTTAGTTGCATATTTTTTGAAAAATGGTACCACTCAAAACAGCAAAACAGCAAACAAAAATAAATTAAGCAAAGAGACTCCTATCAGCTTGAGTGAGAAAGCAAGTCTCTCATTATTGAATAAAAGTATAAAATCAAATAGCGCCAATGATATAGAAAAAAATCTTATTGCTTGGATCAATGCGATATTGATTAATACAAAACCGGTTAGTGCATCATCAAATAAAACTGTTTTCTCGATAGGCGATCTACTAAAGAGTATTCCTGATTTAACGCTCAAACAAAAATTAAACAATATAGAACAACAAAGGTATGCAAGAAAAGACAATGCCGACTCAGATTATCAGTGCGCTCTTAATAAAGATGATCTTAATCTCATTAGAAGTTCTTTTATCAATTTGGTAGATAAATCAACCTCCAATAAGATCCCCTCTCTTTATCCAAGTTAATCAACTTTCAGTTGTGTAATATGAAGATTCAAAGCAGAAGCCTTTAACTCTTCTCCTTCTTAACCTCCTCTTTTCTACTTTCCTCCGATGACGGTAATAAAGCTGTTCGAATTTGTTTTTCAATCTCTTCAGAAATCTTTGGGTTCTCAAGAAGAAAATCAGCTACTTTTACTTTTCCTTGACCAATTCTATCGCCGTTATAACTATACCAAGCACCCGCTTTATCAATTAAACCTTGTTTTACACCGATATCGATGATTTCGCCCATCTTAGATGTACCTTTTCCATACAATATTTGAAACTCTGTTTGCTTAAACGGTGGTGCTACTTTATTTTTAACTACTTTAACTCGAGTTTCATTTCCAACAATTTCATCACCTTGCTTAACCGCTCCAATTCTACGGATATCAAGTCGTACAGAAGCGTAAAATTTAAGAGCGTTACCGCCAGTAGTCGTTTCTGGTGAACCAAACATAACACCAATCTTCATCCGAATTTGGTTAATAAATATAACCATACAATTAGTTCGTTTTATGTTGCCTGTTAGCTTTCTTAACGCTTGGGACATTAAACGAGCTTGAAGCCCCATATGGGAATCTCCCATATCACCTTCAATTTCGGCCTTAGGCGTTAAAGCCGCAACCGAATCAATAACAACTAAATCAACTGCGCCGGAGCGAACTAACATATCGCAAATTTCTAGAGCTTGCTCACCAGTATCGGGTTGAGAAACTAACAAATTATCGAGATCAACACCTAGCGCTTCCGCATAAATTGGATCTAATGCGTGTTCGGCATCTATAAAAGCGGCCGTTCCACCATCTTTTTGGCATTCTGCAATAGCTTGTAATGTAAGTGTTGTTTTACCTGAAGACTCTGGTCCATAAATTTCAACAACTCGACCTTTCGGTAACCCTCCTATCCCTAAAGCAATATCTAAACCTAATGAGCCAGTAGAGATAGTATCCATTTTTTTGATTTGCGCTTCACCCATTCGCATAACAGAACCTTTACCAAATTGTCTTTCTATCTGACTTAATGCTGCTGTTAATGCTTGCTTTCTATTATCGTCCATTTTTTTCTCCACAAATTTTTACTCATTTTTTATGTCATGCCAAAATAGCTTGCTTTTAGCTTCAGGGGTATTGCTACTTATAATACACCTACTTGTATAGGTAGGCAAATAATTTCTTATAATTGTTCAAACATTCTAGCCTACACCTTTTGCACCAAGTGTTAAATAATGACTAAGGCTTACATTTATTTGAGATTCACGTAAAATACGCCATAACTTTAAATACAAAGATTGCATTGATTTATTTTATGTCCATTATTATTAAAACACCTGAGCAGATCAAGAAAATGCGTATAGCTGGCAAACTAACCGCTGACGTCATCGAGATGATTGCACCCCATGTTAAGAAAGGTGTTACCACAAATGTACTCAATCAAATATGCCACGATTTTATTGTAAACGAACAAAAGAGTATACCTGCGCCACTTAATTACCATGGATTTCCTAAGTCTATTTGTACATCAATTAACCACGTTATTTGTCATGGCATCCCCAATGACAAGAAGCTTAAGGATGGCGATATTATTAATGTGGATATTACGGTCATTAAAGACGGATATCACGGTGACAGTTCAGTTATGTTTACAGTTGGCCAACCTTCAATATTGGCAAAACGATTAATGGAGACTGCTCAAGAGTGCCTAAATATTGGAATTAATATGATAAAACCGGGTATTCAACTAGGCGATATTGGTTATGCTATATCAAAACATGCCCACGAGGCTCGATTTAGTGTCGTACAAGAATACTGTGGTCACGGTATTGGTGAAAGTTTCCATGAAGATCCTCAAGTCCTCCATTACGGCAAGCGTAATACAGGTGTTGAGCTGAAAGAAGGTATGATTTTTACGATTGAGCCTATGATTAATGCAGGAAAAAGGCATTCGAAAGTACTTAAAGATGATTGGACTGTTGTAACCAAAGATAAAAGCCTTTCAGCACAATGGGAGCACACTCTTCTGGTCACAAAAACGGGCGTTGAAGTTCTTACTTTACGTTCTGGTGAAAAAATCTAAATAAGTTGGGCTAACATTGAAAAGTTTCTGGTTACTTTTAATTATCATCAAAATCTATAATTAGTTATGAGCTCGTCAAAACTAAATAGTCAACCCGACTCTCTTTCTTTAGATCTATCCAATATGGAAGATTCTGATTTAATTATTAAATTAAAAAACTTTAATAACCAATCTACTCAAATTCTTCTAGACTTATTCAGTCAAAATATCAATATAAGTGATTTAGTTTTACTGCGTTCTAAACATATTGACCTTTTACTTAATCAACTATGGCTATGTCTTTCATTTAACGGATCGATTACTTTAATAGCTGTTGGTGGTTACGGTCGAGCAGAACTACACCCCCAATCTGATATTGATTTACTTATACTTAATGATGCAAAAATCACTAACTGTGACAGCCAAAAAATTGAAAAATTTATTACACTGCTTTGGGATATTGGGCTCATCATTGGTCATTCAGTTAGAGATATTAAACAGTGTGTAGAAATTGCAAAAGATGATATTAGCGTTGCAACCAGTATTATGGAAGCCCGTTTTTTGATTGGTAATCTTCGGTCTTTTAATGAATTAATGATTCACACTGCGCCAAATGAAATTTGGGATGCATCCTCATTCTTAAAAGCAAAAGTTGCTGAGAAACGAGAGCGCTATAAAAAATTTGACGGCTCATCTTTCGATTTAGAGCCTAATATAAAATCGAGTCCAGGCGGTTTAAGAGATATCCATTTAGTTGGGTGGTTAGCTAAGCGATGCTATTATCCTAGAACACTTCCAATGCTTATCAAAGAAAAGCTGATTTCCCAAAAAGAGTACTACACTTTAATTCGTTCTCAATTATTTATATGGAAAGTCAGATTCGCACTACACTCTGTTTGCGGTAAGCCTGAAGATCGCCTATTGTTTGATCATCAGAAAAATACCGCTGAATTAATGGGATTTAAAAATAGTAAGGGAAAGCTTGGTGTAGAAAAAATGATGAAGCGCTACTATAGAAGCGTTTTGGTTATTAGAAATGTAACCGAACTTCTAGTTGAACTTATGAGAGAAGGTCTTTTAAGTTCAAATGATAATTTTTCACAAAACATTCTCTCAAAAACAGTAATAACAAAAATCGATTCAAATTACCGAATTGTAGATAACAGGCTAGATGCAACGAATCTAAAAATATTTGCTAAAAAGCCAAGCGAACTTTTGGAGGTCTTTCAGGTATTAGCTAGACACCCTTCCTTAGATGGTTTGACGGCTAAAACTCTTAGAGCGATTAGAGGTTCTCGATCAAAAATAACGAGTAAATATAGAAAAAATATAAAACACAGGAAGTTGTTTCTGGATTTCTGGTCGATCAATCACCAATCAGCTCGTGCTATGTTTTTAATGAAAAGAAGCGGGATCTTGGCGAATTACTTGCTCCAATTTAGAAAAATAACCGGGCAAATGCAGTACGATATGTTTCACAGTTATACAGTTGATGAGCATACTTTATTTTTACTGCGAAATTTGGCTGAGTTTAATAACGAAAATAATAAAACCGTTCATCCCCATTGCCACAAAATAATGACTAGACAAGAACAACCCGAATTGATTTATCTCGCAGGACTTTTTCACGATATAGGAAAAGGTAGCGGAAGAGATCATAGTGAAGTCGGCAAAGAAATAGCTTTTAAATTTTGTGTAGAGCATAAAATATCTGAAAAAAGCACAAACGTTATAACATGGTTAGTCGCCAATCACCTTATCATGTCATTGATCTCTCAAAAAAGAGATACATCAGATCCGAAAGTTATTAGTAATTTTGCTGATTTAGTAGAGAATAGGCAAAAGTTGGAGCTTCTATATATTTTGACTGTTGCAGATATTCGAGCCACAAGTAAATCATTATGGAACTCTTGGAAAGATGCCCTATTAAAAGACCTCTATTTGAACACCTTAGCTGTTTTAAATAGTAGGGATAAAGATTCATCTGAGAAGGTAAAAATAAAACCTTTATGGTATATCAATAGACGGGCAAGTAAATTGGAATTGTTAGAACAAGGATATAATTCAAAGGATATCGTTAGCTTATGGAATTTGCTTGGCAATCATTATTTTTCCAAACGTTCTGTCGAGGCTGTCGTTTGGCAAACTAAAATTGTATTGGATGCAAATAAAGCACAAACAACTTTGGTAGGCATCAGAAAAAGTGGTGAAAGAAATAGCAACGAAATATTCATCTATACGAAAGACAAAGAAAATTTATTTGCAAATTTAACAGCCACTTTAAACCAACTAGGCCTTAATATTTACGGAGCTCATATTTATACAGATTCAAATGGATACTGCTATGACAGTTTTTTCTTTTTAAATAACGATGATAAAATAATAGAAGATATTGCATTTCAAAATAAAATCATTGAAACAGTCAAAATAAATTTATTAGAAGAAACGCAACAACACGTCTCTAGACGAATGGCTAGACAAATAAAACATTTTAATGTGGATACAAAAATAACAATTTCTGATGATGAGTTTACTCAATATACAAGAGTCGATATTACTTCAAAAAACAAACCGGGATTTTTAGCCTCGGTAGGTAGAGCATTTGTTAAAAGTAATATTAAATTGCACGATGCGAAAATCACGACTTTAGGTGAAAAAGTTGAAGATTCATTTTTAATAACCGACAAATCGAATCATGCAATTAAAAATATCAAGGTGCAAAAATTAATCATCAATACACTTAAACAATACTTGAACTAAAATAAATATAGACCCAAAAATTAACTATTGGAATAAATAGCATGACTAACTTACAAACAACCATAGAAAAAGCTTTTGAAACACGGCACCAGCTTTCGGCTAGCAAAGTGCAAAAACCTGTTAAAGATGCTATTTTGGAAACTATCGCACTATTAGACTCTGGTACAATAAGAGTCGCTGAAGCAAAAACTAATGGCAATTGGCAAGTTAATGAATGGATTAAAAAAGCAGTTTTACTTTCTTTTTTAATCCGTGATAATAAAAAAATTGATGCAGGACATACAGCTTATTTTGATAAAGTACCGCTAAAATACACAGACACAACGCAACAAGAATTTGAAATTGCAGGCGTGAGAGTTGTTCCTCAGGCTATTGTCAGAAATGGATGTTTTGTTAATAAAAATGTTGTGCTCATGCCAAGTTATGTCAATATAGGTGCATATATTGATGAAGGAACCATGGTAGACACTTGGGCAACTGTAGGTTCTTGTGCTCAAATTGGTAAGAATGTTCACTTATCTGGTGGCGTTGGTATTGGAGGCGTTCTGGAACCACTTCAAGCTAACCCAACCATTATCGAAGACAACTGTTTTATTGGTGCGAGAAGTGAGATTGTGGAGGGCGTTATTGTAGAAAAAGGTTCCGTTATTTCAATGGGAGTCTACATTGGTCAAAGTACAAAAATATACAATAGAGCAACCGGTGAAGTAAGTTATGGTAGAGTTCCAGCTGGTTCTGTAGTTGTTTCAGGAAACCTACCGTCAAAAGATGGAACCTATAGTCTATATTGTGCTGTGATCGTTAAACAGGTGGATGAAAAGACCCGATCAAAAACATCAATCAATGAATTGTTAAGAATGGAGTAATATAATGTCTGTCGAAGTACATATGTTTGGAATTAAAAATTGCGATACTGTTAGAAAAGCTATTCGTTGGTTAGCGGCTAAAGAAATTAATTCACAATTTCACGATCTTAAAACTGAAAAATTAGTCGATGAGTTAATCATTGAATGGTTAGATCAGGTAGGCGAAGATAATCTTATTAATCGACGCGGATTAACATGGCGAAAAATTGACGCAGAAGATAAAATATTAAACAGTCAAGAAGCCTTTATTTCATTGGTAAAAAAATATCCAACCGTTGTAAAACGCCCGGTTATATACAACGGAAAATTCTGGAGTGTGGGTTTTAAACCCGATGATTGGGATGAGATGTTTTTATAACTAGGAAGTACAAACCTTATGCCTACCGACAAAACTAACTCGACTCATAACCTATCAACTTTAGAAATCGCAGAGCAATTAATTTGTCGTGAATCAGTGACACCTGAAGATGCCGGTTGCCAAACCTATATTCAATCCTTGTTAGAAACATCAGCATTTAATTTTGAACAAATGGATTTTAAAGATACAAAAAACATTTGGGCAATAAGAAATAATTCAAAATCTAATGATGATCCAGTTTTCCTATTCGCGGGACATACGGATGTTGTCCCTTCAGGCAATTTAGAAAAATGGAATACTCCACCTTTTGAGCCCACTATTATTGACGGCGTTCTTTATGGGCGTGGAGCGGCTGATATGAAAGGATCAATTGCAGCAATGATATCGGCAACAAGACAATTTGTGATTGACTACCCTAACCACAAAGGTAGTATCGCTTATCTGATTACCAGCGATGAAGAAGGCTCTTTTATTAATGGTACGATTAGAGTCGTTGAAGAATTGATAAAAAGAAAACAAAAAATTGATTATGCCATCATTGGTGAGCCTTCCTCCACAAATCAACTTGGCGATGTTATTAAAATTGGTCGACGTGGTTCATTAACTGGTTGGTTAAAAATTCACGGTAAACAGGGGCACGTTGCCTATCCGCATCTTGCAGAGAATGCGATTCATATAGCAGCTAATTTGATTGAAGATGTCAGTAAAGTTGAATGGGATAAAGGCAATGCAAACTTTCCACCAACCAGTTTACAAATAACCAATGTAAAAGCAGGAGAAGCATCCAATGTTATTCCTGGTGAAATAGATGTTGAATTTAATTTTCGATTTTCTACAGAATTCACTGTTGCTGATTTGCAAGCCAAAATGCAAACATTAATTGATAAACATTGTGACGATATAGAATTAAAATGGAAAATTAATGGCGAACCATTTATAACAAAATCCAAAGAATTAATTGACGCCACTCGATCCGCGATAAAACAGATCTGCAATATTGAAACATCAGCTGAAACTAGTGGAGGTACGTCAGATGGCCGTTTTATAGCAAAAATGGGTACTCAAATTGTCGAATTAGGACCTATTAATAATACTATTCACCAAGTAAACGAGTGCGTTATAGTTGATGACTTAGAACAGTTGTCAAAAATCTATTATCAGATTTTAAAAAGCCTACTTGCTAATTAATATGACTATTACTTGGCAACAATCTATCGGATTAGAGATTCAACACCTATGCGATTTTAAATGTGATCCCAAATCAGAGGAAACCTATCCACAAATAAATAGTCAAATCCAAAGTGATCTTGAGAAGCTCTTTTTACAAGCCAAACTCGACAATGTAGAAATTACGATTATCAGCGCGTTTCGCAGTTTTGAAAAACAACTCGCCATTTGGAATGATAAATGGCGAGGCTATCGACCCGTTTATTCTAAACAAGGCAGACCATTAAATATTGACAGAATGTCCTCCATTGAAAAATATAAATCAATTGCTCTTTGGTCTGCGTTACCAGGTTTAAGTCGACACCATTGGGGAACTGACCTAGATGTATTTTCTAAAAAGGCTGTAGAACATAGTTATGACGTTCAATTAACTGAAAAAGAGTTTTCTAAAAATGGAATATGTGCGACATTAAATCAATGGTTAAATGAAAATCTAGAAAAGTTTGGATTTTTCAGACCATACAGTGAATTTAAAGGCGGCGTTGCTGTAGAACCTTGGCACATCTCCCATATTAAGGAAAGTCAATTAATTTTAAAGAACTTTGATTTTCCGGCTCTTCGTCAACATCTTTGTAAAAGTGATATTTGTAATAATGAATTTATTGTAGGAAAACTATCTCACTATAAAAAATATTATTTTGAAAACATATGTCAAAACGGGGGCAATCAATGTTAGGCATTATCATCACTATAATTATTTTCGCATTCCTTATTGGTGGAATAATGACATTACTTAAAAATAAGAGCTTTAAAATTCCCGATGATTACGATCCATCAAAATCCGGATATAAAGACGAAGATGATGACAGTACAGGCTATTAATCAACTTTCTCTAGAAAGATATCCCAAAACATCTGATCAATCTTTACGTGCTTGGAATGCAGCAGATGAATACCTAGTTAATCATGTTAAAGAAAATATAACACTAGATAAATCATCTACAGTACTTATTATCAATGACCAATTTGGCGCGTTAGCTTGTAGCTTTTCTAAATTCTCACTGGTTTGCTGGAGTGATTCTTTTCTTTCTAGAACCGCAATTACCGCAAATTTAAAAATTAACAACCTACCTGAAGAAATAAATTTTATTGAAAGAGTAGAAAATATTCCTCAACCAAATATTCATTTTGACTTAATTATTATTCGCATACCAAAACACAATAGTTTACTAGCATTTCAACTAAGATCTCTCGCTAAACTAATTAATCAAGATACTGCTATTCTGGCAGCTGGAATGACAAAAGATATCCATAATTCAACTACCGCATTATTCGAAAAATATATTGGAAAAGCAACAACATCACACGCAAAGAAAAAAGCTCGCTTGATATTTTCCAGAGCATCAAGCACACCTAAAATGTCTAATGAGAATCTGCATGATATTAAAATTTACGAATTGGAAAATTACGCTGTAAAAAGCTATGGATTGCCCGGAGTGTTCTCAAGAGAAAGTTTGGATATCGGTAGTCGGGTGCTTTTAAATTATCTACCTAAAACAAAAGGAAATAAAAAATTGATTGATTTAGGTTGTGGCACCGGAATACTTGGAACCATTGTCGCCAAAGGCAATCCAACTTTAAATCTTACATTTTGTGATGAATCATTTTTATCTGTAGAAAGTGCAAAAATAACTTACCAAAAAAATATCGGACGTAATGCTAAATTTTATGTCACCGATGTTTTAACAGGCTTAAAGAACAATGATTACGATCATATCCTGTGCAACCCCCCATTCCATCAACAAAATGTACAAACACTTTCCATCGCAAATAAAATGTTTAAACAATCGGCACTAAAATTGAAAAGTAGCGGAGAACTCAGAGTCGTTGCCAATCGGCATTTAAAGTATCGACCAATGTTAAGTCAATACTTCAAAAACGTTAAAATGATTTCTAACGACTCTAAGTTTGTTGTTTGGTTGGCAACTCATCCTCAACTCTAACACCCCACAGATCATGCTCATCCGAATGAATAATTTGCACCCACAATTTGTCACCAGGTTTAACATCAAACTCATCGGTTAAATGCACAACACCATCAATCTCAGGCGCATCCATATAACTTCTAGCAATGGCTCCGTCAGTATGCACTTCATCGACTAAAACATAAAACTCTTGTCCAATTTTTGCTTTCAATTTTTCTTTGCTAATTTCAGCTTGCACCATCATAAATTTTTCTAAACGAATTTGTTTTACATCTTCATCTACAGGATCAGGCAATTCATTAGCTGTCGCACCATTTACTGGTGAATATACAAAACATCCGACTCGATCGAGTTGAGCTTGTCTTAGAAATTCTAATAATTCCTCGAATTCTTCTTCTGTTTCTCCCGGAAAACCAACAATAAATGTAGAGCGTATCACTAGTTCTGGACAGACCTTTCTCCATGAATTGATTCTTTCTAACGTTTTATCAATATTGCCAGGACGTTTCATCAATTTCAAAATTCTTGGACTAGCATGTTGAAATGGAACATCTAAATATGGCAGTAACTTACCTTCTGCCATTAATGGAATTAAATGATCAACGCTTGGATAAGGATAAACATAATGTAAACGAACCCAAACGCTCATCTTGCTGAGTTGTTGACAGAATTCAAGTAAGCGAGTTTTAACCGGCATACCATCCCAAAACCCTGTGCGATATTTTAAATCAACACCATAAGCAGACGTATCTTGAGATATAACCAGCAACTCTTTTACCCCTGCATTAACCAATCTTTTCGCTTCACTTAAAACATCTCCAATTGCTCGAGAATCCAAATCGCCTCGCATCGAAGGGATTATGCAAAATGTACAACGATGATTACAGCCTTCAGATATCTTTAAATAAGCAAAATGCTTAGGTGTTAATTTAACGCCATGGTCAGGTACAAGACTGATAAAAGGATCGTGTTTGGGCTTTGGAATAAACTGATGGACTTGATTCAAGACTTCATCATAAGCATGTGGACCTGTTACACCTAATACATTTGGATGAATTTCAGTTATATCGTTTTCTTTTGCGCCTAAGCATCCCGTTACAAGAACCTTGCCATTCTCCGCTAAAGCTTCACCTATCGTATCGAGCGATTCTTTTACCGCAGAATCAATAAATCCACATGTATTAACTATGACTAATTCAGCATCTTTATAGGTCGGTACAACATCGTAGCCTTCTGTTTTGAGTTGGGTGAGGATCCTTTCTGAATCTACTAGGTTTTTTGGGCAGCCTAGTGATACAAAGCCAATTTTATTTGAAACCATTTCTTTCATTAAATTAAACTAATCTATTTAGGAATAACCAGTTTACTATTTTATCACCTTTCACTGCATAAAATAGTATAAACAAATAACAAAGTAAAATGACAAGATAGCGTCTTGCTCAACGGTATTAGTTGTAAAAGCTGAGGGATCCCCACGAAATATTATCCCTCAGGTGTTGTAGTGTAAAAGAAGTGATGCTTTAATCTTAACTTTGACGCTTGATTTTTTCTAATAGGTTGAATCTATCCCTACGATAGGGAAGAAATTTAGTTATTTTGGAACTGTATCACTGGACTCTCTGATAACTAGCTTTGGGCTAAAACTTTTGAGGAGTTTGTTTTCCTTAATATATTCATTGGATCGGCCTTGAATTTTTGCTATCAATAAATTAGCCGCTTGCTTCGCAATTTTTTGGTTAGGCTGGTGTGCTGTTGTTAATTGTGGTCTTGTCTGACGAGAGTAAGGGCTATCCTCAAAACCAACAATAGAAAGCTCCTTAGGTATTTGAATGCCTTCTAATCTAGCAGCAAATAATGCACCGGCAGCTATTTCATCATTACTTGCAAAAATCGCTGTTGGCCTTTTGTTTCTTGATAATAACTTAGTTGCTCCTTGTACACCTGAGTCAAAAGAATATTCCCCATTAATAACATACCGTTTTCTAGGATCTATGCCATTGTCTTGCAACGCTGAATGGTACCCTTCTAGTCTTTCAACAGACGATTTATGTTCCATACCACCACATAAGAAACCGATATCTGTGTGACCCAAATTAATCAGATGTTCAGTCAAAGTGTACGCCGCATGATGATCATTAATTAAAATTGAAGATTGATTGTTTTTCTTAGGCTTACTTCCCGAAATAATTTTTACATTAGCTAAACCAAGTCTATCAAGTATTTTAGAAACATTTGGCATTTCTGAAAATGGAGGTGTAAGTATCACTCCTGCCACTCGAGAATGATTTATAAGATTGTTAAACTCTGATTCTAGATCGTCAGCTTTATGATTACACGGATGTATTAACAACTCAAAATGACTATCGTGACAACCAGCCAAAATTCCATTTTGCATATCAATAATATAATGAGCATTAGGGTTGTCATATACAAAAGCAACTGTATAAGATTTGCTACCAGCTAAACTTCTGGCAGAATTATTTGGTCGGTAATTCAGTACTTTAACTGATGCTTGTACTTTATCAAACGTTGTTTTTCGAACTGCAGGTTCATTATTGATAACCCGCGAGACAGTCTTAATAGATACGCCAGCATGTTTTGCTACATCATTTATGGTGGCTTTCATTTTAATTCAAATCCCTATCCAAACCCACACTACAATTAATTAGTGTTATTCAGTGACTATTATTGGTTTACTATATCATCTAAACTCTTTGTAAACCAAACTGACGGATCTTATTTATTAGGGTTCTGTGAGCGGTAATTCTCTTAATGCTATTTCGCTTGCTTGTTCAACCTCATCAAAAATTCGTTTCACTTTATCAACTTCACCAAATCCTACAGAATGCTGAAAGAAATCAATACCAATTATCCATGCCGTAAAGAATATATTGATAACTCTCCGTAGCAAATGGCTCGAAAGAGTTCGGGAAATCATACTTGCATATCAGTTGTGTTTTCCAATGAGCTAACTTAGTTTGTATAAACTCCGGAACAGTTCTAAGTACGCAATTATCCAACCAAAAATCATTATCATCATTTGTAATGCATCTTAATGAATTCAACAGTTTTTGCTCAACAATGATTAATCATCTAAGTTACAATTATAACGCCATTTCTGTCGCGGCCAGTAAAAACCAAGTAGAGTGCGGCAACCACTGTTCTACCCAACGCCAATTATGCCAATCTTTCTCTGGCCCAAATTCTATCCCTAACCCCTTTTCACTATTTTTTGAACCGGTTATTCCATTAGAAATCCCGCCTT
>CAZRPK010000039.1:0-23357 GCA_964601915.1 uncultured Kangiella sp. | reverse complement strand
GACTTTACTCAAAAAATCCGTAGTGAGGGATAATATTTCGTGGGGATCCCTCAGGGATGACTATGTAATAGGGGATGGCATTTAATGAGAGTTTGCTTTAAAACATTGGGGAGTAAGTCCATTTTACAATATTGAAGGACGTAATACTAACTGTTAAAAAATAACTGATAAGTTTGGTAACCAATAAAACAACTTAACAAAATAGCACCTTCTAATCGAGTGATTTCACCTGGTTTTCCTTTGCTTCCCCAAGCCATGATAGACATAGCGACGGTTAAACCAAACATTAAAGCATAGTCAAACTCTAAAATACTCAAGGGAATATCAACGTGAGTAATCATCCCCGGTAAACCAATAACAATCAACAAATTAAAGATGTTAGAGCCAATAACGTTGCCGATTGCTAGTTCGTGCTCACCTTTCAATACGCCAGAGATAGATGCTGCAAGCTCTGGCAAACTAGTGCCAACTGCAACGATTGTGATACCAATGATAAATTCACTTACATGGTACATATCAGCAATATTGGTTGCTCCAAAGACCAGCATTCTTGAACTGATTTGTAAAATAATTAATCCGATAACCACCCAAATAATTGCTTTAATGTTCGGCATTTCATCGGGTAATTCATCTATAATCTCACTTAACATTAAATCACATTCTTCATTATCTGGGATGTTTTTGTTGCGAGATTTTGTTGCAATGTAGATTAACCAGCCTAAATAACAGGCTAAGCTAGAAATCAGAATAGCACCATCTATGTATGAAAGAACGAGATCTGACATCAAGTAAAAAACTAACAACATGAAGAAAAAGAGTATGGGGATTTCTCTTTTTAAGGTCGCAGATTGGATTTTTAATGGGACGACCAAAGCCGTAATACCAAGCACCATCGCGATATTTGCGATATTTGAGCCAATGCCATTTCCCAAGGCTAATTTCGGTGTATCATTCATCGCTGCATTTATTGAAACAACCACTTCGGGAGCTGAAGATCCCATTGCTACAATAGTAAGGCCTACAACTAAAGGTGATATACCAAAATTTCTAGCAATTGCTGCAGCGCCGTCAGTAAAGCGATCCGCACTCCAGACGAGTAACGAGATTCCGCAAATAACCATGGAAAAATAAAGCAGCATATATAATAAAAACTCCGAGTTATAAATCTGTTATTTTAAATATTAATTGATATATTTGGTAGGTAAACCATTTTTAATGTCTTATTATATAAACAGTTACTAGTACAGTGGACGCCAAACCATAGATAATCAAGGTTCTAAATGTTTCAAAGAGTAAATGAAACCTATAAAAACGATTAGGATTTACTTTATTCGATTAGTCTTCAGAATTGTTTTAACACCAAAAAGCAGGCGATTATACAGTATTGTTTGAAAATTGCATGTGGCATTATTTCAGGTACAATACGGGACTTTTACATCTTTGCGTTAATTCGCAAGCTTTGGGCACTATAAATGACTGAATCTGAAATAAAAGCTAAAATTGAAGCGCATATCAATTGCGAAATTGTAGAAATTGCAGGTGATGGTAATCACTTTGAAACTTATGTGGTTTCTAACGATTTTGAAGGAAAAAGAGCTGTTGCTAGACAGCAGATGGTTTACGCGGCAGTTCAAGCTGAAATAGCGAGCGGTGAATTACATGCGTTATCAATTAAAACCAAAACCAATGCAGAACATACTCAATTAAATCAATAATTTAATCTGTTATTAGACCGTTAACTCAGTAGGTTGAATAATCGAAGATAAGATTTTTATGATCAACCCCTCCGAATAACACATTTTTTGTCCTAATTTAGCCAGATTTGTAATCTATAGTTAATTAAATACATGATTAGCATGTAAATTAACCGAAGTTAAGGGCTGTAGAGTGATAAAATGAAAAAATACGTACACATCGAAAAGAAAGAGAAAGAGATGGATAAATTACAAATCAGTGGTGGCGCTCGTTTAGAAGGTAGCATTAGAACCTCCGGTGCAAAAAATGCCGCCTTGCCCATTTTAATGGCTACTCTATTAGCTGACGGGCCTACAACAATTGGTAACGTACCTCATCTTAATGATGTCACTACGACGCTAGAGCTTCTTGGCGTGATGGGAAATTCTGTCATGATGGGAGAAAACATGACCGTTCAAATTGATACTTCAACCATCACAACATTTGAAGCGCCTTACGACTTAGTTAAAACTATGCGGGCATCTATATTAGTTCTTGGTCCTTTATTAGCAAAATTTGGTGAAGCTGATGTATCTCTACCAGGCGGCTGTGCTATTGGTTCACGTCCTGTTGATTTACATATCAAAGGAATGGAAGCAATGGGAGCAGACATTGATGTAACCGATGGTTATGTTAGAGCAAGAGCCCCTAAAGGCTTACACGGCGCTCGAATTTGTATGGATATTGTTAGCGTGGGGGCAACTGAAAATATTTTGATGGCGGCGACTTTAGCCAAAGGTATTACAGTTATCGAAAATGCCGCAAGAGAACCTGAAGTGGTTGATGTGGCTAACTTCCTTATTGCAATGGGTGCAAAAATAATTGGAGCGGGTACTGATGTAATAACAATTGAAGGTGTTGATAAGTTAGTCGGCGCTCATCATGATGTTATGCCTGACAGAATTGAAACTGGAACTTATTTAATTGCAGCAGCCGTTACCGGTGGAAAAATTAGAATACGAGACACTGATCCAACCTTATTAGATTCTGTTTTATCAAAACTCGAAGAGTCGGGTGCTGAGATTAAAACAGGGGATGATTGGATAGAACTTAATATGCATGGTAAAAGACCAAAAGCTGTCAATGTGAAAACTGCACCATATCCTGGATTCCCAACTGATATGCAAGCACAATTTACAGCTCTTAATATAGTGGCAGAGGGAACTGGTATTGTGACAGAAACGATATTTGAAAATCGTTTTATGCATGTCAGTGAAATGCAAAGAATGGGAGCCGATATTCAAATTGAAGGTAACAATGCAATTTGTAAAGGTGTTAAACAACTTAAAAGTGCACAAGTGATGGCGACTGATTTACGGGCTTCTGCGAGTTTAGTCATAGCAGCCTTAGTTGCAGATGGTGCAACGGTTGTAGATCGTATTTACCATATTGACCGTGGTTACGAATGTATTGAAGAAAAATTACATATTTTGGGCGCTAATATTAAGCGAGTCTAGTCGTTCTTGGTATCAATTTAAATTGGCTATTCACTAAACTAGCATTTTCACATTTTCATATGTGGCAAATCATCATCCAGCCTATAAACCTTTAAATGGTTTGTGAGCAGATGTTCTTCTATGATTCCAGTTAGGAGATTAATTCATCCAATCTTTTTATATCTGAAAAGGTTTCTCGCTGTTTAACCATTTTCAAAATACAGACTCTAAATTTTTCTAGATGAGAATGAAGCTGTTTTTGTTGTTTATTTTCTGTTTCATTGACTTTTTTCGCTAATAGATGAGGGATATAATAGCAATAATTGTGAAAATCGAAAAACTTAAAGAAAGACTAAATTAATATCAAAGGAATAAAATGAAATTTAACGATGATACTTTTATGAGTAGAAATCAGGAATCAAAACATCCAGTTAAACGTTTGTTAGTTTTCCAAGTAAAATTGGCTGTTGATGCTTTTAGGGATATTATTTTGAGTCCTGTTTCACTAATATGTACCTTGCTAGATTATTTTCAAAAAATGAGTGGTAAAAATAGTTATTTTGAAAAATTAATGGTGTTTGGACGTCAGACCGAAAAACGAATTAACCTGTTTGAACAACATCAAATCGAAACGTCCTTTAATAAAAATGCCTCCATTGATACTGTTTTAAATCGAGTCGAGAGTGTGATTTTGAGAGAATATAAAGAAAAGCATATTTCTAAAAAGACGCTATCGGCTATTGAGGTTGTATTAAAAAATGGGAAAAAAGAATAGTGTTTTTTCCCATTGCATAATTAAGAAGTGATTTAATTTAGGTTGAACTTGTTTCTCTTTAACAACAAGAATGCCCCTTAAATTTAGATCGCCAGTTTTCTATTGTGCAGTCAGAGTGTTATGAACATAATCGAATTATTTTAACTTTTAAAAAGTCCTTACTTGAACAATGTTCGATAAAAGCAGTCATTGTAAAGTAAGTCTATTATTTCCTTATAGCCCTCGTGGACATATGCGCGTTATCCTCAAGTAGGCAATTTGATAAATTATCAAATCCATTCAGAATAAGCTCTTTAGCATTTTCAATACTTAAAGGTTTCTCAAATACATATCCTTGACCATATTCGCAACCAAGTTTAACAAGTGACATCTTTTGAGATTCAGTCTCTACCCCTTCTGCAATGACTTTAATGTTTAAATTGTGGGCTAAAGAAATAATAGTAGCAATAATTTCTATTGAATTTTCTTGTTTAGCATTGATTGAATCAACAAATACTTTATCTATTTTAAGGTATTGAATAGGCAATTTATTTAGATAACTGAGTGACGAATAGCCCGTACCAAAATCATCGATAGCGATTGTAATACCTTTGTCATTAAGCTCTCTAAGCTTTCGTTCAATATCTTCTGTGTATTCCATTATAGATGATTCGGTGATTTCTAACTTAATAGAACTTCCTAAAAGTTTTGTTTCTTCCAAAACATTGTTTACTTGTGAAATCAAACTTGGATGAACTAATTGTTTAGTAGAAAGGTTAATCGAGAGCCAAAGAGATTTAGCCTGAGGTATGTCCTTTTGCCAAATGCTTAGTTGTTTGCAACCCTGATATAAAACCCATCGACCTATCTCAATAATGAGACCATTCTCTTCGGCGATTGGGATAAATTTGTCTGGAGAGATGTAACCTTTTGTAGGATGCTTCCATCTTAACAAAGCCTCAAAACCAGCTAGTTTCATGTTTGGAAAACTGACTATAGGTTGATATACAAGAAATAACTGTCCATTGGCTAAAGCATGAGATAAATCACTCTCAAGTTCGATAGTTTCCAACGCACTTCGTCCCAAGCTTTTATCAAATAGTTGATAAACACCTCGTCCTCGTTCCTTTGCCTTATACATGGCAATATCTGCATCCCTAAGAATTAACTCTGTATTAATGTAACTGGCATCACATACCACCATACCAATACTCATTTGAAAAAGGATTTCGATATTATCGATATTGATAGTTTTTTGAAACTCACAGATAATATCATTTGCTAATTTCTGGATTTTTTCACCCGTTAATACACTGGTTATAGTCGATACGACAGTAAATTCATCTCCACCAAGACGAACGGCTTTAAAGTTATCGGGTAACAACGCCTCCAATTTTTTTGCGGTCATTCTTAAAACTTCATCTCCAATTATATGACCATACACATCATTAATATTTTTAAATTTATCACCATCAAGAAACATTAATGCAAATTCTTCATCTTTTTTATTCGCACAAAATTTAATTAAGTTCTCTAAATGTGGGATCAACCAAGAGCGGTTTGGTAGTCCAGTCAGCGAATCATGGTATGCCATATGAAACAATTTTTCTTCAATAGATTTCCGCTCTTTAATTTCAACAGATAACTCTTTGGTACGCTGTGAAACGCGCTCTTCTAAATTACTGTTCAGCAGGCGCACATTCCTATTAGCATTAGCTAATTCCTTTGTTTTATCTTCAACCAATTTTTTTAGTAAAAGCCTTCGCTTTGCATTAAGAGAGGATTGCCATTTAAATATTAAAAATACAACTAGCATTATTAATGAGGTTAAAAATAATTTTGTCCACCACATCATCCACCAAGGCTTTATGATTTTTAATTTAATTTTACGTTCTTGAATATTCCAAAAATTATCATTATTTGATCCCATCACCATAAAAGTGTATTCTTTTGGATCAAGATTAGTATAACGCACACGCCTACGCGAACTATCGACATGCGTCCATTCTTCTTCAAGTCCATCAAGCTTATATTGATAACGATTATTTTCTGGAAAAACAAAATTCAATGCGGAAAATTCAAAAGTAATATCTCTTTGATTGTAGTCGAGTGTTATTTCTTTTGTCACATTGATTGATTGTTTGATGACAGAATTAATACTTGGAATAATGGCATTTTGAAATAGTTCAAATTCAGTAAAAACGATATTAGGGGCCTTTGTGTTACGAGGTAATGAATTGGGTTGAAAGTGCGTTATGCCATTCACTCCTCCAAAATACATCTCTCCATTAGTTGTGCGTAAATGGCTAAAAATATTAAATTGTAATCCAGCCAGGCCATCACCTTGATCAAAATTTTCGAATTTTTTATTGGCCACTTCAAATTTAATAAGACCCGAACGAGTTCCCAACCATAGATCATTATTGTTATCTTGCTCTATGGAAACCACAAAATCATCACTCATTCCTTTAGACTGATCATAATGAGTAAGAGCCTTTATTTGTGGCTGGTAATAAAATAAACCTCGGGAAGTCCCTAGCCAAAGATCACCATTAGAAACTTGAAAAATATCATTTACAACATCCACATCTTCAAGTGAAGCATTTTTAAACATCCGTGTAATAGGATTAAATAACTCCAACCCAGAATTTCCGCCAATCCAAACATTTCCTTTATCATCAAATTCAAAATCATTGATTTCAGAATTGTTAATATCTCCTAGTTCCGTATTTTCTTGATTGCTATAAAAATAGCTTTCGAATGTATTATCTTTAGGATTATATATCTGAAGGCCGCTTTCCCAAACACTTAACATCACACGCCCATCAGCCATAATGGCTACTCTAAAAATATTATTATTATCTAATCCTTCACCTTTAGCTAGCTTCGAATCGTGTTTTATATGAATGAATTTTTTCTCTAACTTATTAAAAATATTGAGTCCGCCAGCCCATGTCCCAATCCATAATTGGTTGTTTTTATCTTCAGCAATAGAGAGTACAGAATTACTAGATATACTCGAACTATCTTTAGGATCATGTTTGTAATTAATGAAAGTACTACTTATGGGATCATATTTATCTAGACCACCACCATCTGTGCCAATATATATTAAGCCATCCTTATCTTCGTGCAAGTCCAAAACGTTATTAAATGAAAGGCTACTATTTTCACCTGAACTGTGTTGTAAAAGATCGAATTTTTCCAGATGTGGTGATATTCGTCTTACTCCAAAATTATTCAATGATAGCCATAATGTCCCTTGATTATCTTCAAAAATATTATATATTGAGCTTACTGGAAAAGCTCTTTGATCTGTGGAAGACGAAGGATAATAAAAAAAATTATTCTCTTTTTGGTTGTATTTATGCAGACCTTTTTTATCGGTTCCAAACCAAAGGCTCCCAAAACTATCTTCAAATACACTCCAAATTGCATTAGTACTTAACTGCCCAAGTTTGATATTGCCACTCTGAAAATGAATTGTTTTTTTAGATGTTGGATCTATTTTTAATATGCCATGATCAGTTGCTAGCCAAACATATCCTTTTTTGTCGACTAGTAAATCTCTAATATTGACATTCTCGTTTTGTAGATTTTCTGGCAACAAAAACTCTGTAATTTTCAGGCTGTTCAAATCGATTTGAAAAAGTTTATTCTCAGTAGAAATCCACATACCAGCACCATCGCGAGTTTGTTTTATTTTTTTAATGATATAATTCTTACTTAACTGAAAATTTTCTAGATATAGTTGATTAACAACTTCACCATTTTTTGGGTTAACGACTATTAATCCGAAATGCTCTCCACCAAGCCAAAGTAAGCCATCTTTATCTTCACAAATTGTCCAGATAAATTTATTTTCTGAAACATTGTAAATGTCAAAAGTTTCTGTTAATGAGTTATAGTGACTTAATACATCTCCCGCAACCCATAGCTCATCTTTACGATCCGTGAATAAATTGATCGCTAAACTAGTACCAAGGCTATTTGGTACGTTAGGGTCATGATTAAAAGACTTTAATTGATAGCCATCATAACGCCTTAATCCGTTATCAGTACCTATCCAAAGAAAACCTTCTTTGTCCTGAACTATGGCATATACAGCATCATCTATTTGGCCGTTTTCCAAAAAAATATTGTGGACATTTAATACATTATCTACATGGTTGTTAGCAATAACAAAAAGTGGATTGATATATATAAAAAACAAAAATATTAGAGTTTTTTTATATAACGGACAATTTATATAAATTTTCAAACCCTCCCTCCCTAAAAATTATTACTCGTCATTCTGAGCCACCTTTTATATTGCATTTACTTATTTCAATATCACGGCAAGATCATTATAAAATTAAACAGAAGATCCCGTCATTCCTGAGTTGTTTTATCAGGGATCTATCAATATTTCAGTCAACACTTAAGGTTAAAGGTGATATTGACAATTTAAAACATGAGATCTCCAATAAAAGACTTTGGAGATGACAATATTCGGTCACTTTATAGCATATTATATTTATAATGCTCTTGCCGTTATTTCAATATTCTTTCAATCCATTAGATACTAGTCTAACAATAATAAATATGCTAGCGATTGGGGTCAAATAGTCCTGCTCTATAAGATTTAGTAGTAATTCTCGGTGAAAGAGAGTCTGTATATTTTACAATACCAGCCTGTCAACGACTCTTAACAAGACCTAGTGCCTACCTCACAACCAACTGAATATATGTCTGATAATCATCAGACATATATTCATGATCTAATGCTTCATAATATTTCAAAGGTTCTATTGTTTGAATAGTAATGGGCAAACAAACCAGGTTTCATTAAATCTAGGTTCATTAATAATCTTGCTGTTTGACCATTGCTATCTACAGACTGATGAATTTTCACAAAATCCACGTGCAAATGATCATCTCTTTCAAGTGGTTGCTCATCAAATTGATTATATGATTATATAAATTCTTCCATTTGTTCAGGTACAAATAGATGATTGGGTGCTACATGAGTTGCGCCAGAAATAAGGCCATTTTTTTATACACGCTAGCATTTACTGTATCAATATTTTTTAAGACTAGCCGATGGATCGATTTGATTGTTCATTAATTAAGTTGATTCTTTCTCACTAGAATTTAATCTCGCATTACCGAAACCCCAACTCACTCCTCGTTGTCCTATTGAATGCCATAATTGTTTATAAAATACACTAACATAATCTAAAAATAAATAAATAACGGGTAAACAAATTAATGTTGCGACGGTTGAGTAACCTAACCCACCAATTACCGCTCTAGCCATTGGGAAGTAGGGTGGTCCACCGCCGCCTAATCGAGCATCTCCCATACTGAGTGGTAGTAGCCCTAAAATAGTGGTTAATACCGTCATTAAAATGGGACGTATTCTATCGTTAGCAGCATGTAATATTGCATCACGTTTATGATATCCTTCTGCCCGATAATGATTGATTCTATCGATTAAAACAATGCCGTTATTGACGACTACTCCCATCAAAACTAGTATTCCAATCATTGCCATAACTGACATGCTGGTTCCTGTTAAAAAGAAGTACCAATAGACACCTGCAAAAGCGTAAACAACCGATGTGATCACTGCAAAAGGAAATAGGAGCGATTCAAATAATGCTGCCATCACTACAAATATCATTAACAAGGCTAATTGCATATTGGTAAACATTATATCTTGATCACGAGTATTAAAATCAACACCTCGACCAAATTGCCAAGTATATCCTTCAGGTAATTCGACTTGCTCCATTAAATCGGTTGTAGCCTTTTTTAATTTCTCAGAGCTTATATCTTCTTCACTATATTCCATTTGTAAATTCATACTTGTTCTACGATTTATACGCTGAATACTTGGTAAAGAGTGTACGACTGCAAAGCTTGCTAAAGTATCTAAGCGAGTTTGTTGGCCATTTGGTAACTCGATTGGAATAGACGTTAGATCGTTCATGGTAGATTTCTTTTGTCCTTTAAAGGTTAAAGTGATGTCAGTTTCACCATAGTCGCCTCTAAAGGTTTTCAGTTGCTGCTTTCTTAATGCAATGCTAACGGTTCTACCGACGTCATTAGGCGTTAAGCCTAGCTGACTCAGTCTTTTACTGTTAAGTGTGATTTTTACTTCTTGTCGTCCTTGGCGTGCGTCAGGTACAACGCGAGTGATTCCTTTTATGTTATTTAAAAGAGGTACGATATTTTCTGATAATACCAGTAATGTTTCTGTATTTTCGCCTCGTAAAGTGATGCCAAATGAATTTTGTCCCCCTTGAGAACGATCAAACCCGGGATCGCCTATAGCGATTTTAGGCATGTTTTTTTCCACAAACTTCCTAATTTCTTCGTTTGTTTTTGTTCTAAATTCATCTTCTTTAAGTAAAAGGGTAGAACCTGCTTGGTTAGGCGTATAGAAGGAGTAAACATCTTTTAGATCAAGTTCATTTTTATTTTCATACAAAAAGTCTTCTAATCGGTTCACTGATTTTTCTACTTTTTCGATTTCATAGTTGCCGTTTATTTTATAATCAAGGTAGATTGACCCGCTTTGATTTTGACCACCTTGTTCCATTTCAACAAATTGCATAGGGATCATTATAGAAACGATTAAACCTAAAGATATGGCGGTTGCCCATACTGGACTATCCATTAACCAGCTTAAAAATTGACTATAACGGCCATGTTTTTCTATAGGCGTTACCTGTTCTTCTTTAATGATTTTATTGACGTTCTCATCTTTATTTTTCAACCGACTAAGCATTAAAGGAATAATAGTCGTTGCAATAAAAAGCGAAGCGACTAAAGAAATAACAATGGTAATTGCAACATTACTTAAAAATATAGTTACTCCCACTTTTTCGCCAATAATATTTGGAAGAAAAACAATCGCAGTGGTGATCGTGCCTGCTACAACTGGTACGCCCACATTCTTGACACCCAGCATGACCGCTTCTAACGGATTGTCGGGATTTTTTTCGCGTTGTGTAAAGATACTTTCACTCACCACCACGGCATTATCCACTAGCATACCGATCGCCAACATTAAGCCCATCATCGATAAAATATTTAGACTTAATCCTAAAAGAAACATGGCGGCCAATGTCATCATTAGAGAAAATGGTACTGCCATTGAAACGATTAAAGTGAGTTTAACGTCTTTCAAAAAGAAAAAAAGTACAAAAGTGGACAAAATAAACCCGATCAAACCTGACCAAGCTATATCACTTAAAGATTGCGTCACACCGTCGCCTTGATTATCCATAACAAATAATTTAATTCCTTCGAAATCAGGTAGTTTTTCTACCTCTTCCATTGCTTTAATTACATTAGCGGCGGTTTGTACTAGGTTAGATCCTGCTTCTCTTTTAATTTCGATAGCGACAGCATACTCTTTATTTAAATGACGGCCGACTTTAATATCATCTTTTGCTAAAACAACATTAGCGATATCTGATAATCTTAAACCACGGTCGTTAATAATAAAGTTAGCAATATCATCAATACTTTCAAATTGTTCATTTATAGAAACTCTGAAGCTGGTATTTTCTGTTTTTACTTCTCCGGCAGCAATTAATGCATTGGCTTGTTGAAGTTTTGCAAATAATTGATTGGTCTCTATATGGTAAGCAGCGATGCGTTCTGGGATTAAATTAATCTGATAGGTTTTAGCTGCGACGCCTTGAATATCGACACTACTGACACCTTGAATTCGTTCTAATTTTTGTTTAAGAACACGGTTTAATACTTGAAATGAATCGGATAAATCAGTTTTAGACGATAGCCTCGCTTGAACGATGGCTTGATCGTTAGTACTACCGGTAAAAATAAAAACTCGTCTTAAATCTTCCGGTAATTGATCTTTTATCGCATCGACTTTTTCTCTTGCCTGTACACCTTTTAGTTTTGCATTTGCGCCCCAGTCAAATAGCATGAATATTTGTGTGCTATCTTCGGAACTAGTAGATTGCATAAAATCAATTCCACCCATGGTTGCAAGTGCTTCTTCAAGCGGGCGGGTGACATTTTTTTCAATTTCTTCAGGTGAAGATCCCGGATAATTAGCTTGTACAAATATACCCGGAAATTGAATGGATGGTAAAAATTCTAAGGGTAAAAGTCGGCTGGCCGCAATCCCTAAACACACCATACAAACAAAAATCATGGATATTGTAACGGGGCGTTTTAATGCTAATTTTGTAAACCACATATTAGCTCTCCGTCTTCATATTTTTGACATTTAGGTGAGGGTTTTTCTCAAAATCTTTAATATCAAATAAAGAGTACATTACAGGGATCACAATTAAGGTTAATAGAGTCGAAGCTAATAGACCGCCAATGACAGTTATAGCCATTGGCGCTCTAATTTCTGTACCTTCACTAATACCAAAAGCAAGCGGTAACATACCTAAAGTGGTCGTAAGCGTTGTCATCATGATTGGACGCAGGCGAGATTCTGCTGCAGCTTTAATTGCATCAATTTTTGATTGACCTTCTTCCCTAAGTTGATTGATTCTATCAATAAGAACTATTGCATTGTTAACCACGATCCCAGCGAGCATTATCAGTCCTAAAAAGACCACAACACTTAACTCTGTATTGGTTACTACTAGTGCAAAAACGGCACCTATTAGGGCTAATGGAATACTAAATAGGATAATAAACGGATGCAGTAAAGACTCAAACTGGGAAGCCATAACTAAATAAACTAAAAATATAGCAAGCGCTAATGCCATTAGTAATGAATTAAAACTACGATCCATCTCTTCACTTTGTCCACCGACCTGCATATTGATCCCGTAAGGAAGACGTACATCTTTCAACAAATAATTAACTTCGTTAATCGCATCTGAAAGACTGCCATTTTTTATTTGCCCTTCAACTAAAACTACTCGTTGTTGGTCAATCCTCATAACTTCACTTGGACCTTGAGTTAGTTTAAGATCGGCAACTGCAGATAATGGAATAGGGTGCTCGGCACTTGGATTAATAATTAAATCACCAATATCTTTCAATTCATCTCGTGATGATTCTTCGAGCCTTACTAGCACTTCAATTTGTTGTTCTTTTAAACGATATCGAGTGGCTTTATTACCACGAATTGAATTAACAATGCTGTCGTTAGCCTGTTGCATAGAAATATTCAGATGAGCCAATTTTTCATGGTTAAAAGATATTTGTATTTCTGGATAACCTTTTTGCATATTGCTATGCAAGTCAACAAAGTTGTCTGACTTTGCCAAAGTTTCTAAAATTTTATTAGATTCTTTTTTTAGAATATCCATATCGTAACCATAAATTTCTACACTAATTGGCGTTGAAAAGCTAAATAATTGTGGGCGCTCTACATCGGATTCAATACCTGAACTTTCTTCTTCTAATAAGACTCTTAGTTGTTTTAATAACTTATCTTCGTTGTCTCTCGAAATTCCTTTATCTAATAGCAAAGTAAACTCAGCCATATTCTCGCCTTCTTGTTCTGGATTAGCTGTCAGTTTATTTCCTGAACCAGCAGTAGAATAAACTTCATTAATTCCATCAACGGCGAGTAATTTTTCCGAAAGGGCGATTACTTTTAAATCAGATAATTGAATGGCTGTGCCAGGAGTATATTCTACTTTAACTTTTAAAACGCCCTGTGCCATTTCAGGTAATACAACTTGAGGGATATCTTTCACTGAAAATAAACTAATTGCTAGCAATCCAACAGAAAGTAATAAGGTGATTGCACGTTGCTTGAGAGAAGATGCTAATAAATTATGATATCCACTACATAATAATTGATAACCTTTTTCAAAGGTATTTCTAGCGGGAACAAAAAAGAAACTAAGTATTTTAGTGAAAATAAATATTATAAATTTAATTATTCCAATTATGGTTGCAGGTAAAATAACCAAAATCAATTCTGGAATAAATAACGCGGTTCTTCCAACTTTTGTTCTGCTTGGTCGGTTGAGTGCATCAGTTTTATTTTTCTTAATCTGACGAGATGCTAACATTGGAATCAACGTTAAGGCGACTCCCAAAGAAACAATTAATGAAAAAGTAATGGTTAATGCTTGGTCTTTGAACAACTGCCCCGCAATTCCTTCCACAAATATTAAGGGTAAAAATACTGCTATGGTGGTTAATGTTGAAGCAGTAATTGCTCCTGAAACTTCCTGTGCACCTTCTAATGCCGCTTCGGCTAGTGACAAACCTTGCTCCTGCTTTTTTGCAATATTCTCCAAAACAACAATCGCGTTATCGACTAGCATACCGACAGACAACGCTAGACCGCCCAGCGACATAATATTCATATCGACGTCTGCAGAATACATCAGATTAAATGTTATAACGACCGATAATGGAATGGTTGCAGAGATAATTAGTGTAGGTATAAATTTACCTAAGAATAAGTAGATAATAATCATTGCTAATAAACCGCCAAAAATAGCCGATGAGATTAATTCAGAAATTGCTTGATTTATAAATTTTGAAGCGTCAGTCTGAACGGATAAAGACATATTTTCGGGAAGGTCTTTCTTTAATGCTTCAATTTGAAGTCTAACTGCCTCCGCAACTTTAACAGTATTAGAGTCGCCCTCTTTATAGATCGCAAGTTCTACTGCTTGCTCGCCATTATGACGAGTAATCGCGGTTGGATCTTTATGACTAAATTTAATGTCCGCAATATCTTTTAAGCGGATCAGTTTTTGGTCTTTGTTAAAAATGATGGTATTTTTAAAATCTTCTAAAGTACGGTATTCGTTAAATGTTCTTACTAATAGTTGTCTTTGTCCACTGCGTATTTGTCCGCCACTTAAATTGATATTTTGAGTCTTTAATTTTTGAGAAATATCAGCAACGGTTAGCTTTAACTTAGATAAATATTCTTGTTTTAGTTGGATTTGTATTTCATCTTCTAAACCACCAGATGCTTTCGCTGCTGCGACACCTTCAATAGTGACTAATCGTCTCGTCAATTTTAAATCGGCAAAGCGTCTAAGCTTTGCTAAAGCCAATTTTTTATCCGTACCGTCTTCTAGTTTTTGGCTTAGGCTCATTCGAATAATTGGCTCGTTATTTGGATTAAAGTGCAATAATGAAGGTGGTTTAACTTCTAAAGGCAAAGGAACTTGATCCATTTTTTCTCGAACGTCTAAACTGGCAATATCTACATTGGTTCCCCAGTAAAACTCTAGATAAATATCACTTCGTCCTGCTTTAGAAACACTACGTACTTGGCGCAAACCTTTAATAGTTCCTAGCACACCTTCTAATGGTCTAGTAATTAGGTTTTCAACCTCTGCTGGTGCAGACCCAGGAAAATCAGTCCTAACCGTTAAAGTTGGATAAGACAGCTCAGGTAAAAGATTAAATCCTAACTTACCTACCAGCACTAAGCCAAACACTAAGGCTGCAATTGTAAACATAGAAACTGTCACCGGTCGGCGTATAGCTGTGGCGATTAGGCTCATAATGATTCCTTAATTATTTTATTTCAGCCATGAAGCTACATCGTCTTAGCTCAAAGCAGAGAATTTGATTTTTTTCTTAGTTGTTTCAAATGGCTAGATTATAGAAAGCTAATCTAGCTTAGTCTTTTAAATATTGAATTTTATAGCGATAGCTTTGATTTCAAGTTATTGCCGTCAGGATTTTGAAATTAAAAATTTGAAACAAGTGAAGAAGGGTTCTTTTCACTATTAGTTCCATCTTCTTTTTTAGTGACTTGTGGTTCTTCTAATCCTATAATTTCAATTTTAGTTTCGTGTTTCAATATTTGTTGACCAGTTGTAATGACTTGATCATTTTCTAATAAACCTTCAGTGATTTCGACAATGTTATTGTGCTTAAAACCAATTTTTACAGGTGTTTGCATTGCTTTGTTATCTCGTACTATAAAAACATGTGAGCGATTATCTTGAGTAATGACTGCCTGTTGTTCCAGTAATAAGCTATTAAAATGCATATCAAAAACCACTTCTACTTTTCCAAACATGCCATTTTGTAATAGTTGATCAGGGTTATTTAATTTAGCGACTACTTTAAAAGTTCCGGTTGTAATATCGATAGAAGGGCGAATTCTGTCAACATTACCAGTTATTATACTGCCGTTTAAAGCATCAACTGCTAGCAGAATAGCCTGATTCTTTTTAATGTTAGCCATTTCTTTTTCAGGTAAAAACATAACGGCTACAAGTGATGTTGGGTCAACCACTTTAAATAATGGGTCGTTATTTTTGATTAAGTTGCCAGCTTTGACGTGACGTTCGATGATCATTCCATCAATAGGCGCGCGTATGCTAGCGTAGTTTAATTTTAGTTTGGATATTTTATATTGCGCATTTTGTGATTGAAATTCAAATCGTGCGCGGTCTAAAGCATCAGAACTTGTTAGTTTTCTTTTAAATAATGATTTTTGTCTATCTAATTCTTTTTTTAGTTTCTTGGAGGTCGCTGAGAGTTGCGCTACTTCTAATGATAATTGTTCAACATCTAGTTGAGCTAGTAGTTGACCTTTCTTAACAGTGTCACCTTCTTCAACAAATATTTTTTCTAGTACACCTGTTGAGCGAGCGACTACTTCCGCATCATTTTCTGCTTCTAATGTAGTAATTGTTCGGTAGGTCTGCTGAATATCACCTCTAGCTACTGAAACGACTTCTACCGGTACGGCTTGTTTCTTTTTCTTTTTTTTGCCATTTTCATCCAGCTCATCTTCTTCACTATCCTTTTCATCAGAATCAGTTGTTTTCTCCGTTTTGGTTGAATCGTCGGAGTCGGAATCATCGGTCCCAGAATCACCGCATGCAGTTACGATTAACGATAGGCTCATTAATAATGCGATTAGTAATTTATTCATTTTATTTTCCTTTCAACTATTTTATTAAACATTCTTATTTAATTTGATCTATTAATCTAAGTTCAACTTTAAATTAGATATAGCAGTTTTTATGCCAAACTAGCTATTCTAGAACAAAATATATTCCGATCTGAATAAGAAGGGAGGATCCTGCTATTGGTTTGGTGTATTATATGACTAAAACACCTTTCAAAATATGTCAGGTTTGTAACAAGATGTTAGATTTGAGAAGTAAAAGGAGGTATTTGTAGTGAAATTAATAAAAATTTGGCTATTAAATGGCGAATTCCACCGCTATGAATCTTTTAAAGTTGCATGGGTATGACTAAGTTGGTTAGCTCTTTGGCTTCTCTCTTAAGTTGAGTTGAGTTTTAATTGATACTCTATTGCGAATATAGGTGATTTCAACAGACTTACCAATTGGTGTTAACATAAACATTTTTCTGAACTGTTCGCCACTTGTGATCAGTTGCCCATCGTAGTGTGTGATTAAATCTTTATATTGCAACCCCGATTCTTCCGCTGGGCTATTTGGTTCAGTGCCGCCGACAAAAAGACCAATTCCAAAATCTACACCAGGCGATAGTAATTTATGACCTCCACGTTTTAGAGTTCCTGCATCTAGGCCAATCCAATTTCTAACAACACGACCATGTTTAACGATTTCATTAAAAACTTCCTTCACAACATCTATTGGAATAGCAAAGTTAATTCCAATTTGATCATTTCTATCCAAGCTAAATTTAGCAGCACTAATACCAATAATTTTACCTTGTGCATCAATTAAAGCACCTCCAGAGTTACCTGCGTTCATCGATGCATCTGTCTGTATTTTCGGATAAAGTGGGCCATGGTTAATTGAGCTTACAATTCCCATAGACACAGAGTTTTCAAATAACCCAAAGGGTGTTCCGATTGTCATTACAATATCGCCCGTTCGGACTTTGGATGAGCTGCCAAGCTCTGCAACCATTGGTGTTTCAATGTCAACTTTGAGCACTGCGATATCGTTCGGTTTATCAAAGCCGACAATTTTTGCATATTTGCGAATGCCATTAGAGAAATGGAGCATGATGCTGTCAGTTTCTGCGATAACATGGTAATTGGTGACGATATAACCATCCGTACTAAATACAACCCCTGATCCTAGCTCAATATAAACGTCCACAAGTACATCACCTGGGACTCCATCACGAGCGGAGCGAATGCCCCTTTGTCGGATTGCTTTTACACTCACTACAGATGGTCCTGCTTTATTGATGGCATTGGCGAAAGAGAATTCATTATTCTGGTTTGAATCTGCTTTTTTTTGAATTTTATTTGATAGCGCCTCAATTGGATTCTGGGTTTGTTTTTTTGAGGCATCCTTATAAAATACCCACGCACTTTTTACTTCCTGCCAATTGAATTGTAGGGGACTATTGGATACAAAAAATAAAATGGCATAGCCAGCAGTAAGTCCTAGAAAACTGTATTTTAAGAAGAATAAAATTTTTGAGATAATTTTCATTAGCTAAGGCATTTGTTGAGGAAGAAATTAAACAGAGGCAAAAGTCTCTGTTAGGATATAGCGGATAATATAACGAATATTTAACCATACGCCTAGAATTTGTTTGATTAAATGGTTAATTCATGAATTTGAACGAATTTAAGAGTTTTTAACGCCTTCGATATCCAAACTGTTGTGGTTAATAACACCTTTATCTTTAATTGCGTAGTCTAATGCTTGTGCATCTTTATCTTCTTTTGCAGAATTAATTTCAACAACTTTATTATCTTGTTTTTCATTCAGAGGAGAAAAGTTGGGTTGTTCAGCAACTTTATCTTCAGTGACTTCTTCTTTCTCTAGCGCATTGTTATTTCTATAATCGTGAGCGTTGTATAAACGGTTAGCATCAAAAATACCCTTATCTGAAACACGTTTTAATTTTGAGTATGGGCCAGCTTCTTGGGGCGTAGCAATTCCGCTTGATTCAATAGGCTGAGTTTGATTGCTTTTTTGAGCCGTTTGAGTTGGCAGGGCCTGAAACGTAGATGATGCACAAAGTTGGTTTGAGCTAGTTGCCATATGGTCATATAAAGATTGATAACTATCTGAAACGTGATTAAACAACTCTGCTGTTTTCTCAAAATGGTTGTTTACTTTTGAATGAAAAGCATTCAATTCTTCGGTTTTTTCCTTTAGAGCCTCTTCTAGCTTTTTTTTCTCAGTTTGGCTATTTGAATAATTTTGACCGATAAAGAACGCAACCCCAGCAACTGCGATAAATCCGATAAGGGTGATAATTTCCATGAAACACCTTGTGTTAGCAAATAGAAGAATAAAAAGAACGTTATTTATTAGAGCGTTCTTTTTGAGTGATAGTTTTAAATGGGATAACAAAGTTTATACTTTAATTCTAGACGATTTTGAAATAATTTAAAGGTATAATTTACTTTTTGTTCAGTTATTTAGTTTATTCCAAGCAGTTATTTCAAAATAGCATCTCGTTAGTGGTAGATTTTTATTAGCTTTGTCATATTAGGGTATAGAGTCAAAAGTACGATAAGAGCTAGTGATGAATAAACCACTCAATATTCCTTTTGGTTTAAAGCCAATTAATGAGGAATTATTAAACACCTTTCAGCAACTTGATAATACCCAACTTCAATGGTTAAGTGGTTATTGTGCAGGATTGGCGCAATCCAATAACTCAAATAAAAGAACCCAAGAGATTGAAATCTCATTTCAGCAATTAAAAACAGTTATTTTATATGGTTCTCAAACAGGCAATAGTGAATCTTTAGCTAAGCAATTATATGCTCAGTTGAATAATGAAACTTTAACTTTACAAGTAGAATCAATGGATCGCGTTAAAGTAAAAGACCTTTCAAAATATGATTTAATCATTTTAGTGGTTTCAACTCATGGTGAAGGAGAGCCGCCGGATGAAGCAATTGAATTTTATGAGCACCTTAATCACAAGCGAGCACCCAAATTATCACAGAGTCAACATGCCGTATTGGCTCTGGGTGATTCTAGCTATGAATATTTTTGTCAAACAGGTGAAGATTTTGATAATCGATTGCAATATCTAGGTTCGAAACCTATTTTAGAAAGACTAGAGTGTGATTTAGATTACCAGGAACAGGCCGTTCTGTGGATGGAAAAACTCGTAAGCTTGATTTCAGAGCAGTCTAATCAGCGATTGAATTCTAGTTTAGTTCAATCAAATGATTCTGATTTTATCCTTGGAAGTACAGCTCAATCTAAGGAAAATTCTTTTAACAAAACCAATCTATTAACAGCAAAAATAATCACCAATCAAAGAATAACAGGTAAAGGCTCAACAAAAACGGTACACCATATTGAAATTTCACTCGAAGGTGAGACTTTTTATTATTTGCCCGGGGATGGCGTTGCTGTTTGGGCAAAAAATGATAGTGTTTTAGTCGATCAAATTTTAAATTTAATGAGTCTTTCTGGTAGTGAAAATATAGAATTCAAATCGTCTACGCAATCTCTTCGTAAAACTTTATCAGAAAATCTAGAATTAACTCTGCTTAATTCTAAAACCATTAACTTAATAATTGAGTTATTAAATGTTAAAAATCAGGCATTGAATGAGCCATTTAAACAGTTGGTTAAAGCACCTGAATTTATTAAAAACAATCAATTTATTGATCTATTAATTTTGGCAAATAAAAATATTTCCCTAAACGCACAACAATTAGTTGATTTGTTGCCAGTAATAAAAGTAAGAGTTTACTCAATTTCGTCTAGTCAAAGTGTCAACCCAGATGAGCTTCATATTACCGTTGCTTTGAATAATTCTGAAAATGAGAGAGGAGTGAGAAAAGGAATGGCGAGTCATTATTTAATAGAGTTGTTAGAGGATGATGACGTATTAATTTATCTTGAACCAAATATTCGATTTAGATTACCAAAGGAGGATAAACCAATTATCATGATTGGTTCGGGTACGGGTATAGCTCCTTTTCGATCTTTCATTCAGGAGCGCGGAGAAACTAATGCATCGGGTGAAAATTGGTTGTTTTTTGGTAACTCTCATTTTAATTCTGATTTTTTATATCAAACAGAATGGCAACAACTATTTAAAAAAAACAAGTTAACCAAGTTTGATGCTGCCTTTTCTAGAGATCAAAAAAATAAAATTTATGTTCAAGATAAATTACTGACAAAAGCCCAAGAAATTTGGCATTGGATAGATAAAAAAGATGCTTATTTGTATGTGTGTGGAGACATGAATTACATGGCTAAAGATGTACAGCAATCACTATTAGATATTATTTCTCAACAGGGAAATAAAAATAAAAGTGATGCTAAAACGTATTTAAAACAATTAATAAAAGATAATCGATACCAAAGAGATGTGTACTAATAATGACAAATTCGGCTATAAATATGAAAGCAAGCAGATCGACTAACAAGCTCATTCAAACCAGCCAATTTGATGGAGAAAAACACTCCGAAGTTAAAATGATAAAATTCGAAAGCAATTATCTTCGAGGCACTATTTCGTCAAGTCTTGAAAACGAAATTACTGGCGCAGTCGCAGATGATGATTTAATGTTGATTAAATTTCATGGTATTTATCAACAGGATGATCGAGATCTTCGCCAAGAGCGACGTAAGCAAAAATTAGAACCACTCCATTCATTCATGATCCGAGCGCGAGTGCCTGGCGGTGTTGCAACGTCTAAACAGTATATTCAAATGGCTGAACTTGCACAAATCTATTCTAACGGAAGTCTACGCTTAACTACACGACAAGCATTTCAATGGCATGGTGTATTTAAACGCAATTTAAAAACAACTATTGCGGGTATTAATCAATCAATGCTCGATACGATTGCTGCCTGTGGCGATGTTAATAGAAATGTGATGAGTAATCCTATTCCTGAAACCTCAAAACTGCATGCCGAAATTTATGAATGGTCAAAAAAGATAAGTGAACATTTATTGCCAAAGACAAAGGCATATCATGAGATTTGGCTAGATGGCGAAAAGGTAGAGTCTACTCAGCAAACGGACGAACCAATTTATGGTAAAACCTATTTGCCAAGGAAATTTAAAACGGCAATTGCGATCCCTCCTTTTAATGATGTTGATGTTTATGCAAACGATTTAGGTCTTATTACGATTGTTGAAAATGATGAATTAGTTGGATTCAACGTGTTAGTCGGTGGAGGAATGGGAAGTTCTCACGGCGATAACTCAACCTATCCAAGAGTAGCAACCAGTATTGGTTTTTGTGAGTTAGATCAAGTTTTATTGGTTACGGAAAGTGTGGTTAAAGTTCAGCGAGACTTTGGGGATCGTGAAGTGAGAAAACATGCAAGATTGAAATATACAATTGATCGTTTAGGTATAGACGAGTTTAAAAAAAAGCTATTTGCCTATCAAGGTTTTGAACTTGCTGAAGAAAAACCATTTAGTTTTAAGAATAACCATGATCGTTATGGTTGGTTGAAAGATGAAAATGGTGAATGGCATTTAACTGTGTATATCCATAGTGGAAGAATCGTTGATTCTGAAAAAAATAAAATATTTACTGGTTTACTAGAAATTGCAAAAATTCATCATGGAGAATTTAGGATATCCCCAAATCAAAATTTAATTATTAGTAAAGTTAACAATGCTAATAAAATAATTATAGAGGATCTGCTAAATAAATATAAGATAAGTTATGGGAAAAATGAATCGCCAACACGGATAAACTCACTCGCCTGCGTGGCGTTTCCCACTTGCTCTTTAGCTATGGCTGAAGCAGAACGTTATTTGCCAGATTTTATGACGCGATTAGAAACTTTACTCAAACAATACTCAATAAAAGACCAACCAATCAATCTAAGAATGACAGGATGTCCCAATGGTTGTGCTCGTCCTTTTCTTGGAGAGATCGGTTTGGTAGGGAAGGGACCCGGTAAGTATAATTTATATTTAGGTGCAGGGCATTTAGGTGAACGCTTAAATAAGCTCTATAAAGAGAATATCAATGAAGATCAAATATTTAATGCGCTTGAACCTATTTTAAAAGATTACACAAATACTAGAGTAGAGAATGAGAAATTTGGAGATTTTAGTATTCGGAAAGGCTATGTTGCCACAGTCAGTAATGGCTTAGATTTCCATCCTTAGGTAATTTAAATGAGTACATACAATTTACTGCCAAGCAAACAAAATATTGACGAATCAAATCAAATTTTGGAAAAAAATTAGCAACACAAAGAACTAGAGTGGGCATTTAAAAATTGACCCTATGAGTTTCCATTATCATCAGGTTTTGGTATTCAATCTGCCGTTAGCCTATATTATGCTCACACGTTTAGATTTATACGTTTATCGGGCTGAACTTAGTCATGCTTGGCAAGAAGCAAGATACGGAAAACTTTGGGAGCAAGGGATGATGGTTTAACACAATATAATTAAATGAATAAAGTCGATCTGATCTAGTTACACTAAACTTGGACACTCAATTTCTAATTGTTAGTTTATATGAAATTGAGTGTCCAAGTTAGTGTAATCAGATCATTGAAACGCCTCCAACAGATATCTTAATTCAAATTAAAA
>CAZRPK010000038.1:0-25235 GCA_964601915.1 uncultured Kangiella sp. | reverse complement strand
TCACCTGAAAATCATCACTAAGGCTCGCGTAAATGGGATAAACTTGGGAAAAATTAAGTTTCCATGAATGGTCTTCTCCACTCCCCACAAAGTCGTTAATATTTGATAACAAGATTTTTGCGCTATAACAAAAATACACTTTTTTATTATCTAAATCAGGACAATCGGTCTCGATGTTTGATAAAAATTGATATCTTACTTGTAACGAGTTTGCCAATGAGTTCAGTCGGCTTTGGGTAATTCTTGTTACACCAGCTTGGTTCTCTCTATTGATCTCACCTTGACATGCCGTCAATAAAAGCAACCAGAAACAAGCAATAGGGATACGATAATGACTTAAACAGCTACTCATTTTCAACGGCCTTTGCACCGTCCTTTCCCTTTAGGCTAATCGTTTTATTATTGACTAATGGTTTAGCCCAATATCCAATGGTGAAGATATAACCCAAAGTTAAGTAGATCACTAACATTCCTATTCGTAGATCACCCGTCAGATCGGCTATTAAACCGATAATTGGAGATGCCAAACCGCCACCAACAATACCAGTACATAAAATGCCTGCAAACGATCCGTGATAATCGGCTATTGAATTTAGCGCAAGAGAGAAAATAACCGACCACATAACGGATAGAAAAAAACCAACTAATGGGAAAGCGATCAAAGCGATATCAACACTCCCAAACAATGCTGCGGTTAAAGAAATAACAGCACCTACTGAAAATATTTTTAACACCAAACGACTATCGATCACTTTAAGCAGCGCTAGCCCTAAAAAACAACCCAAGGTCAGCATTAACCAAAAATCACTAACAACCCCGGCACCAACCTTAAGAGGATCTAAGCCATGGTATTTTTCTAAGAAAAGTGAAATAGCATTAGCAACCCCTTGTTCGGTTCCAACATAGGCAGCAATGGCAATAAAAAAATAGATGACCATTTTATTTTTGAATAGCTCAGCATAAATATTCCAACTTCCCACTTGCTCCTCTTCATTATGGACAACTCTTGGTAGCTTAATCAGTAAAATAAATACCAGCATTAAAATCGATACTAGTGCAAACAACCAATACATGGATAACCATGGCAAGTCCTTAGGAACCATATCGGATAATAGCTGAAAAAAACCACCACTTTGTTCTTTGTGAATTCCTTGTACAAGAAAACTATACACTAGAGGGCTCAGGGTCGCCGCCGCACCAAAAATTAACTGGGCAAGCACCGAATAAAAAGCAAAATTTTCTTGTCCGCCAGAAACTCTTAGTAAAGGATTAATGGCTACTTGTAACATTGCCATACCGGTTCCAATCAAAAACAATGATCCCATTGCCATGAAAAAGCTTGGAATTAGTGCAAATAATAATGAGCCGAATGCTGATATGGCAAAAGCGGCAATGAGAACAGGCTTTTCTGAAAATTTGTCAACTAATATTCCTGAAGGAATAGACATAACCCCATAAGCAGCAAAAAATGAAAACGGCAAAAAACCAGCAACCGCTAAGCTAATATCAAAATCTTTTACCAACGAAGGAAAAATTGGCCCAATAATATTTGTAATAAATGATATTGCAAAGAAAGTCACTAACACTAAAATGACAGACAGAATGTTTTTATTCATAACTTTTTCCTTTAACTAAATTTTTATCACTATGTGCTTTTTATAAAGCCACAAAGATAAAAACCAAAATAATATCACGTGTGATACTGCATAAAGCAATGATGCACTAATAGGAGAAATATATTGAACCAAATTCCACTGAATAAAAGCACCCAATTTCAATATCAAATGATTGTTCAATTCTATTTCAATTAATTTATAGCATGACTCCCAGAGCCATGAAATGACATAAATAAACAAGGGATTTAAGCCATAAACTAAAAACGGGTAAGTAATGCTCTTTATTCGAAAAACATCACATAGCAATACAAATAACATCAAAAACAAACAAGCAAATCCTGAGCTAATCAAGACAAAACTACTGGTCCAAAGCGACTTATTGATAGGTATTTCTAATGCTAACAAATAACCTAAAACTAAGAACACACAGGATATCCATAACAGTTTTTTTATACCTTCTTTAACATTTTCACTCTGATACAAGATTTTAGTCACTTCAAAACCAATGAGCATACTAGCAATTGCCGGTATACTTGATAACACTCCCTCGGGATCAAATGCGCTACCATGCAGAGCATACATATGATTCTCACCCAACAAGGATAAATCCACCCACTTAACAATATTATCTTCTAGCGAATAGCCAAAAAAAGACATCACAAGGGCGTAGGCACACAAGATAATGACAATAAAAACTCTTAGCTGGTTGGCGCTCAAAAGCAATATTGATAATGATGCAAAAAAATAACAAAGGGCTATTCGTTGCAATACTCCCATTATTCGCAAGTTATCCAAATCTACCAAAAAAGGAAAGGCGTTTAGGAACAAGCCAATTAAAAATATTGTCACGCTCCGCTTTACTATATGATTGAAAGAGTTTGCAGAAAAACAATAGTCGACTTTTTTAAAGGCAAAAAACATTGCACTGCCAATAATAAATAAAAAAAATGGAAAGACTAAATCGGTTACTGTCAGACCATGCCAATGTGAATGTAACAGAGGTTGGTAAACATGATTCCAGTCACCAGGAGTATTTACCAATATCATTGATGCTATGGTAAATCCCCTCATCACATCAAGAGCAGCATAACGAGCCATTTAACAGTATCCGTTTTAAAAAAGCTGGTACTACATCAAGGAATGAAGTACCAGCGGTGGGAGCCGTATTGTTACAAAATATAAATTATAAAATCTTACACATTGAAGCAATACGGGAATAAACGAGAATTGGGAAGGTTATGTCAGTAACAAACTCTCATTTAGATCTAACTAGCATTATCAATAGCTAATGCTAAAACGAACACCATACATACGCGGAGGATTAAATGAGCTTGATTTAAAACCACCATTTGCAGCTTGTCCCATCCAATTAGTTACAACTTCATCAGTTAAATTATTACCATAAAGCTCAACATACCAATCTTCAGTATCATTTGAAAATTTCAATGACGCATCAACATTTGTATAGCTGGGTTGATAGTCACCCACTACACGATTATCCAAATTTCGTGGAGTAAAGTACATTCTATCTTGCCAACGAACTCCAATCCATGGTACTAACATGTATTCATCCAACTCAAAATAGTGTGAATAGTTAAGACCCAAAGAATGCTCTGGAGAGCCTGGTAACTGATTACCAGTGACATCGTACAATTGACGACCACTTAAGGGATTTCCAGGCTCGACAAATAGCTCGGCGCAACCTGGCGCACCATTTTCCTCGCGGTATCCACACATCCAATTATCACTATAGGAATCATAGGCAGTGATTTCCGTCCCTAAATAAGCGTAAAACCCTGTAAGGTCACCATTTTCCCAAGGAATGTATTTAAACTCTAACTCCAAACCGTAGATGTCAGCTTCACCAATATTTTCAGTTTTCCATGCTTGAACAATATCACATGCTAGATCCCACTCAGGGCATACTTGGCCTGGCGCAAGTAGTTTTTGACCGACAGGGTGCATATTGGTGTAATGCATATCTTGGTATTTGGTAAAGAACAAGACCGCCGTTAGATTTAAAGTATCATCTAATAACGCTCCTTTATACCCTAACTCATAATTAAGCGTTGTTTCTGGATCATAATCTAAGAAACTAAATTGTTCAGTAGAACCATCTGTACAGGTACCACCTCCACAAGTATCAAACTTATCGCCAAAACCACCTGCTCGATAACCCGTGGCAACCGATCCGAAAATCATTTGCTTATCAGCAAAATCATACTGTAAACCTAAACGCCAAGTGATTTTTTCCCAATCCTTTTTATAAGTATTGACCACTTTTGTATCACCGTATGCATCAGAACCGGCAAATGGCCCCATATCAAACGTCAAGTCGGTACCATTGTGTGGAATATCTGTACCAATTGGGTTAATTGGTACATCATCTGCTCCATTATAGTACCAAGGGTCATCTGCTCCCCAACTACCCCACGTTTCGCCATTATTATCAATGCGTTCATCTTGGGTATAGCGGATGCCGACCGTTGCTGTCCAGTCTTTTGATAAATTGATATCGGCTTGTGCAAAAATAGCTTTTGAATCAATTTCTCGTTTAGGCTGGTTATAGTACTGACCATAGGGCATTCCAAACGGTGGAGTAACTAACATATCTTGGGCAAATCGAATCGCATTGTTTTCATACATCCAAAAACCACCTACAACAACCCGATAATCATCAAATACCTGTTTAATTTGTAACTCATTAACGTAGGATTGATATTCAGAATCTAAGGTATAACTCGCTCTATCATCCACATAGGCTCTTCCCCACCAATCCATTGGGTTTGTTTCAGAGAGCAACGCATGTTGACCCGCGTCATCATCGTGATGCTGAACTCGCTGTTGATTGGCATAAGCAAAACGATGCTCTAATACTGTATGTGAATCGATATCATAGGCAAAAAGACTGCGAACAGTATCAATAGTCATATCAATTTTACCAGGTACATTGATTAATACGGTTTGATCGAAATGATCAACACTATCACATGCATAACGAGTCCCGGCTGCAGCCGCACAATCTTTTAGATTGACATCACCAGCACCATTATTTTGATAATGTTCATAACTCACGCTCCAATCTGATAAATCTGAAACTTCCCACAACCCCGTTACACGAGCCCCCCATTGATTGGAGTTTGAATAATAATCGGAAGGGGATACTTTTCTATTTAAACGCATATCAACATCAGGTAGTCCATCAGGAGTTGATGATACAAAAACACCATCATCATCATACACTCCCCAACCGCGGTCAGTTAAATCTTGCTGTTGATTGATATAACCATCTCGCTTATCAACCATCAAAGCAGCTCTAATAGCAAAAGTATCTGTCACAGCCATGTTATAAACACTGCGTAGTTGCTGAGCATTATAATTGCCTAACTGTAAAGTACTCCAACCATAATTATCATCGAAATCGGGTTTGGCTGGGATAATGTTGACAACACCCGCAGTAGAATTACGACCAAAAAGTGTCCCTTGCGCCCCCCGCAACACTTCAACTTGCTGTAAGTCAAACATTAAGGCGAGCGATCCTTGTGGTCGTGGTGAATAGATACCATCAATATGAATACCCACCGCTGGGTCAGCAATTTCGGTAAAATTATTTGAAGTCACACCTCGGATAGATGCTTGAACACCTGAATCGGCATTTGACAGTCCAAGTTGAAAATTGGGAACCAAGCCACTCAAATCACTAAGCTTTTTAATATTTTGACGGATTAAACTGTCAGGATCGAGCGCTGTAATCGCTAGCGGCGTTTCCATTAAATTGGTCGCATGCTTGGTTGCTGTTATAACGATGACATTTATTTTATCTCTACTATCTGTTTTTTCATCTGATTCACCCTCTGCGGCAATAGCAGGAAGCGTAAACATCGCTATAAGTGCTGCTGAAATAGCGGTGCTCAGTGGGTTCTTTTTTGCTTTATTATCTTCTAACATTTATCTCTACCTCAGCTCTTTACATATAGTGAAAAGTTAAATACTAACAATTTAACAATTAACTAACAATGTAATAGTTATTAATTCTACGAATTTAGAACGCTCTTTCATTCCGCGCCTGACTAGTTTGCTACCAAAAACAGAATAATAGCTACACTTTTCTACCATCTTATGATATTTTTCTATTGTTGGAGTGTTTGGAGTGATAGATTTATGAAACTAATGTACGAAAAGATTTTGCCAACCGAAAATTCTTCTTGGAGATATTGGTTGTATGAAATTGAAGAATTACCTTTCAATTTGCATTACCATCCTGAATACGAAATTGCACTAACTTTAAACAGCCATGGACAACGATATATTGGTGATAGTATAGAAAATTATGGCGACTTGGATCTAACGCTTCTTGGGCCACATTTGCCCCATACTTGGTGCTCATCACAGAAAATTTTAGGGCAAGCACAACAGGTGTATGTGGCACAAATCCCAATTTCATGGTTTGAGCAACTAACTCAAATGCCAGATTTGAAATCATTAATACCATTGTTGAAATCGTCAAAAAGAGGAATAAAATTTAGTGAAAATGTATCAAGAAGATGCCTTCAAATATTCAAAGTAATAAACAATGGGGAACCTCCAGAACGCCTTATTGGGCTATTACAAATATTGCAACTCATGTGTAATGACGATAATATGCGACAGCTCTCCAGCTCAGGCTACAACACTGCCATCACTTCAGATCCTTTTACCGACAAACTCGATAAAATAATCCGACACCTACATCAACATTATACTGAAAATTTGAAAGCAGAAGCACTTGCTCAACTGGTACATATGAGCACCAATCACTTTCACCGGTTTATCAAACAACGAACTGAACAAACTTTTACAGAAATTGTTAATCAATTAAGAGTAAGTAAAGCTTGCTCTATGCTAATTAACAGCAGTATACCTATAACTGCAATAAGCGATCATTGTGGATTCAACAATGTCTCAAATTTTAATCGCCGATTTTTACAATTTAAAAAATTGACTCCTAGCAAATTCAGAAAGGCATACAATAGTGGGCATTAACGTTGTAGCTCTAGATTGATGAGGTCGAAATTTTAAGTATCAACTCACATCCAACATCATTAACAGGTATCGTTGGTTGTCATCAAGATACTTTACCCATATGGGTTATATCAATATTAATTTACTAAAGAAGTGGTAATCCATATTGATGAATTTTATTCAATAACTCTCTATGCCCTGGTAACTCTTCTACCGCAATTTTTGTTGCTCTTTCAACTTCATTGAATATTCGTTTAGCTTTGTCGACCTCTCCAAACCAAGTTCCCCGCGAGTGCAAAGGTGATACTACTAGCAATTGTTTTTTTCTAAATAAATATTGTGACATAACCTTTCCCTTTTGTATTATTGAAATTTTGTCAATACATTAAATCTAACCAAAAACATTAACTAACCTACACACAAATGACAACACTGTCATTTGTGTGTCATACAGCATACTACCTATTCCTTTAAAAAACTATTTTTTGAGAAATTTGCAATTATTTTCAGATGGGAGAATCATGATTCTTATGTGTTAAAGAAGCGGATAGATTATTCAACGTTAATTTACCTAAAACCAACACTGAATAATTTAATAAAAACTACCACTTTTTTATTTTATATCCTTTAACTGAATAAAATAAAATAAATAAATAACACGGAAACATAACAGCGTAACCCCCTTGCTCTCCAGAACTTGAAGAAGTGCTAACAACACTCCAAAATAATGGACCAAAAGCGCCGCCTGAAATACCCATTATCAAAAGAGCAGAACCAGTGCTAGTTAACTTTCCCATCCCAGACAAAGCCAAAGGAAACACGGCAGGCCAAACAATTGCATTTGCTAGACCTAGCAAAGCTATCATTAATAACGTATCCGGCAATTGCTCGCCACCAAATGGAACTAATAAATTATTCGCAAGAACAAAAGAATCATTATCACCAAAAATTATGCCTGCGGTTAGAAATAATCCGACTACTGCAGAAACCATTAACGCTTTTTGTTGAGAAATAAACCGAGGAATTAACGCTATACCGAATATATACCCAACTACCATACAAATCATTGTATAGGAGGTCATTACAGCATAATTTTTAATACCTAATGACAAAGCAAATGATCCGATGGTATCACCCGCAATCACTTCAACGGCGACATAAAGAAATATTGCCACGACACCTAAAACTAAACTGGGGTGAGATAAGGATTCTTTTAAGTGTCCTTTGTTATTTGAAATTGTTGAGTTTTCTTCATTTTCAAGCTCAGGCAAAGGTGACTTTTTTACGATAATGGCTAGTATACCTATAAACAAAGCCATACCAAGATACGGCAATATCAGTCCATTAGCCATTTCATCAATTTGTATTTGCGAAATATCATCACCAACATGATTAAAACCACTTGTAATTAATGCCGCAAAAACAAGTGGTGCTATTACCCCAGCACTTTTATTTAGAATTCCCATAATACTAATTCGTGCAGCTGCAGACGCTTCAGGACCAATACGAACAACATAAGGATTAACCGCTGTTTGTAATAGGGTAATTCCAGAACCCATGACAAGTTGTGCGAACAAAAACAATGCGAATATTTGCGTTTTAGCTGCTGGAATAAACAGAAGCCCAGCCAACATCATTACCGCCATACCTAACGCCATACCATTTTTATAACCAACCTTTCGAATCAATATGGAAGATGGAATAGCCGCAAACGTCACAGCTATATAGAAAGAAAAAAGAATAAAGGACGCCTGCAACGGGGTTAACTGTAAAATTTGTTTTAAGTAAGGCATTAATGCCCCATTAATCCAAGTTGCAAAGCCTAAAATAAAAAACAACCCTGCGACAATTACCATTGGGATCGCATTACTACTATTAGATTTCGACGATTCTTTTACATCACCACTAGCTTTATCTATAACCATATAAATCTCCTCTCTAATTATTTTTATTTACACTATTAAAAACATTTTTCCCATCAATCCAATTAGCGATCACGTTTCCATTATCACTGATTAATAACATACTAGCGCAAAATCCTTGGCATAATTTACCGTATTGACTTTCCAAACCTAAAAATTTTGCAGGATTTCTAGATGCTAAATTAATAGCTTCATATTGTTCTATTTTTAACATTCTTTCCGCGTTAATTACTGCTGTATGCATATCTAAAGCCGAACCAGCCAAACGACCTTCGGAATCTGTTAATATCAAACCATTGCTAGTGATTTTCCCACCAAAAAATTCAAAACTTTTTTTATTGGAACCAACTGGAGGCATTGCATCAGTTACTAACATTAATTTTTTATTCGCTCGGTAAGCTAAATAAGCAGAATCAGGATGTACATGAACGCCGTCTAATATTATTCCCGAAAAACAATTTTTAGCTGAAATTGCAGCACCAACCATACCGGGTTCTCGCGAAGTAAACGGCGACATAGCATTAAACAAATGAGTAAAGCCCGTCGCACCAGCATCAATTGCTTGGCTAGTTTGTTCAAAAGTTGCATTGCTATGACCTAAACTAACAATTACTCCACTCTCAACTAACTCTCTAATTTGATATGGACTTACACTTTCAGGTGCTAAAGTAATTAACACCTTTCCTAAGTCTTTTCTTTTTAAAATAGCTAATTCTTCACAGCCTATTTTTCTAATAAACGATTCGAAATGCACACCTTTTTTTTGTTTCGATAAAAACGGACCCTCAAAATGAATACCTAAGATACCCGGTAGATTGTTTCTTAATGCTTCGGCAACAGCATCTGCAGCCATTGTCATTTTCTCAACGGAGTCGGTTATCAGAGTTGGCAACCATCCAGTTGTACCAAATTGTTGATGAGCTTCACCAATTTTTTTTATTGTTTCAAAGTTTGGTGATTGATTAAATAATAAACCGCCACCGCCATTTACCTGAATATCAATATAACCTGGAACCAAAATCCCAGGAAGAACAAGATCACACCCAACAGAGTCAGAAACGTCAATGATTTTTCCGTTGGTAACTGTTATTGATTGTTCAAATCGAATAGATTCTCCATCAAATAATTTTTCAACGCTTAGTTTTGTATTAGTCATTTTCAGCTCTAGTTATTTTAAATGGTCTCCGTTACTTTTTTTAAACCTCGAGGGACATCTGGATTTAAACCTCGTTGTACCGCTATATGCTCAATGTCCAAATAAAAACGTTGTAAAACAGCAAGCGGAGCTATTCTGGGATGTAATTCTTTGGTGACTTGGTGTAATCGAACAACTGATGCCCCTCTATTTCTTATATCCTCTATTTGATTTTTATGCACATCAAAAGCTTCATCCATAATCTCAATATCTAATATTTTGAAATGATTATCGACTAAAGCAACTGGCCCATGCAAAAACTCAGCAGAACTAAAAGATTCTGCATGAATAGCACAAACTTCTTTCAATTTAAGCGCTAATTCATTACCAACGGCGTAACCAAGACCCCGCCCTAAAACAACTAAATTTTTCACATTATCAATGTCAGACTTATTAAGTTGTGGTTGAGCTTTAATTGCGTTTGAAAGAGCTTCAGGAATTTGTTTAAGGGCATCAATCAAATCTTGTTTTTCACTCCAATAAGCAACCAATTGTAATATAGCTGATAATGTTGCCAAATAACTTTTAGTTGCCGCCACTGATTTTTCCTTTCCAATTGAAAGGGGTAAAGTATAATCTACAATATCAACTAAAGGAGATTCCTCATCATTGACAAGCGCAATACACATCGCTCCAGCTTTTTTTGCTTGCTTTGCCTGCTCTAAAATATCCGGACTTCTGCCTGATTGTGATATGACAATAACTAACGTATTTTCTAATTTCAAATAGCGGTTATAAATAGTTGCCACAGATGGCGCAGCTCCAAATGTTGGTATTCCTAATTCGATTTCAATCAAATATTTGCTATATGTCCCAGCATGGTCTGATGAACCGCGCCCCACAAACATGACCATTTTAGGATTAAATTTTCTAATTTTTTCTGCTATTATCTTTGCATTGTTAACATTATTAATAAGTTGCTCTTCAATGCGTAATGGCGCTTCTGTAGCCTCCAACTTCATTAAGCTAGTATTAACTATGCTATCTTTAACTTCTATATTTTGACTAGGCAATTTTTCTGTCCTCTTTAGCCCAATTTCGAATCGCTAATTTTAACGCTCCAAATTCAGGTTGCTGTTTAACGTCCGAAAAATAAGCGGCCGTTTTTGAATTAAGTCGAGAGCGCCAATATTTAGCTAAACCACCAATCATGCACAATCTTAAACTTTCACCTTCAACCAATCTATTGGCAAGAGCCGAAATGTACTCTACCCCTTCTTCTATTATTTCTAAAGCATACTCATCACCTTTTAAGGCGCAATTAAAGACAAGCGAAGCAATTTTTGCATACTGACTGGAAGCGTAACCTACTAGTTTTTCAGATAATTCTATACCTGTATTGATCTGATAAAACTCACAAATTTTTTCTGCCAGTAGACTAGAGCCTTTAAATTTATCGAGCACTAATAGGGTATGCTCAATTGCCTTTAAACCTAACCAAGCACCACTTGCTTTATCACTGATAGGAAAACCATAACCACCTAACATAAATTTATTGCTAGGCGTGTTTACATAACCGACAGATCCAGTTCCAATTATTATCACAGCACCGTACATATTATCATGCGCTCCAATATTAGCTATATCCATATCTGTTGTTAAATACATTTCCAAAAAAGGATTTTTCCAATCACATAGTTCTCTATGTAAATTTGGCAAATTCACACCCGCCAAACCTACACCAGCAACTATATCCTTTAGTTTAGACGAAGGCAAACCGGCGTCAGCAACAGCCTTTATTGATGCTTCTTCAATTGAATTACAGGCGCACTCTACGCCATAAAATGGATTAGCAGGCCCGCCTATCCCTTCACCAAGAAGCATTCCTGCCGCATTTGCAAGGATCGCTCGACACTTAGTCCCACCTCCATCAATCCCGATGTACAGTGCTTGATTTGAAATTTCATTGCAATCTTTTACCACCAACCAGTTTCTCCTAAATAAACAACTAAATTTATTTTTTATCGATTCTTTTAATCAATAATTTTCGACCGACTCTTTCACTTTTTGGTATTCTTGCTCTTGCAAAAACCTTAACATTTTTTTCTATTTTTATAGGTAACTTATTATACTTGAGTCAACCTCTATCACCAATTTTATATTCTATTTCCAAAAGTGGAAAATTGAATTAAGTTTCAAATAACCAAATTCTATAACACCGCCAATGGTTGGTATTCTATAATTAATCTCATCAACATCTAACTTCCAGAGTTCTTTTGTAACAAGCGCTTGAGTAAATTCACCCCATTGAAGTTCTCTATTTTTTACTCTTCTTTAAAAAATTATGAGTGTTTTTCGAAAAGAAATTACCTAAATAATCATATCTAGTCTGCCAAAGCGGATTATGCCATGCCCTTTCTGCAATCGCCAAGAGTCGTGGAAAGATCATATATTCTGCAATGTCATCCGATCGAATCATTTCGTTCCAGAGTTGTGCTTGTATTCCTCTTATCTTCATCCCTGGTTTTAACGTAGACTCTTTATCATTTAACACCATTTCATTATTCAAACGATCATTCCAAATTTCCGCATGAATAGGTAAGTTGCCTGGCATCCAATCAAATATTTGTTTTGTGTTAGTGTAACGCGCTCCCCCAATAGTAACCACGCTCTTTGGGAACAGCTTCATAAGAGAGATCAAAATAAGTTACGTCAGGTAACGAAAGTACAACATCCCAACCATTATTCACCATCTTATAATATCTACCTGCTCTTTCATTTTGAAACTAATCATCGCATCAAAACATAACCCGCTTTTTGTCAATACTTCACAGTTTTTGGCTGAAGTATTGTTTAGAACCTTATATTGGAGCTGTAAACTTGACGCTAGTTTTGCTAAACCAATTTGATTCGCTATCGTGGTATTAGACAAGCAAACGAAGACAATGAATATTGCATACTTAGCTACGAAGGTAATCAATCGTTTTTTGAAAGTTAAATTTATCATCTAATAGTTTGTGCATTACATATTTTAAATTAATCAATTAATTTTTTTCGTAAAAAAATGTTGCCTAAATGCATAAACAAACAAAAGGCAACTAATAGAGGTTTTCAACCAAACAACACTTTCCAGGAGGAAATAATGACAACGCTGTCATCGCCCTGTAAATTACGTGAATTATTATTAAATTGCAAGAGATTTCAACTATCGTGGATATAATAAAGTTACATGGTGACGATTTTTTTCAGTTAATTGAGTTATTAACTTCATGTTTAGTATTGCTAAGCACAAACTTGCCACGTTCATTTCTATTTAATGTACCTATAGCAACCTTGGCGTCATGGGTAAAAAACAAACGGCCTTTTCTTTCTAGTAAATCATCTAAAAGTGCTTGTTTTTCATCTATAAGAAGTTCCGCAAATCGATCATACCCCATAGTGATAGGCACATGAACCCATGGCTCTCCTGGTATTAAATCGGCGCAGAATACGATTGGTCCATCGGGCATAGCTACTTCAGTTAACATCATCCCCGGTGTATGACCATCACTTAAATGGAAGGAGTAGTCATTTCCAAGAAGCTCGGATTGAGAAGAGGCAACGATGACAAGATTCGGGTTTTCTTTTAGTTTATCTAAAATAATAGGAATAAAAGAGGCTTGATCGCGATAATGTGGTGCATAAGCCCTATCCCATGCCTTTTTACCGACTAAAATTTTTGCGTTCGGAAATAATAATTCAGGCTCAACGCCTTCTTTCCATTCACTCAACAACCCACCAATATGATCAAAGTGTAAATGTGACAGAATTAGAATATCAATATCTTGGTGAGTCAGTCCTATTTTCGCTAATGAATCTAATAAAACATGATTTGATTCTACAATGCCAAAGCGCCCTTTCATTTTAGGTTCAAAAAATGCGCCAATCCCCACTTCTAATAGAATGTTTCTGATCTTTCCGTTAGCTAGTATTTCTTGGACTAATAGGCAACGGCAGGCTAAATCAATACGATTATATTCATCCACTTCAACCCACTTTTGCCACATTCCTTTGGGCGCATTACCAAACATCGCGCCACCATCTAATTTTTGGCTGTTACCATTTAATGAGGTTAGTTTCTTAATTGTTTTTTTCATTCTATTTTGTATTCTATATTAAACAGAGACAGTATCTGAATTTTCAATTTTAGCGATTTTGAAATGTGTAATTCCATAGGCAATTGAAATAAATGGACTGGCTATGTTAAAAAAGCAAAAGGGTAAATAAACTAGTGTTGGTACACCCAAAGTTGCCGCCATGTAGGCACCACAGGTATTCCAAGGAATTAATGCTGAAGTCATGGTTGCGCTATCTTCCAAACTTCTTGAAAGGTTTTTAGCATCAAGCCCGCGTCTTGCAAATTCAGCTCGATACATTTTTCCTGGCAATACAATCGCAATATATTGATCGCCAGCCATTAAATTTGTTCCAATACACGTAGTAACAACCGCTGTAATCAAAGAACCAGTCCCCTTAACTAATGAAAGAACCGAATTAACAATTCTTTGTAACAGACCAATAGTTTCAAGCACTGCACCAAAAGTTAGTGCCGTTAATATAAGCCAAATAGTATTCATCATGCTCCACATACCACCGCGTGATAAAAGATCATCAACAGCTGAATCACCAGAATCGGATACATAACCACCATACATTGCGCGCCAAATTGCATCTATAGTATTGTGTAAATCAGAGTGAGGTTCAAAGTCTAATTTGTAAGCTTTACCGTCAAGTATTGCGATTAAACTTTGATCGCTCTTAGGATTCTTAATTTCTAGAGCAACATCTCTGGTCGATTTATTTTCCAACGTAAGTGACACATTAAGTATATTTTTTGAATCTAATTCTTTCACACTATTAACGCTGCATTGACTAAATTCTTGGGTTTTCACAACCGGAGAACATTCATATTTGTACGCTTCGATACTACGTTCAATCACTTGAGGTTGAAAAATTACCGCAAAAATGCACCCAAGTAATGAACCAATTAATAATGTTAAAAAAGCAGGCACTTTTTTAAATGCTAAGACCAGCACCACTAACAAGGGTATAAGGGCAATAAATGAAATATTAAATTGATCATCTAAAATGGTAAGAGTGTTACCCAAGCTTGCTGGTTCACCATTATAATCTTGAGCAAACCCTATAATGACAAATAATATTAAAGCTAGAAGAATACTTGGCCCTGTAGTCCATGTCATATGTTTAATATGAGTAAATAAATCGGTTCCAGATACTGCAGGTGCTAAATTAGTTGTATCTGAAAGTGGAGACATTTTATCGCCAAAATAAGCACCAGAAATAATAGCACCTGCGGTTATACCCATAGACATATCGAGTCCCGTTGCAATACCAATTAAAGCCACACCAACGGTACCTGCAGTAGTCCATGAACTACCAATACTGATAGAAACCATCGAACAAATAAGACAAGCAGCTACATAAAAAATACTGGGATCTAATATCTGCAATCCAAAATAAACCATTGTTGGCACGGTTCCAGAAATAATCCAACTTCCAATCAACGAACCGACCATCATCAAAATAAGAATAGCGCCATAAGCTGTCGAAACACCATTTTTAATCCCTGTTTCAATTTCATCCCACGTATAACCATTTTTAAAACCGATCAAACTGGCAGCAGCTGTAGCTAAAATCAAAGCAATTTGATTCGCACCGTAAGATGAATCTGAACCATAATAATAAACCGAGACTGCAAGCATTATCATTAGGAAGATGAGGGGAATTAAAGCATCCAGCATACTAGGCTGTTTTTTTAAGTCACTAGTTTCAATAATCATATTACTTCACATACGCCTTATTTTTATTCTCACTTAAATTCCAAAAGCGATCTCTTAATCGAGTCGCTCTAGAAACCATTGGTTGCTTCTGACCTTTTATAAAAACTTGTTCCGCATTGGTGGTAACCTCCATTGGGTCACCATCCCAAATAACGACATCAGCTTCCATCCCCACTTTTATTTGTCCATAATTTTTAATGCCAAAAACTTCTGCAGTATTAATTGTCATAGCTTTTAATGCTTCTTCGGCTGGTAAGCCATGTGAAACTGCATTTCCAGCAGATTGTCGCACTAAGTAACCGTTATGAGTTGATTGCCAATCTTTGCCCATAAATACCAATTTGACACCTGCGTTGTGCAAAATTGCAGCCGCATCGATCCGATTAGAAAGAGAAGAGAAAGAATTAGGTAAGTTAAGAATTGGATCGATAATAACTGGAACCTTAGCTCTTGCAATTTCATTAGCAACTACCCAAGCTTCCGATGCACCTTGAATGGCAATCCGAATATTATGTTTTTTAGAAAGATCTATCATTCTTAAAATGTCATCACTTCTATGCGCATGAATAATAAGTGGCATTTTCTTTTCTAAGACCGGTTTTAACGCGTCCAAATCATCAATAGATAACGAAAAATGCGACTCAAATCCAGGATCAAACCTACTTCGGTTATGACGTAAGTAATTTGCCTCCTTCAACGCTTTATCAAGTGCACTATAAGCAGCAGCTCTAGAGCCACCATTAAACCTAGCTCCGCCGACACCGTAAATTGCATGCTGGGCGATATTTTCAGAGATCATTCCACTCATATCAGACAACAATGTAATTGCCGAGCTACTCCCAGCAAATATAGAATTACCAAAACCAGGAACAACAATGGCTCGTGTTAATCCATTAATTCTATTTTGAGGGATAAGTGTGGAGCGAAAATTGATAGCAGGCGCAATATTAAAAGAAGCCCCAACGCCCTTTTGCTTAGTGGTATGATCGACAGTACTAGAGGCTGCATCAATCTCAACCAAACCTAACTGAGTATTTGCATTAATCAAGCCAGGCGTAATATGTTTACCTTTGGCTTCAATCACTTCCGTATTTGAATTTGCTTTTAAGTTTTTGCCTAGCTCCATGATAAAACCGTCACTAATTAAAACATCAACACGTTTTAAAACTCCAGCTTGACTTGCCGTATGTACCGTTGCATTTTTGATTAAGTAGTCTTTCGCAATAGAGATACTAAATATTGATGATCCTAAAAGGATAAAAAGAGCCAACTTAGAAACTGTATTTAAATTTATCATAACCTTACCCCTTCAGGATCCAATATTCCTAAATCAAAATCCGTGACAGGCTGTTTTTCACGGTTATATCGATCATAAGTTAACACGCCATCGATATAAACTTTTTCAGCTTTTGCATAAACACTTAAAGGATTGTGTGACCAAATAACAATATCTGCCATCATATTCTCTTTAAGACTTCCGGTTTTATCCCCAATGCCAATTGCCTTTGCCGCGTTTGAAGTAATCCAAGAAATTGCATCTTTCGGCTCGATTGATAAACCATTTTTATTGCCAGCAGCCATCGCCTTGGCTACCTCTTGATTTAAGTGTTGAATGCCGATTGCAGAATCAGAATGGATAATGGCACACGCTTTGGCATTTTCAACCATAGCCGCATTTTCTCTTACGTGGTCATACGCCTCATGTTTAAATCCCCACCAGTCAGCCCACATAGCAGCACAAATATTTTCTTTAGCAAGAATATCCGCTATTTTATAAGCTTCTATAGCATGATGAAATGCTGATATTTTATAACCAAACTCTTTGGCAATATCAATCATTACCATCATTTCTTCTGCTCGATAACAATGGTTATGAACGAGAATATTGCCGCGTAATACTTCGGCTAACGTATCTAATTGCAGATCTCTACCGGGTCTATCTAACTCCTTTTTAGATCCTAGTGACTCAGTATATTTATCCCATTTTGCGCGATACTCTTCCGCTTTAATCCAAGCAGTTCGATAACCTGCAACATTCCCCATTCGTGTAGAAGGCGCTCGTCCCTTACTGCCATAAACTCGTTTTGGATTTTCACCACAAGCCATTTTTAATGAATGAGGAGCGTCTGGAAACTTCATTGCTTGAACATTCTTGGCATATACATTCTTTAAAGTCACTCCTCGACCACCGATCAAATTCCCAGAGCCAGGTAATACTTGAAAAGTTGTCACTCCGCCAGCTAGCGCTAAAGGCATTGCAGGATCTTGAGTCCAAACCGAATGTTCAGCCCAAACCTCTGCAGTGACAGGTGCCGTCATTTCGTTGCCATCTTGAGTACTTTCTATACCTGGAGAAGCATAAACCCCCATATGTGAATGAACATCAATAATGCCTGGAGTCACCCACTTACCTGTACCATCAATTTTTTCAATGTCCGCAGGTATAAAAAAATTATTACCTACGGCTTTAATCAGATTATTTTCCACTAAAACTGAAGCATCTTTATATTCCACTCCAGTACCCGTCAAAACAGTAGCATGTTCTATAACAAAGGTTTTAGATAAGGCAGGCTGGTAAGTTGAAGAAAATGGTTTTGCTTGTTTTTGTTTCTCTGTTTTACTTGAGTCGTCTGATTGACAGGAAAATAAGCTGATCGCTAAAATTGATAAAGAGAGAATTCTTAATTGTTTTTTGAAAGACAAAGCTGGTGCTCCTTTAACCATTAAAATAACCTAAATGCTGTCGGGCACACAAACGTTAAACATTTCGTGCCTGACTACCGATTAATTCAATTAGTTAAGTAGTTAAAGAGTTAAATAAATAGTTACCCTAAAATTAAACTCAGAATTTTGATCCCTAAAAAGTTATCTAAAACTGTGACTATAAATATTGCTCCTAGCAATACTGGACAGATATAGCCGATTGCAAAGCTTACATATCGTTGCAAAAGGCTAGCTTGCATCGTGGCATCACCATTAGACATTTCTAAATTAAAATTCTCTTTTTTCCAAACATAAGCGGTAAAGACTGCAATCATAAATCCGCCCAAGGGCAAAAATGTATCACTAGCAATTAAACCGATAAAGGTCATAAAGTCAAGAGTTCCGGGTCCTGGCAAAGTGATAAAAGAGGTTAATGAGTCAACAGCGCCATTAGACAACATTGATGGGATCCCTACTAAGAAGATAAAAATCGCGACAAGCCAAGTCGCTTTACTACGACCCATGTTCTTTTCATCAACCATGTAAGCAGTAGGGACTTCTAATAGTGATATTGTTGAGGTAAATGCAGCAAATGATAACAATAAGAAAAATAATCCCCCTACGAACACTCCTAGAGTTGATCCTAGAGCTTCAAAAACACCCGGCAAAGTAACAAATATTAATCCAGCTCCTCCGTTAGTTTCAATGCCTTGAGAAAAGACAAACGGGAAAATCATAAAACCCGCTAAAGTCGCAACACCGACATCCATTAAGGTAACAGAAGCTGCCGCACTTACGATATTATCTTTCTTAGATACATAGCTACCGTAAGTAATTAATGCCCCCATTCCTAATGATAAACTGAAAAATGCTTGTCCTAGTGCTGAGTAAACCACTTGTCCAGTAATTTGAGAAAAATCTGGAACCAAATAAAAACGTATTCCGTCCATCGCATTAGGTAAGGTTAAGGCATAAGCAATCAAAGCAATAATCATTACAAATAAACTCGGCATTAATATTTTAGCTGCCTTTTCAATTCCGCCAGAAACGCCTTTAGAAACGACATATGCCGTTCCTACCATAAAGATAATGGCGTAGCTCCCAACAGTTACCCAATCTTTGGTAAATTCACCAAAATTGTTACCAATATCAAAATTTCCCGTCACCATTTCTACAAAATAACCAAAAGCCCAAGCCGCGACTACATTGTAAAAAGAAAGAATTAAGACACCACTAACAAGCCCTAAATAACCAACGATTGACCAATTTTTGTAACCTAAAACAGTAAAAGCGCCTACAGCATTACGCTGAGTCTTACGACCAATGCCAATTTCAGCAACCATCACAGGAAAACAAAGAATAAAACAGAAGGCTAAATACATAACTACAAAAGCGGCACCACCGCCTTTACCTACTTCAAATGGAAATTTCCAGATATTACCTAAACCAACAGCTGAACCTGCTGCTGCTAAAATAAAGCCTAAACGAGAGCTAAAACAACCTCTATCTACGGCCATAATACTTCACCTTTTATTGTTATATTTAGTCATCAAAAATTGCAAAACCAAGAATATACATAGCTAAAAAACTACATACATTAGAGCATTTAGTAACCAACCCTGTTAATTCGTTACCATAAAAGATTAATAAAACCACAAACCTGGGGTTATATCAATAACAACACGAATTTAACAATGCTAAAACAAAGCTATTTAGTCTCATTTACACTGTACTTTCTTTCATTTATTGTCTATCTTTTAAAGAGCTATTAAATATTTGAATCAATTACTTTCATTGGAGTTTAAATTAATGTTACTAGAGCAGATCCCGGCTTTCTTGAGTTCTATGCAACCATTATTCAAATCTGATGAAGCGGTTCAACTCTCTCAATCTCAATATGAGCTAATGCGAGAGGCTATTATTGAAGCCACTAAAATTGAAAATGATAATCACGACCAAGCTAGGTTATACGGTATTCTAGGTAGAATAGGTCGTAGAATGAAGAAACCAGACACATTCCATTTTTGGTCTACTGAATATGAATATATTGCTAGTAGCATGTTAATGACCTTAAAAGAAAATGATGCTTGCAGGCTTGATGATACCCTTGCTGACATCAATGAGATATTTTTAAGAACTCGACCGAATAATATCAGTACCATTTCAAATTCAAACATACCTCATTCAGACAACCGCACCTCTAATCACAAACGACTTTCAGATAAACAACACATCGTCAGCATCTTTAGTTAATAAAACAACATGCCTCTGCACCTTACTCAGTAATATGCCGAAGATCTTGAAATATCAGAGAACTAAGCTACATTTGCATGCAACTCCAAAATACCTGAGTTAAATACAGAAGCATGTAAAACAATTGGGCTAATTAATCAAATCGTTTAACAATCAAAAGTTTCTCCTGATACAATAAGATGTATATATTAAACATTCTCATATGGACACAATATGTCTTTTAAAAATACCCTCGCGGTTGTTAGTGGTGGCGCATCTGGTCTTGGGTTAGGTGTTGTTGAACGAATTATCTTTCAAGGTGGCAAAGTTGCCATTTTGGATATCAATGAGGAACAAGGCAATAAAATAACTGCTAGTTTTCCTGAGCAAATAATATTTTGTAAAACCGATATCAGTAGTGAATCCGATGTTGATAACGCAGTCGATCTTGCTGTTAAAACTTTTGGTTCAATTAATCTTGCAGTCGGTTGCGCAGGAATATTAGGTGCTGGAAAAATTATTAGCAAAAAAGGGCCTATGCCCGCGGAATATTTTCAAAAGGTTATCGATATTAATTTAATGGGTACTTTTTTATTAACTCGCGCAGTAGCTAAACATATGCAAACTAACGAACTCCCTGAAGCTGACTCTAAATCTAATCAAGAAAGAGGCGTTATCGTTCATACCGCATCAATTGCAGCCTACGAAGGGCAGTTTGGGCAAGTAGCCTATTCCGCGACAAAATCAGCCATAGTTGGAATGATGCTTCCTTTAGCAAGAGAATTTGCGAGCTCAGCAATTCGCTGTATGGCAATTGCTCCAGGAATGTTTGAAACGCCAATGTTAGCTAAAATACCTGATGATATTAGAGAAGGTTTGTACAAAGGTATACCATTTCCTTCTCGATTTGGCACCGCGGATGAGTTTGCCAAAATGGTTGAGCATATCTTTGATAATCAAATGCTCAATGGTTCTGTAGTTAGGCTAGACGGAGCTGCCAGATTACAATAGCTAATTGAAGAAAGTCAGCAAATAGCGAACACCCAAGTGCTAGGAAAGCTAAAGACATGCATTACAAACAAAGTAAAAGAATTTTAATAAAAGTCGGCTCTGCTCTGATATCTCCATCAGGTATCGGCTGTAGTGCCAAGCACACACTACCAATTGCCCAATTCATACATCAGTGTCAACAAGATGGAAAGCAAGTTATTTTAGTTTCTTCAGGAAGTGTCGCGGCTGGAAGGCAACATATATCACTTTCAGAAGACAAACCCTCGCTAGCACAAAAACAGGCCATGGCAGCAGTTGGTCAAAATGCCATGATGAGTAACTGGATACGTTTTTTTGATGCGCCTTGCGCACAAATATTATTAACCCATGCAGATTTAGAAAATAGAGAGTCTTATTTAAATATTCAAAATACTTTAAATGAGCTTTTAGATAATAATATTTTACCAATTGTTAATGAAAATGATTCAGTCGCTACCGAAGAATTAAAAGTAGGCGATAACGACCGACTAGCTGCAATGGTAGCTATTTTATCCGGCTCAGATCTTTTTATGATCGCATCAGATGTCGATGGTTTATATTCTAGCGATCCAAACTTAAATCCTGATGCCAAACATTTACCTTTGATTAAAAAAATTACGCCTGAAATTATCGCAAAAGCTGGAGGCACAACAAACAAATTAGCAACCGGCGGAATGAAAACAAAAATCGACGCAGCAATTAAAGCAACCAGTTTGGGAATTGATACTTTGTTATTTAAAGGTAACGATCCGAGCAATTTTGAGAACTTCGTTCAAGGAAAACCAATTGGTACTTGTTTTCAATCAGATGCGGAAAAAATATCAGCAAGAAAACATTGGGTAAAACATACTCTCAATACTAAAGGTAAAATTCACATTAATTTGGATACAGTCAATGCAATAATTGATTCAGACGCATCTTTATTAAGTATTGGCGTCTGCTCAGTTGACGGACATTTTGGAAAAGGTGAAGCTGTCGATTTAATTTGTCAATCAAGTGGAAAATTAATTGCCCGCGGAATATGTCAATATAGTCACGATGCAATTGAACAAATAAAAGGTAAACATAGTGATCAATTTGAAAATATTCTTGGTTATTTTGATAGTGATGTAATAATTGAAAGAGATGATCTTGTTTTGATGACATCGTTTTGATGAGCCTGTCTTAATCGTTTAAAGTAATTCGTAATAGGAAGGAATTAATAATGTTTTCCATTAAACAACTCGCAGAACAAGCAAGAAAATCATCACTACAAATCGCCAATCTAAGTGATTCAGAAAAACGAACGACGCTCAATGATATGGCAATTTTATTGCGTGATAATAGACAAGCTATTATCACTGAAAATAAAAAAGATTTAGAAGCCGCCAAGGAAAATAATTTGTCACCTTCAATGATTGATCGACTTATGTTAAACGAAGATCGAATCGAGGATATGGCATCAGCAATTGAACAAATTGCAAATCAAGACGATCCCGTTGGAAAAATTAAATCTACTAAAGTTTTAGATAATGATCTAGTCGTTAATAAAATTAGTATACCGCTTGGCGTGATCGCAATGATTTACGAGTCACGTCCTAACGTAACAGCTGATGCCGCAGCACTTTGTTTTAAAGCCGGTAATTCAATTATTCTCAAAGGTGGTAAAGAAGCCATTCATTCAAATATAGCTATTGGAAAAATACTGCATCAAGCATTGAGTAATAATAAAATCGACATAGGCGCTATTGGCATTGTTTCTGATACCGATCGTAAACATATGGCAGAGCTACTAACTCTTAATAATTTAGTCGATTTAATAATTCCTAGAGGTGGAGAAGGTTTAATTAAATACGTCAGCGAAAATAGTCGCATCCCTGTTATTCAACATTTTAAAGGTGTTTGCCATTTGTATATAGATGAAGGTGCTACTATAGAAAAAGCTATTAACATTTTAGTGAATGGAAAAGTTCAACGTCCAGGAGTATGTAATGCATTAGAAACATTATTAGTTCACGAGTCGATACTAGAACAATACGCGCCCCAAATTGCAGTTGCATTAGAAAGCCGTGGTGTGAAAATTCATGCCTGTAAAAATTCAATCGTTCATTTTAATGATGCTGAGTTAGCAACTGACGACGATTACGAGCAAGAATATCTAGCATTAGAGATCGCAGTCAGACAAGTTGATTCCTTTGACAACGCAGTACAACACATTCAAAAATTTAGTTCAAATCATACCGAAGTGATTGTCACTAATAATAAAACGAATGCTAATGCATTTGTAAAGAGAATAAGTTCTTCCGTCGTTATGGTTAATGCTTCATCAAGATTTTCTGATGGAGGACAACTTGGACTCGGTGCAGAGATTGGAATTTCTACTAGTAAACTGCATGCCTATGGACCAATGGGAGCAGAATCTTTAACGACTGAAAAATTTGTTGTGTTAGGTGATGGTCAAATAAGATCTTAAGTACTGGTAATACGAGTATCTCTATGAAAAATAACTTGCTTTGTTCGTTAAGAAACTCAATAATCGACCTAGAAAATACCTCAATTATTTGACGCCTCACGAAGCCTTTTTTTAAAGTAGTGTGGTGCGCCTATAACTGGGGATCATCTTATACTCAAATAAGAAGTAATTTATAATCGACGGAAAGTTAGTTTAATACCTAAAATAGGTACTCAGACATGTGCGAGTTATTTGCAATCTCAAGTAAATTACCAACAAAAGTTACATTTTCATTAGAAGAGTTTGCAAGTCATGGAGGAATAAAGGCGCATCATACGGATGGGTGGGGGTTAGCTTTTTATGATGGTTCATTTGCGCAAATTTTCCATGAAGCAGAGCCGTCAGCCTACAGCGAATGGATGTCCTTTCTACAAAAACATCAAACACCCACTCGTCGGATGATTTCCCATATTAGGCATGCTACGGTTGGTGAATGTTCATTAAAAAATACCCAACCATTTTCCAGAGAATTGGGTGGAAAGCGACATGTATTTTGTCATAATGGAAACCTTGAAAACATTCATTCGAAACTTAAACTCGATCGATTTAAACCAATTGGTGAAACAGATTCAGAATATGCTTTTTGTTATTTGATGTCTGCTTTAACAAATGCGTGGAGTAATAGTTCACCAAAACTGAACACTAGAATAGAAATAATTAAATCTATTTTCAATCAATTCTCAAAAATGGGACCTGCCAATTTTTTATACAGCGATAGTGATTATCTCTACGCTTACGCGAATAAAAGAACTCAACCCAACGGAACAATGAAATCTCCGGGCTTGTATTATCTTAATCGTCAATGTAAGTCCCAAACATCAAACAAGTCGATATCTAGCGTAGATATAAATGACGAAAATATTGAGTTGGGGGCTACTCAAAAAATTATACTTTTTGCAAGCGTTCCATTATCTAATGAAAATTGGATACCCTTTGAATCAAATCAGTTGATAGTGTCAAATAATGGAGAGATCCTTCATACGATTATTTAAATAATCAAACAAGGTAGAAAACCAGACATTCAATTACCTACCTGAAAACCAGCCACCCCGATTGTAACCAAGATCCTACACAAAAATCAGTGATTAACCATAAACAGAACGTCAGGGTCATGGGACATCATGGAAGGTGAATCCCCAGAAAGGATCGCCTTTTATGCGATCCTTTTTCTCCTCTCCTCCATATTTCTATGAATAAAACTTTCTAGCACTTTTATTCCCTTTTAACCATTGAGTATTCGTTTTATCTTTTTGGTTTTGATTTTTT
>CAZRPK010000037.1:16849-25512 GCA_964601915.1 uncultured Kangiella sp. | reverse complement strand
TAATTATTTGGGGATTATAGGCTAGAAAACCTTCCAAGTTAATTAGACCATTACAAATTAAATTGGCTCAACTATCTTGGTCAGAGAAAGGATCATTACTTGCCAAAGAATACCTTAATAATTATGGTATACATTTGATTTATGAATCACATTTACCTAAAACTTATTTAGATGGTGCAGTCTGTTTACATGCAGGAGGCAATCCTGTTGTAGCACTTACTTTGAGGCACGATAAACTCGATAATTTTTGGTTTACTTTGATGCATGAACTTGCTCATATTGCGCTTCATATTGATGGTGAAAATACTTGGTTTATTGACGACCTTGATGCCAAAAGTATAGATAAGTGTGAACAAGAAGCAGATGAGTTAGCGCAACTTGCATTGTTACCGGTTGCTCAAAAAACGTTAGATGTTATTTTTGATTCTAATTCTGTTCGACGTTTAGCGCACAAACTCAACGTTCATGGTTGCGTTATAGCTGGAAGGTTGAGACATGAACGCGATGACCATAAATTGTTCGGGCGTTTGTTTAGAAATAAAATAAGAGACCTAATCTTAGTTTAAATTATTGTAACACTGATTGTAACAATGGTTCTTTTTCTAGATCATTTAACCTATATATAACAATGGGTTATATCTTAAGCGAGATTCCGACCCCGGCACCATTTTTGAATTCAAACATTTTCAATAAAGTTAAAATTATCTTCATTTCGCAGTGTGTAGCTTGATATTTTTTTAAATAATGGTTTTGTTGCTTATTTCATTCGTTAGGTGTCTGATTTATTCAGTTTCTAAATCCAATGTCTAAATACTCTCGGTAAAATTCATGTTGACGTAAAAGCGATCTTGTACCTTTAAGTACAAATTCATATCCACAAAGTTTAAATCGATCTTTGTTAGCAATTGATTCGATAATGAACTTGGTATCCACTGGAGAAAAATCGGCATAATAATCCTCAGATGCTACTACTGTAACTTGTAATGTTCGAATATTATTGCCTAAACTAAAATGCAGATCGGTGCAGGTTTTATCACCTTTGCCAGTCATTGCTGACCAGTAGTGGCCATCTTTCTTTGAATCGCCTTCCCAGCCGATAGTTAAAGCATTATTTTGATCGAGCATTAGCCAAAAATTGTCGGGCATTTCTAATTTATGGTTTCGTTCCTTCTTAAACTCTCTGAACGTTTGATTTTGAACTTCTGTTTGAGGATTAGGCGTATCTGGATTATTTAATGAACTTGAAATAAATAAAATGAGAATTAAAAATAATAAGCTGACAGATAATCCGGCTAAAGCTAAGTTTCTATTGTGATTAAACCAATGAAAAAATTGTTGTTTAAATGAATGATGATGGGTATGGCTAGAAATAATTTCTTCTTTTGAATTACTTGAGGCTTTGTTCAAATGGGGATTTAATTGATGACTATCAACATCGTTGGTATTTAAGCCTTCAAAAATGTTTGTGGCTAGCGTCGGTTCTACTCGATCTATATCATTCTTATTGTTATCACCTGATGAATTAACTGAGCCGTGATATCCCCATTGATAATGGTGATTGTGGCGTACTCGAATGTTGCTGATGGTTGATATAACTAATGTGCAGATCATTCCTAATAACAGCAATATCCATTTGCTTGAATGATCGAGGTATACTAAACCAAAAATATTTACCCAAAATATAACCGTGGGAATGGTGGCTAATAGAGCCATAAAGCCTGCATCGTTTATACGCCTCAACGATGAAGCAAGTAACACAGGAGTGGTTACTATGATAAGTAAAAAAACTAGAATTCCTGCCTTTTGGTAAATAGGTAAAAAAACTAACAACAGCATATAAAATACGATCGATATAGCTAAGAACCTTCGACCGTTATCATGACCTTCGATACAAACTAGACTTTTTAAGAATGGCACATTGGCTCCAAAACTAACAAGGTTTTGATCAAAAAAACATATTAGCTGATTTGAATTAAGAAAGTCACTGCAAATTGTGGCAAAATAGTGAGCTTTAATGATTATTGTATGCAACTTCCGTAAAAAGTTATGAAAAGGTGGTATTAGTTCATGGTTACGGCGTTGCATCTTATGTATGGCAACCGACGTTTGAGTTTTTAGTTTCCCAAGGTTATTAGATGCTGAGACTCGATTTATACGGTCATTGTTATAGTGATAGATCTGATGCGCTTTATGGGATTGAATTATTTTCGGAACAAATAAAAGAATTAGTTGATGCGCTCAATATCACACAACCATTTCATTTTGTGGGGCTTTCTATTAAATTGGTTAAAAAAACAACAATAAAATATGAGAATTATTATGACCGAAATATCAAGAGTCACAATAAATATTGAAAACTAAATTGCGGTAGTGAGTTTAAACCGCCCCTGGGAGGTGAATCTGCTGAGTATTTGTAAATATATTCACATTACTCATGCCAAACAACGCTAAAACCAAAACTTCTACCAGGCATTAGTGTGGCTAAATCATCCGATGATGCTACATACTCAGAATCTAATAAATTCTCACCCACTAATTTAAACAACCAATGATTATTTATTTGGTATTGTAAGCTGGCGGATAGAAGGTTGGTTGATTTTGTTGCTAGCTCACTGTTTCCAAAGGCGTTCTTAGTACGCCTATGTTGAAGTTTTAATTGTGTGGATAGGGCATTATTATAATAAATAAAGGATAAACTACTGCGATCACTTGGAATATCAGCAAGTGGTTGATTTTGACCATTTTTTCCTTCAATTAAAGTGGCAATGAAGCTCATATTAAGCTTGTTTGTTATTTTAAATTCATACTCTGTTTCCAACCCTCTTATTTTGCCATCTTGCAGGTTTACAAACGTAAGAATATCATCACCTTGTTCATTTATTCCTATTATGACTCTTTCAATGTAGTGATTAAAACTGTTTTCAAATAACGTCATTTTTAATTGTCCGAGTCTATTCTTCCAGTTAAATCCAAACTCAAAATTAACCGACTCTTCTGCATCTAAATTTTCATTTCCTTGAATCTGACCTCTAGCCGTTGTGCCGCCAAAGTATAGCTCCGTTAAACTTGGGGATCGAAATGCATTACCAATATTTGCGTTTACCTCAAAGTGACTAACATCATTTTTTGATTTATAAATATCATGAGCAATACCTGCAAATGCCGTTAGTGCTGTATTTGATTGCGAGTTGGATAAAGTGTTTTTAGATTGCTCAAAAGTAAAACGTCCGCCAGCTTGAAAGCGCAATTTTTCATAAAGAAAATGATAGCTGTAAAATGCAGCTAATTCATCTTTACCAGCATCATTTAACGTCTGAATGTTGACGAGGTTGCTTTCTATGAAATTATTTTCTACTCGAACATTTCCTACGAGAGTCTTTTTATATTCTCTGCTATTGACGTTTTTTCGAGTATAAAAATCAATGCCAAATAAATTTGATGAATTCCCCTTACTTATTTGGTTTTTATTATCCCAACCAATCTGCCAGTTAAAACCAAAATCTTGAGATTCATTAGCAACATCAATAATTGATTGGTTTGGTCTAATGCTCTGTGTTGTAATTGTTTGGTCATGCATATAAAAATCGGCAGACCATTGATTTGAGCTAGTGATGGATGTTTTTATAATATGATGTTTTTCATCAGAAATATTGACAATACGATTGGGGAAGCGAGCATTAGAACGACCTAAATCGTTTCCTTTGGAAGTAAAAAACCAAGTGTCTATTTTAGATTGATTGAGTAAAGGAATATTCTTTAACTTGTGAATATCATAAGAATTTTGAACTAGACCAGACAATTGCTTAAAATGAGTATTTAGAAGGTTATTGTTAATATCTTTACTATTGTTCGCTTGCCTTCTTACCACTGACAAATGGTTTTCACTTGATTCATTTTCGCTTCCCCAAGAAAGGTTTTGATAATTTTCTTTGCCAACGGAATCAAAACCAACAGAAAATGCATGGCCAAATATTTTCTTTAAATCAAGTTGTATTAAGCCGCCCATTGCACCAGAACCATAGTAAGTCGATGCAGGTCCTCGAGTAATCGAAATGCCTTGAAAAAGTGATGGGTCAATAAATGAAGCCGAGGTTCCGGCTCTGCGTTCACTACTCAATCTAACACCGTCTAATAAAGTTAAAACTCTTTGTCTTGAGACGCCTCTAATTGAGAGCACTTGGAATAAACCTGGTTGACTATTTTCTGCGACGCCCGGTGTGCCTTCAACTAACTCGGTTAGGCTGTTTGCCATTTTGGGTAACTGTTCAGGATTGACTCTAAAGGTAGATTGAGTGGTTGGTGCGTGTCCTGAAAGTGGTGATTTTCTACTCGTTATAATAATGTGCTGAGAATTCTCTGTTTGTTCGGACTGTACAGGCTGAATCCTTTGCACTTTTTGAGTCTCTGGATTTTTTGTCTTATCATTTGAGCAAACAAAAGGCGTAATAAATAATCCAATCAGCAACGAGGCAATACGGATAAATTTAAGCTTTTGAGTTAGATGAAATATTGTCACAAATCACACCAAAATTGTAAGCTATTCGCTTGTTGCATGAAAAAAAAGAGCAGGCGAGAGTAGCAGATTATAAACCCACAAAACCAGATAAATATTACCCTTGAAAGGCAGAAATGGTGAAATTGTGTTCTGAATAGCTCCTCACATCACAAATTACCCAATAAAGTCACAAAAATTCATAATTTTACCTATTTACAGTTAATTTATGCATTTCAATTGGTTATAGTGCGGAGTTATAAAAAAGTAACATAGAAATCAGTTTTTGGTCTTAATATGAACAGTGAATTTATCTGGCCAATTAGGGTCTATTACGAAGATACAGATGCTGGCGGTGTTGTCTATTACGCCAATTATTTAAAGTTTTATGAAAGAGCGCGTTCCGAGTGGCTTAATGTTTTAAAAGTTGATCAATCTCGTCTTTTAAGCCAAGGAGTCGCCTTTGTCGTTAGAAAGGCCGAGATAGATTATATAAAACCCGCACGATTAAATGATAACTTACAAATTATCACTCGTATAAGTCGGTTAAAGGCCGTTAGTATTGATTTTGAACAACAAATTTCGATTATTAAATCAGGTTTTGAGCCTGAATTAATCAATAAGGTAAAAATAAAAGTGGCATGTTTGAATATTAAAAAATTTATACCTTGCCGTATCCCAAGTCAAGTAAAAGAGGAGCTTCAGCGTGTCAGCTGATATGTCAATTTTAGGATTATTCCTAAACGCTAGCATTTTTGTGCAACTTATTATGGTGTCTTTAATGGCACTATCGGTTATTTCTTGGGGAATGATATTAAGTCGGAGTAGGGCTTTAAGCAAAGCGTTAAAAACGGGCAACCTATTTGAACAACGCTTTTGGTCAGGCGTCGATTTAGGTAAACTTTTTTCAGATTTAACCTCAAGAAATAATGTGCCAAGCGGTATGGAATTGTTATTTGTTTCTGGATATAAAGAGTTTGCGCGATTGAGAAAACAGCAAACGACTGGTCCGCAAGCGGTAATGGATGGTACTCATCGAGCAATGAGGGTGGCGTATTCCAGAGAAATTGATAAAACTGAAGTTCATTTATCTTTTTTAGCAACGGTTGGCTCAACGACTCCTTATGTTGGCCTTTTGGGAACGGTTTGGGGCATTATGAATTCTTTTATCGCATTAGGCTCGGTTAAACAAGCCACTTTATCTATGGTGGCTCCCGGTATTGCAGAAGCATTGATAGCAACCGCAATGGGACTATTTGCTGCTATCCCGGCTGTCATTGCTTACAATCGGTTTACCCACAAAGTTAATAAAATTGAAATTCTGTATGAAAATTTTGTAGAAGAGTTTTCAGGAATATTACATCGTAAAGCCCACAGCTCGTCTAGTACGCCACCTAACCCAAATGTTGCTCCTTGATAAGGCTATCTAGATGAATCAGCAACCATCATTAAGAAAAAATAAACGTAAACCGGTTTGCGAAATTAATGTCGTGCCTTATATCGATGTGATGTTGGTTCTTCTAGTTATTTTTATGATTACAGCTCCATTGATTACTGCTGGCGTAAAAGTTGATTTGCCTCAAGTGAACGCGGAGCCAATGTCGTCTGATGCGGAGCCACCATTAATTGCAACTATTGATGAAAGTGGTAACTACTATTTATCGGTTGGTGATTCTTCTGATCAATCTCTCGAGTTACATGAACTTATTGAGTTAGTCATGGCTCATCGTGAAAGAAACCCTCAATCGCAAATTATGATCAATGGCGATAGAAATATCGCTTATAACAAAGTTGTACAATTGATGAATTTATTACAAACACAAGCGGGTGTTGAATCCGTTGGTTTAATGACTGAGCCAGAAGGTTAACCATTTTTGGGTTAAAACCTAAAAGTTAATTATTTATGAAGTTAAATAAAGCCATCACTATTTCTATCGTTGCTCATATTTTTATGATTGTACTTTTAGCGTTAAATTTTCATTTTTCGCAAGTAAAACCGAAATCATCTAATAATCATCGGCAAATGAATGCTACTGCTGTTAATGCTGCGTCAGTAAAAAGTTTACTAAAAAACATTAAGCAAAAAAATATTAATAAGAAAAATAAAGAAATTGAACGCCTTAGAATAATGACAAAACAAAAAGAAGTTGAACGAAAAAATAAAGTTGAACAAGAAAAAAAAACAGAAGATAAAAAAAGACGAAAGAAACAAGCTGAAGATGAGCAAAAAAAGAAGAAAAAAACAGCAACGGATAATAAAAAGAAACGAGTGGCCGATGAAAAGGCACGCAATAAAAAAATAACATTAGAAAAAAAGAAAAAAGAAGACAAAAAAAAAGCAGCTGAAGCAGAAAGAAAGCGAAAGATAAAAGAAAAAGCTGACGCAGAAAAAAAGAGAAAGAAAAAATTAGAAGATGAAAGGAAACGTAAAGAGGCTGAAGCACAAGCCGCAATGGAAAGAGAAATGGAATTACAGATGGCTGCTGAAACAGAAGCTTTAAATGCCGCCCATAGACAACAAGTGATGACTGAAGTTGAAAAATATCGTTTGTTAATCTTAAACAGAATAAAATATAAATGGATAGAACCAGAAATTAAAGGATTTTGTGATTTTAGAATGAAATTGGCTCCAGGAGGATTGGTTTTAAATGTGACTATCGTTTCCGGTGACCAACTTTATTGTGATACAGGAAGAAGAGCTATTTATAAAGCGGAACCATTACCGATGTCCAGCGACCCAGATGTTTTTGCAGAATTAAAAGATAGTTATTTTCAATTAAAAAATTCAGATGATGAATAGAATGAGAGTCGAAATGGTTAAAAAAATTGTAGTTTGTGCAATGTTGTTTTTGAACTTAAATGTTATTGCGGAAGAGTTTGACTTTATTATTTCCGGTGGTGCGGATAATGCTCGTCCCGTGGCTGTTCTTCCATTTTCATGGAAAGGTGTTGATGCAAAAGCTCGGGACGACGCGGGAGCTGTAATCGCTTCAGATTTACGTCGTAGTGGACGATTTAATCCCATGGCTCGTCATGAGCAAGTTCAAAATGTTGATAAATATGAAGAAATTAATCTAAAACTTTGGCGAGAAAAAGGGATAGAAGCCGTGGTTGTTGGACGTATCACTCAAATCCCTGATGGAAGGTTAAAAATAGCTTATGAGTTAATTGATGTGTTTAGAAAAACTCAAGAGGTTAGAAACGGAAAGCTTTATCAAGTTGATAGAAATAAATTAGATAGCTATTCAGCATTTATACAAGCGAAAGATTTAAGGTTTCATTCTCATCGGATCGCAGATCGGATTTACGAAAAATTGACGGGAGAAAAAGGTGCTTTCGCAACAAGAATTGCTTATGTGTCGGTCGATAAAACCCAAGAAAAGCCGTTTCGTCTAATGGTTGCTGACTCCGATGGCTGGGCTCCGCAAATGTTATTTGCTAGTAGTCAGTCCATTATGTCACCTGCATGGTCTCCAGATGCCAAAAAGCTAGCTTATGTATCTTTTGAAAATGGACGTTCAGAAGTATTTATTCAAGATATCTATAAGACTAACAGTCGTCAAAGAGTGGCCGCATTTGATGGAATTAATAGTGCTCCATCATTTTCTCCTGATGGACGCCGTTTAGCCGTAACATTATCCCGCGATGGTAATCCTGAGATTTATGTTTTAGATTTAATCACACAAAGGTTTTCTAGAATCACGAATCATTATGCCATCGATACCGAAGCAAGTTGGACGCCAGACGGTCAATCTCTTACTTTCACCTCAGATCGCGGTGGTCGCCCACAAATATACAGAAAAAACTTATTTGGCGGTAAAGCGCAACGAATGACTTACGATGGTAACTACAACGCCAGTTCGTCTTTTACTCCAGACGGTAGAACGATGGTGATCATTAATCGAACCAATGGTGTTTTTCACGTCGCTGTACAAGATGTTGAAACAGGAAATATGCAAATTATTACAGAAACCCGTTTAGATGAGTCGCCGAGTTTAGCGCCAAATGGCAGTATGGTCATTTATGCTACGGTATACCGAGGTCGACAGGTCTTATCCGTTGTTTCTACTGACGGTCGTTTTAAAGCAAGGCTACCTTCTAAAAAAGGGGAAGTTAAAGCACCTGTTTGGTCACCATTTTTAAATTAATTAATAGGTTAATTGAGTAGAAT
>CAZRPK010000037.1:0-16749 GCA_964601915.1 uncultured Kangiella sp. | reverse complement strand
ATTGAGTAGAATATGTCGTTCAAATGACTATTTTGAGTATCTGGTTTTTAGAGATTAAAGAGCAGCAAAGCGATCGTTCAATAACAAAAATCAGCTAAATGGGTTAAAAGTGTGAAAAAGCGCTAGTTTATTCGAATTTTAGCTAAGAGATTGACGATCAGTCCTTGATTGTAGGCTAATACTTCGTTGATAATACACCCAAATGCAATTAATGAGCTAGCGAGGGATTTAAACATACTCTGTAATGTTTATTTTTCGTAAGTTTAAATTTTTAGATTGTACTACATCATTACCAATAATATTAAAATAGCTTAACGGGAGATACCAATGTCTATAGTAAAAATGGGTAAAAGTTTTATCATCGTTGCATCTGCAACTTTTTTGTTTGCATGTGCAGGTTCTGATACAGAAGATGCGGGTGATGCAGCAGCGACAGAAGTAGCAACTGAAATACAAGAAGTTGCACCACCACCAGAAAAAACTGCTGATGAAATCGCTTTAGAGCAAAACAAAGCCGCTCGTGATGCTGCTAGCACTGTTTATTTTGAGTTAGATGAAGATGTTGTTAGTACTGCTGGTCGTGCAACTTTAGAAGCTCATGCATGGTTTTTAGCTCGTGCTGAAAATTCTGGCACTATCGTTTCAGTAGATGGTCACTGTGATGAACGCGGTACACCTGCTTATAACTTAGCACTAGGTGAGCGTCGAGCAAAAGCTGTTGCACAAATTCTTATGTCTTATGGTGTGTCTAGCTCACAAGTTAAAACGGTAAGCCATGGTGAAGAGATGCCTGCAGTTGAAGGGCATGACGAATCATCTTGGTCACAAAATCGTCGTGCTGTTTTAGATTATGCCGAATAAGTTAGCTTTAAAAAATAAAGTAGAAGTTTCAAAAAAATCGGTGGCTTTTGCCACCGATTTTTTGCATTTTACTTTTATAATTCTTACCAGTCTTTTTTCGGGTTTGATTTCTGCCGAAAGTGTGAGTATGACACTTGCTGAGAGAGTGACATTCTTAGAATTGCGAGCTCAATCTCAAAGCAAAATCCAAGCTGATTTGAGTTACCAGTTTGCTGATATTCAAAGACAAATTAGAGAATTAACTGGGCAAATAGAAGAGCATGATTTTAAGCTAAAACAAATACAAGATCGTCAAAGAGATCTGTATCGAGATATCGAATATCGGTTATCTAATTTATCAACAACGGGTAGTGTGAAATTAACACCTCCAAAAGATAATAAAGTTAAACTGCTTGTTAGTTCTACCAATGCACATGAAGCGAATATAACCCCTGATGATACTAAGGTACAAACCACGCCTTTAGCCAGAAGAGAGTTCGAAAAAGCATTTGCTCTAGTTAGGAGTAAGAAATACAAAGCATCTATTGTAGCATTTCAATCTTTCCTCAAAAATTATCCAACTACTAGTTACTCTGCAAATGCAAGATACTGGATGGGACAAGTTTATTTAGTGCAGGGCTCGTCAGATAATGATTCAGAGGCATTAGATAACGCAGCTAAACAATTCACTTTACTGACGTCTGAATTTCCGAACTCAACTAAAACAGCTAATGCAATGCTTAAATTAGGTGATATATACGTTAAGCAAAAAAAATGGGTTGCAGCAAAAACTTATTATAGTCGAGTCTCCGAAAATTACACAGGCACTAAACAGCAACTGGCTAAAAATGCTTTACAAAAAATACGTGAAGCAGGCTATTAACCTTCTTAATAGCTCTTTTTATATTCTTTCTTTTAACATCTGCCCTGAAGAATAATTGTGTTACGCCTTCGGATTTCTGAAATATTTTATTCGCTTCAAGGTGAGTCTTCTTCTATTGGAATGCCTACTCTTTTTGTAAGATTAACCGGTTGCCCGCTCCGTTGTGTTTGGTGTGATACTGAATATGCTTTTACAGGCGGCGAATATTGGCAATTTGACGCGCTAATCAAAAAAATAGAAAGCTATGCCCCTCAGAATATCTGTATTACTGGTGGGGAGCCGATGGCACAAAAAGATCCATGTGAAAAGTTAATGTTTTCTCTATGTGAATTAGGTTACCGTGTATCCTTAGAAACTAGCGGCTCAATCGATCTTAAAGATGTCGATCATCGCGTGATTAAAGTCATGGATTTAAAAGCGCCAGATTCTGGCGAAATGGCAAAAAATCATTATCAAAATATTCAGTATCTTGGTAAAAAGGATGAAGTGAAATTTGTAGTCATGAGTAGAAAGGATTACGATTGGGTGAAAATGCAAATTGATGAATATCAATTATCTAAAAAAACAAATATCATCATCTCACCTTGTTTTGGAGAGATAGATGAGCGTCAATTAGCTGAATGGATTATTGAAGATAATTTACCAGTAAGATTTCAAATACAAATGCATAAAATTTTATGGAATGACGCAAAAGGGCATTAATACTTTCAATAAAATAATTTTTTATAGGCTCTATAAATTATGATAAAAAAAGCAATTATTTTGCTCTCTGGCGGATTAGATTCTACAACTTGTTTAGCCATTGCTAAATCGCAGAAGTATGAATGTTATGCGTTAAGTTTTTCTTATGGACAAAAACATTCCTCAGAATTAGATGCCGCTAAACGTATTGCTAAATTTTCCAAAGTAAAATCACATAAGATTATTGATTTAGATTTAGGAAGTTTTGGTGGATCTGCATTAACTGATGATTCAATTGATGTACCTATTGTTTCAGATTCTTTTTTTGAAGAGGCGAGTATACCTGTTACTTACGTACCTGCCCGAAATACTATTTTTTTTTCTATCGCACTTGCTTGGGCTGAAGTCTTAGAAGCTGATGTAATTATAACGGGTGTTAACGCTGTTGATTATTCTGGATACCCAGATTGTAGACCTGAATATATTAATGCCTTTCAAGCGATGGCTGATTTAGCAACTAAGGCTGGAATTGAAGGCAAAGGTGTTAAATTAGGAACTCCATTAATTAACCTCAGCAAAGTTGAAATTATCCGTAAAGGGTACTCTTTAGGTGTTAATTATTCGGAAACAGTTTCTTGCTATAAAGCAGATGATAATGGTGCTGCTTGTGGCGTGTGCGAATCTTGTGTCATTAGAAGAGAGGCTTTTGAGAAAGCGATTCAAAAAGATCCTACACTTTACGTATGAAAGAGAACTCAATAATAATTAAATGCCAAATAATAAACCAAAAAATTTAAAAAAAACGCTAGTTGTCGGTATCTCGGCAACGGCACTATTTAATATGGATGAATCAGATCGTATTTTTTTAGATTCTAAAGACAATGATCCTGATACTGCGATTGAGTCTTATAGAAACTATATGCTTAAACATGAAGATATTGCGCTAGAGGCAGGAACGGGATATCCGATTGTTGAAGCGTTACTTGGATTAAATCGTTATCAAAGAAATTCAGATTCACCACTAGTAGAAGTAGTTATAATGTCTCGTAACAGCCCAGATACTGGCGTTAGAGTTTTAAATACTATCAGACAGAACAAATTAGCGATTTCTCGTTCCGCTTTTACTGCAGGTGAGTCAGTGGTTGATTATATTGAAGCCTTTGATGTTGATTTGTTTTTAACAACTAATATTGACGATGCGCAAAAAGTGATTGATTCACGCGCTTGCGCGGCTGCGGTTGTTAAAGCACCACCAAAAAATAAAACCGATCGACCAGAGGGGCAGGTGAGGATCGCTTTTGATGGTGATGCAGTTTTATTTGGTGATGAAAGTGAACTGCTTTATAAACAGGAAGGTTTAAGCGAGTTCCAAAATCAAGAAGATCGTAAAAAAGATATTCCCTTAAAAGCTGGTCCCTACGCAAAATTGCTCATCAAATTATCAAAACTTCAAGAGCGTTTACCCATGCGTATTGAATATTCACCGATACGAATAGCATTGGTAACAGCGAGAAGTAGCCCTGCTGAAATGCGTGTGATTAAAACACTCAGGCGTTGGGGGGTTTATATTGATGAAGCATTTTTTATGGGGGGACTTGATAAAACCAAAATTCTTAATGCCTTTAGACCTCATATATTTTTTGATGATCAAGATATTCATTTAGACAGAGCTGCAGGAACTATTCCATCCGGTAAAGTTCCTTATTTGTCAGAGTCTCAATTATCAGAGCCTCAATATTCAGATCATAAACAGAACAAATAACCATAGAGATTAAACACTATGCAACAAATATTATTCAAAAATTTTATTGCCTTACTCTTCGTTTTTTCTATAGTAGGTATTAAAGCATTAGAAAAACAAGATGTTTCATTGGATTATTATTTTTCTGACAAATATCAATTTTTAGATAATATAGCAACACCTCAATCAATACTTCATTTTCAGATCGGTGAATGGCATGCCAGGCCGGAACAAATCGAACGATATTTTTATAAACTTGCCGAACAATCGAATAGAATTAAAATTGAAGTTTACGCATATAGTCATGAACAACGTCCATTATTTTTAGCTTATATATCTTCGCCAGAAAATATCAAAAACCTCGATAAACTTCGTGAAAAGCATGTGAAGATGGGAAAAGATACCAATCGTCCGGCCGTTACGTGGATGGGTTATAGCGTTCATGGTAACGAAGCGAGTGGTAGTAACGCATCGATGTTACTAGCCTATAAACTAGCGGCTGCAACTGACAAAGAAAGCTTAGAGCAGCTCGATAATCAGATCATTATTATTGATCCAATGTTAAATCCCGATGGACTTGCTCGGTTTGCGCATTGGACTAATACTTATAAAAGTAAAAATCCAAATAGTGACCCGAATACACAGGAACACAATGAAAACTGGCCTCAAGGGCGCACTAATCATTATTGGTTTGATTTAAACCGTGACTGGTTATTATTGCAACATCCAGAATCTCAGGGAAGAGTCAAGATGTATCATTATTGGAAGCCTAATGTCGTTACAGACTTTCATGAAATGGGTACTAATAGCACTTATTTTTTCCAACCAGGCGTGAAATCTCGTCAAAATCCATTAACATCTAAACAGAATTTTAATTTGACTCAGAAAATTGCAACCTATCACGCAAAAGCGTTAGATGAAATAGGGAGTCTCTATTATAGTAAAGAAAATTTTGATGATTTCTATTATGGCAAAGGATCGACGTATCCCGATATTAATGGCGCAATAGGCATTTTATTCGAACAAGCTTCAGCTCGGGGTCATGTTCAAGAATCAAGGCATGGATTGCTCTCATTTCCATTTGCTATCAAAAACCATTTAACGACATCATTATCTACTTTAAAAGCCGTTCAAGAAAATAGAAAAGCGCTACTCCAATATCAAAATGACTTTGTAAAAAAAGCAAAACTGAATTCTAGAACAAAAAAAACTCGAGCTTATCTTTATTCTAGTCAAGATGACTATCGATTGAGTGAATTTAATAAAATATTGGAAGGTCACAAAATTAATACCTACCCGTTGAAGAAATTGGTTGAAGTTGATGATAAAGAGTACAAGCCAGAGAACTCTTTTATTATTCCTTTAAGACAACCTCAATCTTCGCTAATTACTGCAATGTTTGAGAAACGAACACGATTTATAGACAATACTTTTTATGATGTATCTAGTTGGACAATGCCATTGGCTTTTGGTTTTGATTTCACCGAGTTAACAGGTTCAGATTTTGATTTGGATTTATATTCTGAAAAATTGATAAAAAATAATATTATTTTTGAAGAGCCAGAGAATAGTGTAGTAGCCATTTCTTTACCTTGGAAAAACTATGCAACAGCAAGACTGCTCTCTTTATGTCTGCAAAATAATATTAAAGTAAGAAGTGTTACTAAAGAATCAATTTTCAAAGGTAAAAATCAGCGAATAAACTTGTCGCATGGTGATCTACTAATTCAACTGAACAATCAATTACTTTCAAAAACTGAACTTTATCAATTTTTATTACCAAAAATTCAAGAGATGAAAATTCAACCAAGCTTTATATATTCAGGTTTAGCTGTTTCAGGGAAAGATCTTGGAAGTCCTAGTATTCCAGAAGTGAAAAAAATTAAGCCTGTGTTAGTGATAGGTTACGGCATTAGTCGTTATCAGGCGGGTGAAGTTTGGCACTTAATGGATCAACGATTAGAGCAGCCTTTAAGTATGATGACATTTGAAGAATTGGTTAATAATTATTTAGATGATTACACTCATGTGATCTTAGTGGATGGAAAATATTCTACGGATGAAAAACTTGTAGCGAAACTAAATAAGTGGATCCGACATGGGGGAATTTTAATTAGTCAATCAAAAGCAACTCAATGGATAACTGAGCGAGATTGGATTTCTAGTATTGAAGCTAAATTAGATATTACTCAAGATACTCATCAAGCTTATTCGCAATTGGATGAAGATAACTCTCGACATTATATCGGTGGAGCCATTGCACAATTAAATATTGATCTCAGCCATCCATTGGCATTTGGTTTAGATAGTTCAAAACTGGCTGTTTTTAAGCGAAGCCAGTTCTCATTAACAGAACCTCAAGAAGCATTCGTTTCGATTGCTCGCTTTGATAAAAAACCACTTCTGGCTGGTTATATATCAAATGAGAATCAGAAAAACATTTCAGAAAAAACGAGTATTTTAGTTCAAGGAATAGGCAAAGGCAAAATAATTGCGTTTAGTGATGATATGAACTTCCGTGGATTTTGGTTAGGTACGAGCCGAGTTTTTACCAATGCGCTATATTTTGGTGATATTATTCATGCAATTCAAAAAAGTGATCAAAGCGAAAAAAATCAAAAAGAAGAGTATTTAAATAATTAGAATGCTTATTGCTAAAAAGTCGTTCCAATTTATGCAGAATACTTCTATAAATGTCATTACTCCAGTTTATCAAAATGAGTTTAAATGCCTTTAGTTGCTTTTACAAAATTACCTACGTTTGAACGCTTACATTCAGAACATCATGATGTTTTGACGATTGATAAAGCGGAACAGCAAGACATTCGAGAATTGCATATTGGCTTATTAAATATGATGCCTGATGCATCATTAAAGGCGACTGAGAGACAGTTTTTGAGATTGGTTGGAGACTGTAATCAAATCGTTCAGTTTTATGTTCATTTATTCACTGTACCGGAAATAGTTCGCTCTAATGAGACTCAGCAGTGGATTGATGATTATTATGAGGATTTTGATTCAATTAAAACTCACGGACTCGACGCATTGATTATTTCCGGTGCCAACCCTATTACCGATAATCTTGAACATGAGTCTTTTTGGCCGATGTTGACTGAAGTGATTGATTGGGCGAGCGAAAATGTCACATCGGTATTATGCGCCTGTTTAGCAACGCACGCTGTTTTACAGTTTTTATATGATATTAAAAGGCAACCTTTGTTGAAAAAAAAATGGGGAGTGTTTGAACATCGTTTAACAGATAAAAATCATCCATTAGTTCGCCATATGAATACTCGGTTTGATGTTGTTCATTCACGGTTTAATCAAGTTGGAACAGAACAAATATTAAGCAAGGGATTAATCCCCTTGGCGGTGAGCGAAGACGCTGATCTGCATTTAGCTGTGAGTTCTGACGGTTTTCGATTTGTGTTTTTTCAAGGGCATCCTGAATACGATGGATTGAGTCTTTTTAAGGAGTATCAAAGAGAAGTTAGACGCTGGTTTGATAATAAACGAACAGATTATCCGCCATTTCCTGAGAATTATTTTTCTGAAGAAACACAATCAATTTTAAATCAATTCAAAAAACGAGTATCAAGCGCAAAATCAAATAAGAAAATATTTCCGGACTGGCCAAGCAAAAATATTATTGAACAGTTGGATAATACTTGGCGTGACACAGCGCTATCAATTTATAATAATTGGCTCGGTTTGGTTTATCGATTGACGAATAAAAACCCTAAAATTGCATTTATGAAAGGTGTAGACTTAAACGATCCATTAAGTAAAATTTAATGTTTATCATCAACGGTGAACAATTCTCCCGCCTCAACATTAAAACCTAATCGGTTACCTCTTGGAGGTAAAGGACAGGTAGCAAACGGCGTAAGCGCACAGGGAGGGTTATAAGCGTAATTGAAGTTGATAATCGTCATGTCACTGCCATCTTCCGGCCAATCAACGCTTAAATATCTACCCGCACCGTAGGTTGTTTCTTGCCCTGTTTCATCGGCAAACATGAGTGACATAGGTCCATCTTTTCCGTAAGAGATGGCTTGCAGTCGATGTTTATTGCCATTTAATTCAAACTCTAACCAGCCCGCAGAATCATTCTCCCTCACAGTGTCATAAACAGTGGCTATTTGTATAGTCTGTGGCGTTTCGTGTTGAATCAATTTAGCGGGGATGGCATGTTGCTCTGAGTAAGGGTAAAAATAAGCACCTGTGTATTTTGCGATGCTTGGGTTTTCAGTGTTTTTTAATCGTACAGCAAATCCACGTTCTCGCTTAATGATATAAAAAGAATAAGAGTTTAACGAAACAATTGTTTCATTTAAAACTAAGGTTTGGCTTTCAATATCTTTATCATCTATTTTAATATTTGGATTTTTTCTTGTAAAAGTCAGGATTTTTTTTGAAACATTAACAACACCAAAAAAGTTAGGTGTTCCTGTTGGAAATAAATGCTGATTGCTTTTGTCTGTTCCTAGCGTATTGTCTCCTTCATTTAACCAGTATAGCCCAGCTAGTGATAACCAACCATCTTTAGATTGTCGTCCTTTTGAATAATCATTTACCCAATTTTGCCATTCTTCTTTTGCGGATATCTCAACTGACATTTCATTTTTTCCTGATTGTTGTGCTGTAGATGAGCTAGGTACAGGTGAGATAGGGATTGAAGTGCAAGCGAATAGTGTCAAAATTAGGATTGGGTAAACAATAAATTTCATTAGAGTCTCTTAGGTGTTTTATGGGTTCATATTACTTATGTAAGAGTTAATGTCCGCATAAACATTAAACTCTATCAACCCAATTTGAATATTGTGCCTAGTATAACCTAATCCTTTATATCTGGTAACTAACCGCTTTTTTGATTAATTTATCTTTACTAGAGCAAAACTTAATATCTTTGTAATTGAACACATAAATCTGATCTTTATTATTCTCAAAGTTAGAGAAAATTAATGTCACATGTTCACCATTTTCTAATGATCTAAGTGTTGCGCCATAATCGCAAAGAGTAGAAATAATTAAATCTGATTTATTTTTGTTTGATTGTTTTACTTGTGTTATTTTTTTATTGCGATATTCTTTCATCGATTTCTCATACTGTTCCATTTTTGTATTTAACACTTTCATTTTTTCTTCGAGCTTTATTTTTGTTTTTTCTAATTGTTTAGTGTCAACTTTTTCACGTCGCTCTCTCCTTTCCATATCTCGAATTGAGCGTTGAATATCACGAACTTCCTCTCGCTTATCCCGTTGCTCATCACGTAAGTGTTCCATTGTTTCCTGAAATTTTTCATAGGCCTCGATTTGATCTTCCCATTCGTGTTTCGAAAAAAGCCCTCTAGGTGCCGCTGGTGCAACAGGAGCTTCTATATCAAGATCACCTAATGAGTGAGCTATTTCTGAAGTAATTGAACCAACCAAATGACCTATTCCTTCGCCAAAGGCTTGCCAATTACTGGCACCTCCAAAACTAGATTGGTTGAATTCAAAGGTAAATACCATACCTTGTTTTGCTAAATAGGTTGAATCAGTTGTTCTAGTTGAACTAGGAAAACGGTGACGATTATTTTGTACTTTTGACTCACTGATTGATGTGTCAAAAATTTTACTCATGATCCGCAGCTCTTTTTCTGCTCGGGAATAATCGGCAGCGATAGCGATTTGTGAAGTAAGAGCTAAACAACTAGCAATGGCTGATATTTTAAAGATTCGATAAATATTCATAATTAATTACCTGCTACTTATTAATAGTTAATAAACTATTTGGGTTAAAGTTTGTTTGGACGAAGTGAGGAGTTAGCTTTTCTTCCTCTACCATTTGCGACTGACTGAAATAGTTGATTGATTGCTTGATTGTTCTCAATCTGATTGTCTGCCATATAAGATAACTGTTGATCAACTTGCTTTTGGTCTTCATACCTCTGTGATTGCCAGCCTGTCATAACGAATTTAATATCTTGCTGTCGTTCACTTCGATTCTTCTCAATCCAGTTCGCAAAGCGAATTTTGGATAAATTATCTTGTTTTTCTAATGCAAGGCTCAATTTATTTTCAAACGATACATCAAGTATTTGTTTATAGCTAGCGAGTTGAGAGTCTACTAATTTGGCAACCTTCTCTTCTGTTTGACTACCGCCAAAACTAATGGTTAGTCCACGATCTGCACTAACAATTTCTAATTGAAATACCACCATCAAAATTGCCATGGTTGAAGTTGCCATGGCTCCCCAATTCAACCAATTATAATGTTTAATCGGAGGTCTGACGGCATATTTTACTCTGTGCCACTCAGGTACATTTTGCTCCTGCCACTGATGAGATAGCTGATGCATTTCTAAATATTGTTGATGAGTTGATTGACACTCGTCACAATTATCTAGAATATTATCAATTTCACGTTTTACCTCAGAGGATAAATGTCCTTCAACGTAGTTATCGATATGCTCTACAACTAATTGGTGATTGCATTGGCGATTAGATTGCATTTTGAATCTCCGAAAAACCTTTTAATTTGTTAAGTGCGGTATATAACCGAGTTTTTAAAGTATCAACTGACACACCTGTTTGTTGACTGATTTCTTCAAACGTGAAATGTTGGAAAAACTTGAGTTCGACGACTTGTTTATGGTCATCGGAAAGTTTATTTAATACTTCTTTAATTTGCTGATTTTTGTTTGTTTGAGCAAGATGAGTTGCGGGGTCGATTGCGTGTGATGATGAGTGGGACTGAAATAGCCCATCGTTGTCAAAACTATCATCGCTCACTTCACCTGCTCTATGTAAAGGGTTTCTCCCTCTTGAGCGTAAAAAATCAGTGGTTTTATTCGTTGCTATTCTCATCATCCAGCCTTTAAATTGCCCTTGACCTCGGTAGCTTGGTAAATTTCTATAAACCGCTAAAAATACTTCTTGCATTAAATCCATTGCATCTGAGGAATTAAATGTCATTCGTAAACAATAGTTATACACTAAGCCCTCATAGCGCTTAACTAGGTTTACCCAGCTCCTTTCAGAACCTCCTAGCGCTTTTTCTATCAGCTTTTCATCTTTATTCAATTGGAACATTGTGTTCTCTTATTGGTTTTTGTTTTGTTGCTTGGTTTATATGTCGTGTGACAGGGTTAAATAGTTTGGATTTATTAGTTGAATTTAAGAAAATACAAAAATAATTTTTTAAGTCAGCTTTTAAGTTCTTTATCTATTTGTTGACTAAATATTAGAGATGCAACGGCTATTACCGCACCGGAATAAAATACCAATGAATGATCGATAATCCAAAGCATACCAAATAGGATCGGAATGACGACAGCAGCAATATGATTAATAGTAAATGATACACCGGCAGTTGATGCTATGTCTTTTGGATAGGCTATTTTTTGAAAGAAGGTTTTAAGCGCGATTGCCATAGCAAAAAACAAATGGTCTATCACGTAAAGTACGGCAGCGATTTGAGAATTTTCGACTAAGGCGTAACCTATAAATACAAAGATCAAACCTGAATATTCGATAGTCAGTGCTCGTCTTTCTCCTACTTTACCAATCCAACGTCCAATAATTGGGGCAATAAAAAGGTTGAGTAGATGATTAACTATAAAAAGAAGAGCGATATCCTGTGGTTGATAACCAAATTTTTCAACCATCATAAATCCGGCAAAGACCATAAATATCTGTCGTCTAGCACCGCTAAAGAAAGTCAATAGATAGTAGAGCCAATAACGTTTTCTTAAAATTAGTTTTTTATGTTGTTCATGTTCTCGTTCAAACTCTGGAAAAATCAGCCATAAACCAATGACTAAAAAAAAAGTTAATGAGCCAAAAATTAAATAAGTATTAGCGTAATTAATGGTGGTGAAAGTAAATAAAATCCAAACGATCCCGTAAGTAATTAAAGAAGCCATGGATTTTATGGATATCAGTCGTCCTAAAAACTCTGGCGTTTTGCTTTTATCGATCCACTGCAATGTAAGGGACGTATTAATGGTTTCTGTGTAGTGATAACCAATGGACATTAAAACGGTAGTGGCATATAAACCGTATTCAAAAGGAAATAGTCCGGTAATGGCAACACCTATGGCCATGACACATAAAGCAATGATTATAAAAGTTTGTTCTTTTATTGCCATTAAAATGAAAATAGCAGTAAAAGCTAAAAACCCGGGGATTTCTCTAAAACTTTGCAAAATTCCAATTTCTACGCCAGTAAAGTTTGCTTTATCAACTACAAAGTTATTTAGTAATGCGAGCCAAGCCGCAAAGCTAATGGTGACGAGTAAGGTTGTTAAAAGGATAAAGTTTTCTTTTGTTTTGAATTTGCTGAGATTCATTGATCTTAATAAACTATTTATTTGATTGTTAAAGAGTAGAATAACGGTAGTACTGGCACATGTCTATCAGTTAGAATTTGTTATGTTTGGGTTTGCTAGTCTAAAATTAGATTTATAAAATTTATTGGGAAATAAACTATGAAATACTACTTAATTGTTCTTATTTTGCTCATCACTTCATGTAATGAAGCAATGGTTCAACGAGAGAAAAAGTTAATTTCACCTAGTTTTGGTGATTTGATGAATAATGGATCAATGACTTATCAGGTTGGTATTAACGAATTTATCTTAATCAATCACAATAACGAATCAAAAAAATGGCAAGTTTCACTAGGAAAGCGAGATGCTAAACTAGCCATAATAGACAAATATGAAAATAATTCTCAGAAATCCCTTCGATTTACTAAAATTGGCACATACCAAGTGACACTTGGTTCACATCGTTCTCGTGCCCAAGGCGCTATAATGTTGCAAACACTCACTATCATTGTGAAATAATCCTTTACTACCTGATTGTTTGTTGAGGATAATTCGCAAAAACACACTGTAGGCAAGTTTATGAATTTTATTAATAAAGCTGTTTTAGGTCTCTCTCTTATAGTAATTCCGTCCATTTTATTGGTTAAACCGTTGATAACCGAGCGTTGTGGTGTTGTTTTTAACTCGGACAGTCGTAATTTAATTAATTCTATAACATTAGAAATATCCACAAACCTAAAAAAATATCGAAGCGTTAGTCAAAGCGATATTTGCGAAATGCCAACCTTTCACTTGCAAAAAGCGTTATCTAAATTAGAAAAGCCAAAACCGGATCATCCTGGTGAAGCGATAGCACAAAGATATCAGCAATCACTTAGTAGCAATGGTGAATTGAATACGCAAAATTGGTTGGACTCAAGAGAACAAGTTAAACTAATGCAACGAATTATTCGTTCTGGTGCAGGGATAAGTCCTGCAGCTTGGGAAAACTTAGGTCCAGGAAATATTGGAGGGCGAATAAGAAGCCTAGCATTTGACCCTGATGATGCGACGAGAATTTACGCTGGTGCAGTTGCTGGCGGCATTTGGTTCACCGAAGATAGCGGTGCTTCATGGTCTCCCACCGATGATTTTATGGCTAATTTATCCGTTTCAACTTTGATTTTTGATCCTACCGATAGTCAGGTAATTTATGCAGGAACGGGTGAGGGAACATACAACTTTGAAAGAGTTCGTGGAAATGGAATTTTCAAGTCAACCGATAAAGGTCAGAGCTGGACTCAATTAGCTTCTACACAGAATAACTCTAGTTTTTATTGGGTAAGTCGGTTGACTAGCTTAAATGACGGAAGTCGGCTATTTGCTGCAACTCAAACTGGCGTTTATGTTTCAGATGATGATGGAGTTAGTTGGTCACAAACTCACAGTGGTCGAAGTAATGATATTGATGTTAACCCTGTTGATGATACAAAATTAATTTTAGGAAAATATAACGGTGCTCAGTATTCTGAAGATGGTGGAGATACATGGTCATCGGCTTCAGGTATTGCAACTTCTGGACGAGTAGAAATTGCCTATTCAAAATCTTCTCCTGATACGGTTTATGCATCTGTTTATGCTAATTCAGGTGAAATTTATAAAAGTACGGATGGCGGTCAAACCTATTCTTTAGTCAATACCGGCGATAATTATCTTGGTGGTCAAGGTTGGTATGACAATGCACTTTGGGTTGATCCTTTAGACCCCGACCATTTAATCGTTGGCGGAATTGATTTATGGCGAAGTACGGATGGCGGTGTGACGCTTAGCAAGATAAGCACTTGGTGGCAATCTCCATCTTCTGCTCACGCAGATCATCATTTCATTATTGAAGATCCAGCCTATGACGGTGTGGATAATAAACGTGTTTATTTTGCCAATGATGGCGGTGTTTATGTGACTGAAGATGTCACTATTGCTTTAAATAGTGTTGGTTGGCAAGAGCTTAATAACGAGCTTTCAATTACCCAGTTTTATGGTATGGGAGTGAGCCCTGATGGAACAATCGTCGCGGGAACTCAAGATAACGGTACACTTGTTTATAAAGGTGATAGTGAAGACTGGGTAGAAACCTTTGGAGGTGATGGTGGGTTTTCTGCTGCTGATCCTAGCGATTCTAATTATCTTTATGGTGAGTATGTTTATTTGCAAATTCATCGAAGTACAAGTGGAGGCGGGGTAAATAGCTCTAATTACATAAATGATGATGCAATGGAAAATGATGGGCCTAACTTTATTGCACCTTTCATATTAGATCCTAACGATGCTAACCGATTATTAGGAGGCGCTCTTAAGCTTTGGGTTACTGACGATGCAAAAGCAAACAGCCCTACATGGGTATCAAAAAAGGACAGTATAGGTTCACCAATCAGTGCAATTGCAGTTGCTACGGGTAACAGTGATGTTGCTTATGTTGGTCATAACAATGGTTCATTTTATAAATCTGAAGATGCAACAAATGCAACACCCACTTGGAAAGAGATCACCGATGGAGATTTACCACAGCGTTATTTAATGCGAATTGCTATTGATCCAGTTAATAGCGATATAGTTTATGCTTCATTTGGAGGGTATGATTTTGATAACCTTTGGAAATCGACGGATGCAGGTGTTACATGGTCGAGTGCATCGGGGAACGATCCTTCGCGTATTCCGGCAGCCCCCATTCGAACAGTAGCCATCAACCCAACCACAACTAATAATATTTATGTTGGAACAGAGGTTGGCATATTTACCAGTGAAGATGGTGGAACGACTTGGAATTTTGCAAACGATGGACCTGCTAATGTGTCAGTCGATGAATTGGTTTGGGCTGGTGATGAAACGCTATACGCCGCTACTCACGGGAGAGGAATTTGGCGAGCAGGTTTAAATAAAACAACACCTAACACGATTATTTTTGATTCAGAAGTTGATGTTGCTTTTGATATATTATTAGAAACAGAGGAAAAGGTTATTATCGGTATTGGGATACCTGTGGATGTCACTATTGTTGATGGAGAATATTCGTTAGGTTGTACTGGCACTTATACCACTGATGCGGGAACCGCTGTTAACGGTGATACCATTTGTTTGCAACATACATCAGCCAATGGTTTTTATACGGAAGTTTTAACCCAAGTGACCATTGGAAGTTCAACCTTCAATTTCTTATCTAGAACATTACCAGATGTTAATCCAGATTCATTTGAGTTTCCGGCAGTCGCCAATGTTGCTTTATCAAGTGAACAAATTTCAAATATAATTTCGGTAACTGGGATTAGTTTTGAGGTTGATATATCGATCGTTAATGGTGAGTATTCAATCGGTTGTTCTAATAGTTTTACTTCCTCTAGTGGAGTGATCGCTCTTAATGAAACTGTATGTATTAGGCAGAATGCATCAAGTGAAAATTTTGTTTCCATTACTTCAGATTTAACAGTTGGTGATACCACTCAATCATTTACTTCAACCACCTTACCTGACACGACGCCTGAAGACTTTTCCTTCACTGTTCAAGATGATGTCAGCATTAGTACAGACTTGACCTCCAATACCATCACATTAACAGGCTTTCAAGTGGCTATTCCAATATCAATAGTTAATGGAGAGTATTCAATCGGTTGTACTAACACTTTTACTAATGTTGATGGAGAAGTTTCTCCCGATGAAAGTATTTGTGTAAAACATAGTTCATCGGATCAATATGTTACTCAAAAAACAACCACTTTAGATGTCAATGGTATTACCGCTGATTTTGTTTCAACCACAGAACCTGACAGAACACCTGATAATTTTACCTTCGCTTTGGTTTCCAATGCAGAGGTTTCTACTGAACAAGTTTCAGAAGCTATTACGGTGTCAGGAATTGCTGTTGATGTTAATTTGAGTATATCAGGTGGCGAGTATTCACTAGGTTGTAACGGTATTTTTTCATCAGCAACAGTACAAATATCGGATGAGCAAACAATTTGTTTGAGACATGTTAGCTCGAGTGATTTTTCAGCTAATGTTACCTCAAGCATGACAGTAGGAACTTACACAACCAATTTTGTATCAACCACTAAAGCAGCACCACCATCAGACTCATCGGGTGGTGGTAGTTTGCCAAAATTGTTTTTATTAAGTTTGATTTTTGGTGCTTTCTTTAGAAGAGCAGTAGTTAAAGTATAATAATTCTAGTCTGTATATTTAGCCACATTAAAGTGTGGCTAAACTTATTCTGTAGTGTATATTTTAAACGAAAAACAGGCTAGGTTTTATCTGGTGGT
>CAZRPK010000036.1:0-25859 GCA_964601915.1 uncultured Kangiella sp. | reverse complement strand
ATTAATTTAGAAATATTCTTACTTTTTCTATTTTGAAGCCAAAATGGAAGAAAAAGTGCTGTAATAATAGCCATTAAGGTTAAAAGTGAGCTCACAGCAGACCAAGCCGTGCTAGATAACGTCAAAAATTGGTCAAAATTCGAATTCATATTATCTTTAGCTACAATGTTGAAAGTAACAAATATCAAAACCAATGCAACCTTTATCATATTAACAATTCTCCTAGTTAGAGCGAATGAGTATCATATTTATAATTTAACGAGTAAGCGATAAATTTATTCCATTGCATAATTTAGTCAAAAAAAAGTAGCATAATATGCTACTTTTTAAAGTCAGTTTTTGTTTTAATAACTACCAACCAGTAATCTCTTTCAATGCAGATCCAATATCAGCCAAACTTCTCACAGTTTTAACACCAGCATCTTCAAGTGCAGCAAACTTTTCATCAGCTGTACCTTTACCGCCAGAAATAATTGCACCAGCATGCCCCATTCTTTTTCCTGCGGGAGCTGTAACACCAGCAATATACGAAACAACAGGCTTAGTCACATTTGCTTTGATAAATGCAGCAGCTTCTTCTTCTGCTGTTCCACCAATTTCACCAATCATTACGATGGCTTCTGTTTTAGGATCATCTTGGAACATTTGTAATATGTCTATAAAGTTAGAACCAGGGATAGGATCTCCACCAATACCTACGCAAGTAGATTGTCCAAAACCTGTATCAGTCGTTTGCTTAACGGCTTCATAAGTTAAAGTACCAGAGCGAGAAACAATCCCTACTCTACCTGGCTTATGAATGTGCCCTGGCATAATGCCTATTTTACATTCACCTGGTGTAATAACGCCTGGGCAGTTTGGTCCAATTAATTGGACTCCTAACTCGTCACATTTAACTTTCGCTTCCAACATATCTAAAGTCGGAATGCCTTCGGTAATACAAACTATTAATCTTAGCCCAGCATTAGCCGCTTCTAAAATTGAATCTTTACAAAAAGGAGCTGGAACATAAATAACAGAAGCTTCAGCACCCGTTTGATCAACGGCTTCTTTTACAGTATTAAATACAGGAAGACCTAAATGCGTTTGTCCACCTTTACCTGGTGTTACACCGCCAACCATTTTTGTACCGTATTCAATCGCTTGTTCTGAATGAAATGTACCTTGAGAACCTGTAAAACCTTGGCAAATTACTTTTGTGTCTTTATCTATTAAAATACTCATTTATTTGCCCTCCGCGGCTACAACCACTTTTTCAGCTGCATCTGCTAAACCACTAGCAGCAATAATATTTAAACCGCTATCTGCTAGCACTTTACGACCTTTTTCTGCATTGTTACCTTCAAGGCGAACAACTACAGGTACTTCAACACCGACTTCTTCTACAGCACCAATAATGCCTTCAGCGATTAAGTCACAACGAACAATGCCACCAAAGATGTTAACTAAAACAGCTTTAACATTATCATCTGTCAGAATAATCTTAAACGCTTCAACAACTCGCTCTTTTGTAGCCCCGCCCCCAACATCTAGGAAATTAGCTGGTGAACCACCGTGTAAATTGACAATATCCATGGTTCCCATGGCAAGTCCCGCACCATTAACCATACAGCCAATGTTTCCATCTAAAGCAACATAATTTAATTCAAAAGATGCTGCAAGCGCTTCTCTTTCATCATCTTGTGAAGGATCATGCATATCACGAAGCTTAGGGTGTCTGTACATTGCATTACCATCAATTCCAATTTTAGAATCTAAACAATGTAAGTCACCCGCTTTAGTAATTACCAGAGGATTGATTTCTAATAATGCTAAATCTAAATCGTGGAATAACTTAGATAATTGCATAAAGATATGAGTAAACTGTTTAACCAGTTTACCTTCAAGACCTAATTTAAAAGCTAGCTCTCTACCTTGATAAGGTTGTGCGCCAACTAATGGATCAATCGCTGCTTTATGAATTAATTCAGGCGTTTCTTCTGCTACTTTTTCAATTTCAACACCGCCTTCAGTGGATGCCATGAAAACAACACGTCTTGTAGAACGATCGACAACCGCGCCAAGATATAATTCATCAGCAATGTCTGTACAATCTTCAACTAGAATTTTAGAAACCGGTTGACCATTAGCATCGGTTTGATAAGTAATTAGGTTTTTACCTAACCATTTCTTTGCAAATTCTTTTGCTTCTTCTTTACTGGTGATTAGTTTTACACCACCTGCTTTTCCACGACCACCAGCATGAACCTGAGTTTTAACAACCCATTTATCACCGCCTATTTGAGCCGTAGCTTCTGCCGCAGCTTTTGGTGAGTCCACCGCAATGCCGCTTGATACTGGTAAGCCATACTCTTTGAAGAGTTGCTTACCTTGATATTCATGTAAATTCATGATTATTTACCCGTTTTGGTATGTTATTAAGTTTAAAATTATTTGTAGTAGGGAAATTATAATATATTAGAGAAATCTTGGTTATATCGTTTTGCTTTAATCGATAGTTACAGCATAGTAAAAATTAGGAAAAGAGCAAAGTCGATTAGACTTTACCCTTCAATATATTTCTTTTATTATTTATGCGCCTCTATTAAGCATCATAGAACGTATATGGCCGATAGCTTGCGTAGGGTTCAAACCCTTTGGGCAAACACTTACACAATTCATGATACCTCGACATCTAAATAGACTGTAGGCATCATCTAGATCTTCTAGACGAGACTCGGTTTCTGTATCTCGACTATCAATAATAAATCGATAGGCTTGCAATAAGCCTGCTGGTCCGACAAATTTTTCTGAATTCCACCAAAAAGATGGGCAAGAGGTTGTACAGCATGCACAAAGAATACATTCGTATAATCCATCTAACTTTTCCCTATCTTTTGGGGTTTGTAAATGTTCTCTTACTGGTTGCTCGTCTTCATTAATTAAATAAGGTCTAATTTTTTCGTATTGACGATAAAACTGAGCCATATCGACCACTAGATCACGAATAACAGGTAAGCCAGGTAATGGTCTTATAATAATTTTTTTTGATTTCACTGATGATAATGGTGTTATACAGGCTAATGCATTTTTGCCATTAATATTAATGCCATCTGATCCACACACACCTTCTCGACAAGAACGTCTAAATCCAATAGTAGGATCTTGTTCTTTTAATAGAATCAGTGCATCCAATACCATCATGTCAGAACCTTCCTCAACTTCAAGGTCGTAATCTTTCATATAGGGCTTTTTATCAGTGTCAGGATCGTATCGATAAATAGAAAATTTCATAATTATTTAGTCTCGATTCTCGAATTAATTTAGTAAGTTCTAGCAATGGGTGGAAAAGCTTCAACAGTCAATGGGGACATGTTGACTGGGCGAGTATCCATTTCATGGCTTTCAGGATAATAAAGGCTGTGAGTTAACCAGTTTTCATCATCGCGTTCGGGAAAATCTTCACGACTATGAGCGCCTCGACTTTCTGTACGATAGTTTGCAGCTAGCGCCGTCGCTCTTGCTACTGCCATTAAATTATCCAACTCTAAACATTCTATTCTTAGCGTATTAAACGCCATCGATTTATCAACCAATTTGGCAGTCTTCAAACGTTTGGCAACTTCTTCAAGCTCTTGCATACCTTTAGCCATCATGTCGCCGGTTCTAAAGACACCAAAGTTATTTTGCATGATAGCCTGCATTTCGCTTCTTAATTTAACCGGATCATCTCCATCGTTACTTTCTTCCCAACGATTAACACGCGATAATGCTTGATTCAGATTTTCATCGCTTGCATCATTTTGTGGCAGTCCCGAAGCAAGAGAATCTTCTAAATGAATACCGGCAGCTCGACCAAACACCACTAAATCTAATAATGAATTTCCGCCAAGCCGGTTAGCGCCATGAACTGAAACGCAAGCGACTTCACCAACCGCATATAAACCATCAACTATCACTTCTTCCGTTCCTGATTTTTTGCCTATCACCTGACCAAACTTGTTAGTTGGAATACCGCCCATCATATAATGACAAGTTGGAACAACAGGAATTGGAGCTTCGATTGGATCAACGTGAGCAAAGGTTTTTGAAAGTTCACAGACCCCAGGTAATCTTTTATTGAGTGTTGCGGTTCCTAAGTGATCTAGTTTTAACATGACATGGTCACCTTTAGGACCACAACCTCGGCCTTCTAAGATTTCTTTTGTCATAGAACGTGCAACAACATCTCTACTGGCTAAATCTTTAGCATTAGGTGCGTAACGTTCCATAAAACGTTCGCCATCTTTATTGATTAAGTAACCGCCCTCACCGCGACAACCCTCAGTAACTAATACACCCGCACCTGCAATTCCGGTTGGATGGAATTGCCACATTTCGATATCTTGTACAGGAATTCCTGCACGTAGCGCCATACCAACGCCATCGCCAGTATTGATTAATGCATTAGTGGTTGATTGGTATATTCGACCTGAACCACCCGTTGCAAAAACGGTTGCACGAGATTTAAAGTGGACGACTTCGCCCGTTTCAATCGACATCGCGATAACACCACAACACTGACCTTCATCATTCATTATTAAATCAGTGGCATACCATTCGTTAAAGAAATTAGTTTTTGCAGCAAGGTTTTGTTGATAAAGTGTGTGTAAAAGTGCATGTCCTGTTCTATCTGCGGCTGCAGCTGTTCTGGCGGCTTGTTCTCCACCAAAAGACTTAGACTGACCTCCAAAAGGTCTTTGATATATTTTGCCATTTTCTAAACGAGAAAAAGGTAATCCCATATGATCAAGCTCTATGACTGCATCGGGACCTTCTTGACACATGTACTCAATTGCATCTTGATCACCAAGATAGTCTGAACCTTTAACCGTGTCGTACATATGCCAACGCCAATCATCTTCATGCGTATTACCTAGTGCAACGGTAATTCCACCTTGTGCGGATACTGTGTGTGAGCGAGTTGGAAATACTTTAGAGATTAACGCGACTTTTTGACCCGATTTTGCGAGTTGTAAAGAGGCTCGCATACCTGCCCCACCTCCGCCAACAATAACGGCATCAAAGTTAAGTACTGGAACTGAATCATGATCAGCCATTTAAAGACTCCAAAGAATTTGTGCGCCCCACAAAATGAACGCAGTACAAATAAGAATAACGCCAACCTGAAAAGGTAATCGAATAGCAATTGGTTTTAAATAGTCTGTTGAAATAACCCAAAGACCGATCCAAATATGAAATGCCAATGAAACGATTGCCAAGAACGAAAATACTTTGAACCAAGTTTGGGAAAATAGCGAATGCCAAACGTCAAATTGAAGATATCCAGCAGAAAATATAAAGACGCTTAGGTATATAACATATGCAGCCAAAACAACCGCACTAACTCGTTGAATCAACCAATCGTGCAAACCACTACGGCCAAGACTCGTGACTGAATTTACCATATCCAAACTCCTAATCCTGCGGCTGAAACGATGCCCAAAACAATGACAATTTGTGAACCAGTAATTCCTGATTCTAATTCTTCACCAATTCCGGCATCCATTAATAAATGTCTAACTCCAGCGATTATGTGATACGTCAATAAAGACAATATCGTCCACATAATCAATTTTGACAGGTCGCCTTGTAATAGTTGCTTAATCTGATTAAATTCAGCTTTAGAACTAAGGCTCTTTTCTAACGCCCACAAACAAAAGGGTACTGCTAAAAATAGTAATACGCCGGATATTCTATGAAGGATGGAAGAAATTGCGGTTATTGGCCATTTGAATGTAGCCAAGTTGAGATTAACAGGTCTATTATCTTTCACGGTTTTTGGTCTACCCAAAGTTGAAGTGTAAATAAAAAGGAACTTTTATAAAAAATTGATATAAATCTATTTGATGAATCAAATAAAATCATATATACATTATTTTAGGCAAAAAACTAGATTTCTGCTAAGCTTTTTTAAATATATGTTAATTAAAATTTATCAGCGAATTATATAAGCCTAACTAACTGATTACAAATGAATTGTTATTAATAACTGATTGCGATCAAGATTGACTACTTTATAACCAGTTCTTACCAAAAATCAATCTATTATAATTGACAAATATTTAATAGCTTTTATAGTAGCGCGCAGAATATGGAAAAAATAGTATTGGTTTGACCTCTAAATCTCAATAAAAGAATTCCAACAGCAAAATTGTCAATGACAAATAAGCCTTACCATTGAAAGAAGAAATCCAACTGGAGCAAAAAATGACGGATAAAATAGCTAAGTTAACACTACCGAATGGTAAAACCATCGATCTTCCGATGCAATCACCTTCACTGGGTAATGATGTCATCGAAATATCTACTTTGGTCAAAAATGGCCTTTTCACTTACGACCCTGGATTTATGTCCACAGCCGCTTGCGAATCAAAAATAACTTACATTGACGGTGCAAAAGGCATTTTATTGTATCGAGGCTATCCAATAGACCAATTAGCCGATGATTGTGATTTTATGGAAGTATGTTATTTACTTTTAAATGGTGAATTACCTAATACAGAAGAAAAGCAAGCCTTCGTTGCTCGCATTAATAACCACACCATGCTCAATGAGCAGTTGACTTATTTTTTTAGAGGTTTTAGACGAGATGCGCATCCTATGGCATTAATGGTTGGAGTAGTTGGAGCACTTTCTGCATTTTATCATGATTCTCTAGATATCAACAACGTTGAGCATAGAGAAAAAAGCGCTTTTAGATTGTTAGCCAAAGTGCCTACTATTGCAGCTATGTGTTATCGCTACTCTATTGGTAAACCTTTTGTTTATCCTAGAAATGAAATGAGCTATGCGGAAAACTTTTTAAATCAAATGTTTTCAATGCCGTCTCACGACAAAAAACCAAATCCCATATTTGTCAAAGCTATGGATAAAATATTCACCTTGCATGCAGATCATGAGCAAAATTGTTCAACATCAACAGTAAGGTTAGCTGGTTCTTCAGGCGCGAACCCTTTTGCTTGTATCTCTTCTGGTATAGCTTCTTTATGGGGTCCCGCGCATGGTGGCGCTAATGAAGCTTGCTTACGAATGCTTCACGAAATAGGTGATGTCAGTCGAATTCCTGAGTTTATTGCAAAAGCTAAAGACAAAAATGACTCTTTCCGATTAATGGGTTTTGGACATCGTGTTTACAAAAACTTTGATCCTAGAGCAAAAGTTATGCGTGAAAGTGCTCATGAAGTCTTAGCCGCTGCCGGTAAAACAGATGATCCAATTTTACAAGTAGCTATGGAGCTAGAAAGAATTGCTTTAGAAGACCCATACTTTGTTGAAAAAAAACTTTATCCAAATGTCGATTTTTACTCAGGTATTATATTAAGCGCTATTGGAATTCCAATGAATATGTTTACTGTTATCTTTGCGTTAGCAAGAACGGTTGGTTGGGTATCGCAATGGACTGAAATGATTGTAGAACCTACTCAAAAAATTGGTCGTCCACGCCAGCTATACACCGGTGAAAAAAATAGAGACGTGCAACCTATAGAAAAACGATAGATAATAAACTTGACTTGGCAGGCTCTGTTTTTCAGACCTTGTTTTTCAGATTCTATTGTCTGCTAAGTCTTATATTATCCATAGTAGATAAATGATTGCTTCGCCAAGGATTAATATCTAACCCCCCTCTTCGTGTATACCTAGCATACACAATTAGTTTTTCTGGTTTACAATACTTCATAATATCCATAAAAATGCGTTCTACACACTGCTCATGGAATTCATTATGAGTTCTAAAAGAAACAATATATTTTAAAAGAGAACTTTCACAAATTTTTTGTCCTTTATATTCTATTAAAATAGAAGCCCAATCCGGTTGATTGGTAATAAGGCAATTACTTTTTAATAAGTGACTTGAAAGTGACTCTTCCACTATAAAATCATCATAATTTACTTTTAAAAATTCTGGTTGATAATGATAGCTTTCAATTTGAATATTTTGATCATCAATATTTTTTGAGTCAAAAGCCATTAGCTTATTTGTATCATCCAAATAGGATAACTTTACCTTAACGTTTGAGTTAGTTGCTTTACTCAGGTCACTAATTATTAGTTTTTCAACCATTACTCGATCCATAAAAATCGATTGATTAAAACTATTTAGGTAAAGTTTTAATGATTTAGATTCTATTATATTTTCAGAATCTGCATTAAATCGAAACTCACCTATAGCAACTTGTGGCAATCCATTTTCATTTAACCAACTAATTTCGTATGCATTCCAGATATCCTCACCAGCGAAGGGCAACTTACCTCTTATACCTAATTCAACTCTTTTTTTAATGCGTTCAATAGGATAAAGCAATTCAGCGGTGTAGTTAGAGGCATAGCTAACGTCATTCCCTAATGGATTGTTTTTTTTAGAATGTATTGATTTATCTAACAAATTTAAATTATTCAAAAGGTAAATATTCAGCTCTTATTGGGAATATTTGGCATCGGAAAAGGCGTTACCACATTATTAGAAGCATCACTTATTTTAGCCGTTCCCTGTTTTTCAACTTCATCAATCCGAATAATTGAGTGCATTGGGATTTGAGTCCTCTTAACGCCTTCAAATTCAGACTTTAACTTTTCTTCACTTGGGTCAACCACAAGACTAGATCGGTTACTAAACAGTATTTCTTCTACTTCAATAAAACCGTAGAGATACCCCTGCTGAACATTTTTTGCATAAATTTCGTAATTATTGCCTTTGTTGACAAAGAGAACGCGAAAGATAGGTTGTTCACTCATTAGATTAAATCCTAGTACATTTTTCGCGCATACTAACACACTCAAAGTAAAGTTCTGTATTTCTTTGTGCTAATCCATTTTTTATTGGATAATCGCGTCACTTTAAACGCTACCAAATATACGCCTATGTGCCCATCTCCAACAAAAGCAGCCGTTTCTATACGAGAACCTTTAAAATTTACGACTCAACTTCAAGGTGAAGATCTAAGTTTTGAAACGACTTATGGGATCTTCTCACCAAAAGAAATAGATCAAGGTACCAAGTTATTACTACGCTATCTCAATGTAGAAAAAGATTTTGACTGTTTAGATCTCGGCTGTGGATATGGTCCCGTTGGGATATGGATGGCCAAAAAAGCGACTAATGGCTCTGTGCTAATGCTGGACAAGGACTTTGTAGCCGTTGATTATGCCAATAGAAATATTAGAAATAATGCCTTAGTGAATGCTTCAGCGATTTTAAGTAATGGTTTTTCTTCCCTAAAAAGGGAAAAGTATGATCTGATCGTTTCTAACATACCGGCAAAAGTAGGTAACGAAATGCTCTATCTTTTCTTATATGATGCCTACTACCATTTAAAACCAGGTGGCAAATTTGTAGTAGTAACAGTTAATGGACTCAGGCATTTTTGTAAAAGAACATTTAAGGAAGTCTTTGGTAACTATAAGAAAGATAAACAAGGTAGCTCTTACACTATATCATCAACCATCAAAATAGTAGATTAAGCAAGTTTTAACTTAAATTTCACTCAATTATATACCTTATAAATGGATTTATTTAGTCCACAATTTCTGTGGATAAGTTTGGGGAAAAGATATCAGTTATGTGCTTAACCCCCTAATTTATGTGCATCAGACTTGAATTGATTAAATAATGTACAGCACAATTATTCTTTTATAAATCAATGAGTTACAACTATCTTTAACGAAATCAGCAAGTTACCGTCACTTAACAATGTGATTTTTGAATAAAATAATTAATTTTGATTTAGCTGTGGATTTTTATTGACAGTGGTTATTTATTAGTGCATAGAAAGAATGTAAATAGCTAATATTTGCCTATCATGCATTCGTAAAGGGCTAACCATTAAAGTAGACACTTACAATAGAAAAAAGCTGTCAACTGACAGCTTTTTTATGAAGACAGCATGTAATCTTATCACCTGCTGAGAGATGGGATATTTTGAGTAAAACTATCCCTCTTTACTTAAATGAACATCCATTTGAGGGTAAGGAATTGAAACCCCTTGTTCATCAAAAGCTAACTTTACTTTTTCAGTAACATCAAACATGACAGCCCAATAGTCTGCACTCTTTACCCATGGGCGAACAACAAAGTTAACTGAAGAGTCTGCTAGTTCAGAAACCGCAATAAGAGGAACTGGATCTTCTAACACCCTTTCATCTGCAGCAAGTATCTCTTGCATTATTTCTTTCGCTTTCTTAATGTCATCGTCGTAGCCAATCCCAAAAACCATATCAACTCTTCTTGTTGATTTAGCTGAGTAATTGGTTATAACGCCACCATAAATTGCACCATTAGGAACAGTCATTTCTTTATTATCACCTGTTTTCATCATAGTATTAAAAATGGTGATTTTTTCAACTACTCCAGAAATTCCTGCAACTTCAACAAAATCGCCGGTGGTAAAGGGGCGGAACATTATTAGCATTACTCCAGAAGCGAAATTCTGTAGCGAAGATTGTAAAGATAAACCAATCGCCAATCCTGCTGCTGCTATTAAAGCAACTAAAGAGGAGGTATCTACTCCAAGCTCTCCTAATGCGGCAATAATAACAAACAGAACTAAAACACTTTTTATGATACCCGATACAAAATCAACTAAAACAGAGTCTACTTTACTTTTTGTCATACCTGCATTGACTAGTTTGGTAACTAAATTAGCAACCCATTTACCAATAACAAATATTAATATTGCAAACAAAATATTCATGCCGTATACCACGACATAATCCTCAAATAGTTTAGTAATTGTTTCTTGTGATATTTCCATCATTTACTTCCTCTTTTTATTTAATAAATCATTTATATTATTGAACGGCAGTAACACTAGTTTTCATTTCAGTCTGTACTCTTCGATTTTCAGATCTTCCCTCTTTGGTATCGTTTGTAGTAACCAGTGAAACTTCTCCTTTACCTTCTGCTGAAACGTGACTCAATTCTATTCCAAACTGGATAACAAGATAAGTAGCAACGACATCTGCTCGTTTTTGTGAAAGGTTTTTATTATAAAAAGCTGCTCCTCGAAAATTAGCAACCTTTACTGATAAATGCTATCTCCCCCAAAATTGAAAGAAAAAGCATTAATCATATGAGCTTTAAATCCAGCACCTAAATTAAAATCATTACCTGTAACCGAGTTGACTCCTGCATTATCGTTATTATATTTTCTTAACCCAGCTTTCCAATAGAAGGAGCTTTTACTTTTGGGTTTTATCGATATATACCACAAAAATTGATATATTCAACATCTATATCTGTATATTTTAATTCAAAAGCAATATTAGATAATGCTTGGTAACCAAGACCCATATAAAGTTGCTATGTCAGCAACAAATTTAAAGTAGTAATTGCAACTATATCACACATTGCTAATATATACTTACTCAAAAAGTATAAATGATCAACTATACGAATACATAAAATGATGAATTATAAAAAACTAAAGTCACAACTAAATGTTGAAATTGAATCCTCCGGATTCCAGCAAGCAGGGATTTCTGATGTTTGTACAACACCCTATTTTGAGTCTTTCAAGAAATGGGTTGCTAAAGGATATAATGGTGATATGTTCTATTTAGAGCGTAATCAAGAACTAAGACAATCACCACAAAAGCTTCACCCAAATACTTGCAGGGTAATATCCCTTCGATATAATTATTTACCAGAGAATGCTGATTTTACTAGCGTTTTAGAAAATCAAAATTTAGCCAATATTTCTCGTTATGCGTTAGGAAGGGACTATCATAAACTAATGAGAAAAAAACTTACTCGATTATGCAAGCGATTATCTGAGATTTGTAATAAAGAATATAATGCAGAACTGGATTATCGGGTATTTGTTGATAGCGCTCCCGTTTTAGAAACTAGTTTTGCAGAAAAATCTGGACTAGGATGGAAAGGTAAACATACATTAATCATTAATAAAGATGCAGGTTCTTGGTTTTTTCTTGGAGAGATTTTTATCAACCTTCCCTTATTCGTAGACGAACCAGTAGAAAACCTATGTAAAGACTGTGTTGCTTGCCTTAGCATATGCCCTACTCAAGCCATCATAGAACCTTACAAAGTTGATGCGAAGCGTTGCATCTCTTATTTAACGATTGAAAATAAAGGTACTATCCCAATAGAATTTAGAGAGATGATCGGGAATAGAGTTTACGGTTGTGATGATTGTCAGTTAGTTTGTCCATGGAATAGATACGCAAGTTCGAATGTTAATAATGATTTTATAAGCAGGAACAATATTGATTCATCTAATCTTTTAACTTTATTAAAGTGGAATGAAGAGTTATTTTTAAAGAATTTTGAAGGAAGCCCCATTCGAAGAATTGGTTATCAGAGTTGGCTTAGAAATCTATCCGTCGCTATTGGAAATAGTCCAGCAACTGAAGCAAATATCAAAGCACTTTTAACAAAAAAGGCTGATGCCAATGACCTAGTTGCCGAGCACTTTGACTGGGCTATTGAATTACAACAAAAACATCTGAAAAATGATCAAAGAAATCACGGTAGAAATATTAAGTTACGAAGAACGGTCCAAAAATTAATGCCCAACTTTAGTTAAGTGTGCACTTATTTTTACACCCTCATTTTTATGCTTACAATATTACTTTGTAAACACCTGAGATAAATCAATAGCATCCCAATGAGGAAAGTGTTTTCTGACTAAAGCATTAAATTCTAACTCAAACTCTGAGTGATCATTTTTATTTGAATCGTTATCATCTTGTGAAATTGCACTTTTAATCATTCCTGCAGCAATAGTAATATTACTTAATCGATCAATAATTATAAAAGCACCTGTTTTACGATTTTCTTGGTAAGTATCATAAGCAACCTGTTGAGTTAATTTAACGCGACAAGAACCAATTTCATTAAGTTCTAAATGAGTTGCATCAATTTTTGCTAGACTATTTATATCAACGCGATGTAAAACTTCATCAATACTACCTGAGCTATACTTACACGAAAATTTAAAATCATATTGTTTATTGGGCATCAGCGCTTTTTCTGACATCCAAACAATATCAGCCTCAAATAAGCTACCTAAATGGGCTTTCTGATCGACAGGACAAATCATATCACCACGACTAATATCGATTTCATCTTCTAACGTTAAGGTAACTGCTTGACCGTTGTCAGCACTTTCTATATCGCCATCAAAAGTGACTATTTTAGTAATCTTTGACGTTTTACCTGAGGGTAATGCAACGATGTTATCACCAACTTTAACTGTTCCACCAACAACATTTCCGCTAAAACCGCGAAACTCAGAGTTGGGTCTATTCACCCATTGCACTGGCAATCTAAATCCACCGGACTCTTTATTTCTTATTACTACGGTTTCTTCTAATGCTGACATAAAGGTTGAGCCATGAAACCAGTTTAATTCAGGCGTCGTATTAACGACGTTATCGCCTTTAAGTGCTGACAAGGGTATAACGCGTATATCATCAAAATTTAATTGTTCACTAAACGCTAAGTACTCTGATTTTACTTCATCAAATACACTTTGTTTATAGTCAACTAGATCCATCTTGTTAACTGCAACGATAATGTTTTTTATTCCTAGCAATGAAGCAATGTAACTGTGTCGTCGAGTTTGAGCTTTTACACCACTTCTTGCATCAAGCAAGATAACCGCTAAATCACAATTAGAAGCTCCTGTTGCCATATTCCGCGTATATTGTTCATGGCCAGGAGTATCGGCGATAATAAATTTTCGTTTTTCAGTTGCGAAATAACGATAAGCAACATCAATGGTAATGCCTTGTTCTCTTTCCGACTGTAAACCATCTACTAGCAAGGCTAAATCAATCTCTTCACCCTGAGTTCCTGATTTTTTACTATCTTGTTCTATGGCTGCTAATTGATCTTCAAAAATCATTTTTGAGTCATGTAATAGACGACCAATTAATGTACTTTTACCATCATCCACAGAGCCACAAGTTAAAAATTGTAGTAAATCTTTTTCTTCATGGCGTTTTAAATAGCCTAAGATGTCTGTTTCTAATAAGTCAGCTTCTAATTTTTTAGTTTCTAATATATCTGCTTCTGAGGTCATTTCGTTAAAATCCTATCGAAAATCAATGTGTTATTAAATTAGTAGTGTAAATAATGGATCTAGTTTAGAGTCCGACTAGTTTAAAAATTTATTATCAGTTAAATATTTAACTAAAAGGTCAACGCAATCTTCTGCAGAATGCTTTTCAGTATCCAAATGGACTTCCGCCTTAGTTGGCGACTGATATTCAGAATCAATTCCAGTAAATTTACTAATTTCGCCTCTTCGTGCTTTCTTATAAAGACCTTTAGGATCGCGCGCTTCACATACTGATAAAGGTGCATCAACAAAGACTTCTACAAATTCACTTTCTTCCAACAAACCTCTAGCAAAATCTCTATCAGTTCTAAACGGAGAAATAAAAGCAGTTAGTACTATTAATCCAGCATCAACAAACAATTTACCCAGTTCACTAACTCTTCGAACATTTTCAACACGATCTCTGTCAGAGAAACCTAAATCACCGCATAAACCATGGCGAATATTGTCTCCATCCAATAAGTAACTTTGTTTATCAATCGAATACAATTTCTTTTCTAATAAATTAGCAATAGTTGATTTTCCGGAACCGCTTAATCCAGTAAACCAAAGAACACAGGGCTTTTGTGACTTTTGCTTTGCGCGCACAACTTTTGTTACTTCGTGCTGATGCCATGTTAAGTTTTCGTTTAGGCCGTCTTGCGACATAACCATTTCTCCTAAAATATGTTCTATTTACTTAAATAATTTACTTGAAGATATATGTTTAATACATTGAATTTTAACAAAGTTTTAATAAATAACTCTAAAAATACCCTTCCATTTTTTTCTTTTCCATAGAGCCTGTAGAATCATTATCAATCATCCGACCTTGTCTTTCAGATGTTTTAGTTAACAACATTTCCTGAATGATTTCTGGCAAAGTCGCCGCTTCAGATTCAACGGCTCCTGTTAAAGGGTAACAACCAAGCGTTCTGAATCTAACTGATTTCATTTCTGGTACTTCACCTTCTTCCAAAGGTAAACGGTCATCATCAACCATCACTAAAACACCATCACGTTCAACTACTGGTCGTTTTGCAGATAAGTAAAGTGAAGGGATTTCAATATTTTCTTGATAAATATATTGCCAAATATCTAATTCCGTCCAGTTTGACAAAGGAAAGACTCGAATGCTTTCACCTTTATCTACGCGTCCATTGTATATATTCCAGAGCTCTGGGCGTTGATTTTTAGGATCCCATCGGTGCTCCGCATCTCTAAAAGAATAAACTCTCTCTTTTGCCCGAGATTTTTCTTCATCGCGCCTAGCACCGCCAAATGCAGCATCAAACTTGTAATGATCTAAAGCCTGCTTTAAACCTTGTGTTTTCATAATATCAGTGTGTTTTGCACTACCATGTACAAAAGGGCTGATCCCCATTTCTAAACCTTCGGGATTTTTATGAACTAATAATTCAAATCCAAGATCTTTTGCCATCTTATCTCTGAATTCAATCATTTCTTTAAATTTCCAATTGGTGTCCACATGTAATAATGGAAATGGAATCTTTCCGGGGAAAAAAGCTTTACGCGCAAGGTGCAATAAAACAGATGAATCTTTACCGATTGAATAAAGCATTACCGGGTTATCAAATTCCGCAGCAACTTCCCTAAATATCTGAATACTTTCAGACTCTAACTGACTAAGATGATTTCTTTTTCTCATTGATTTTATTACGCTTTTTTGTGTGGGCGGTATAATAACAGAATTGAAATTTCAGACAATGTTCATACTACCGAAAATTATAGAATATTTACTCTTCTCTGATCAAAATTGTACGGGATTAATCTTGATCTCACGTTTACTATTGCTACAATAGCTTAAATAATTCAAATCCGACAAGAAATCGAACAATCACGTGAAAATAAACAATCTTTTGACCGCTGTTTTTGGTCACCAAGTATCTAAGACATGGAAGTTTCTTTTGATGATCATCGCTTTGGTTTTACTCTATGTTACTTTAATGCCTAATGTTCACGTACATTCACCTTATCGACATATGGATAAGGTATTCCACTTTATGGGTTTTGGCGCATTTGCTTTTGCAACAACTCTAGCATTTCCACTATTGAAAACCTATTGGGTCATTCTAGTTTCTATGGGACTCGGTATTTCGGTCGAACTTATTCAATCCTTTATTCCACGCAGAGCATTTAGCTATTGGGATATGGTAGCTGATTTAGTTGGAATTCTGTTTGCATTATTGGTTGTCGCAATTATTCGGTGGATGATAAAAAAATTAACCCAATCTAATTTTAACTGATCACAAATTCGCTAACCAAATCTAATCCTTTTCTAAGTGCGGAATCTCGTACAGAGTCGCGATTACCAACAAAATGGCATTTAATTGTTTTAGAATTTCCACTATAACAAACCGATAAATAGACAAGTCCAACCGGCTTATCATCACTACCACCTCCAGGCCCCGCAATCCCTGTGATGCTAAGCGATACAGCATTTGGAAATATACTGCATGCGCCAGATGCCATAGCACAAGCCACTTGCTCTGAAACAGCTCCGTAACTCACTATCAATTTACGACTCACTCCAACCAATTTATGTTTAGCTTCATTGCTGTAAGTAATAAAACCAGATTCATACCATTCAGAACTACCGGAATGATCCGTAATAATTTTCCCCACCAAACCGCCAGTACAAGACTCAACTGTTACCAACTTTATTTCCTTATTGATTAATATTTTTGATAATTCTTGTATTTCTTTTAACATCACACTCTCGTTTATCATCAGTTTGTAATTCATTTATATTTTGCTAGATTTTTTGTTTGATGTGGTACGGCTATATACAATCAGTTAAACTACTTTCCAAGATAACAAAATCAAACTTAAATGTGAAAGAAACCATACAAAAATCATTTTTAGAGATGGAAACAACGACTCAGAAAGCTTCTAAAACAAAGTCACTGCATACACCAATGATGCAGCAATTTTTAACAATTAAAGCGCAACATCCCAACATTTTATTATTTTATCGTATGGGGGATTTTTATGAGTTATTTTTTGAAGATGCAGTAAAAGCATCAAAATGGTTGGGGATCACATTAACCCAAAGGGGTAAATCCAATGGTGATCCAATTCCAATGGCGGGCGTCCCCTATCACGCCGTTGATAACTATCTAGCAAAGCTTGTCAAACTTGGCAAATCAATCGCTATTTGCGAACAAATTGGTGACCCTGCTACTAGTAAAGGTCCGGTTGAACGAAAAGTTGTTCGAATTATCACTCCCGGAACATTAACCGAAGAATCGTTACTTGATGAAAAAAGCGATAATCTGATAGCGTCTTGTTATGTCCTAAAACTAAGTAAGCCAAAGCGTCAATTGTTTGGACTCGCTTGGATGGATATCTCTACTAGCCGTTTTAATTGTTCTGAATTTAATAGTTTTGAGCTCTTAAATAATGAGTTAGCGCGGATTAATCCATCGGAGGTTCTAATTCCATCAAAACTAAAAGATGCTTTTTCTAACTCTCAATTGTTATTGAAACAAGAGGAAGATTGGCAGTTTGATTACTCGCAGAACTATCAAAAACTGATCCAGCATTTCAATGTGTCAAACTTAGAAGGTTTTGGCTGTGAAGAATTACAGGCCGGTGTATGTTCCGCTGGTTGCTTACTTAATTACGTAAAGCACACACAACAATCCTCCCTATCCTTTATTAAAACTATTAATCATTCCGATAACCACGGTTTATTACACCTTAATACTTTTACCAGAAAACATTTAGAAATCACCGAAAATATCTTTGCTCAAAATGAAAAAACCTTATTCAATGTCATCAACCAAACTAATACTTCGATGGGAACACGGCTATTAAAGTCATGGCTTCATTCTCCACTAAGGGATCCATCGATTATCAATGCTCGATTAAACACTGTTGAAGCGTTTACTAATGATCTTGATCTTGATGAATTGGCTCAAAGCCTTGCTCACATAAAAGACATGCAACGGCTGTTAACCCGTATCGCTATTTTATCCGCACGACCAAGAGATTTAACTAGCTTGCGGGAGAGTTTACAGGCATTACCCGATATTAAAAGTTGGCTTCTAAAATCAAAACAACCCGTGTTAGAAAAGATTGGCAAGCAATTAACTCTCCATAACAAAACTAAAGAATTGCTTGAAGAATCTGTTTTCGACAATCCGCCAGTAGTGCTTAGAGATGGTAATGTCATTAAAACCGGCTTTAACAATGAGTTAGACCAGTTAAGAGCATTGTTTGGTAGCGCAGAGCAATTACTTGATGATATGGAGCAAAGAGAGAAACAAGCAACGGGCATTACTCATTTAAAAGTTGGTTATAACCGCGTACATGGTTTTTATATAGAAATTTCTAAATCTCAGTCCGATTTAGCACCCATTCATTATACCAGGCGTCAAACTTTGAAGAATGCAGAGCGATTTATTACGCCTGAATTAAAAACGCTTGAAGACAAAGTATTATCTAGCCAATCTGAAGCCCTTGCGTTAGAAAAAAGACTTTATCAACAATTGCTAGAAACTTTACAGGTTGATGTAGACGGTTTAATGAATACAGCCGAAGCCATTGCGCGGCTCGATGTTCTTTATTCTTTTGCAAAAACTGCCGTTGAGCACCAATACATCAAACCTAACTTTGTAAAAAATAGAGCCTTGAGGATTCAACAAGGAAGACATCCCGTTGTCGAAAATTATCAAAATGAAGCATTTATTCCAAATGACGTTATTTTTCAAGAAAATATTAATAGCAAGCTAATTACCGGACCCAATATGGGCGGTAAATCGACCTATATGAGAATGACTGCCATTATCGTATTGCTAGCTCACTGTGGGAGTTTTGTCCCCGCACAATCTGCTGAACTAAGTATGATGGATAGTATCTATACTCGAATTGGCGCATCCGATGATTTAGCCGGTGGACGCTCTACTTTTATGGTTGAAATGAGTGAAACAGCTAATATTTTAAACAATGCGACCAAATCAAGTTTAGTTTTACTTGATGAAATTGGTCGTGGAACCAGCACATTTGATGGACTTGCACTCGCATCCGCTACCTTGTCTCACTTAAGCGAAAAAATTCAACCCCTGACTCTATTTGCAACTCATTACTTTGAATTAACCGAGCTAGCAGATAACACCCAGTCAATCGAGAATTGTCACTTTGGCGCAATTCAGCATGGCGATAAATTAATACTCGATCATCAAGTCCATATAGGTCCAACGAGTAAAAGCTATGGTCTTCATGTCGCAAAATTAGCGGGTGTTCCTTTTAGTGTCACAAAAAAAGCAGAATCTATTCAAATTGAACTAGAATCTACTAATCAATCACGAAATCAAATGCTTAAATCAATCGAAAATGAAGAGGATAGTGGAATTATTAATCAGTTAAAAACCACATTAAAACCAATAGAAATCCTCGACCCTAGACTCAAAATACTGGAAAATACCGACCCTAACGAATTGAGCCCAAAAGAAGCATTAGCTTTGATCTTTGAATTGACAGAAAATAGAAAAAATTGGAGTGAAACCAAATGACCTTTGTTGTTACCGACAATTGTATCCAGTGTAAATACACAGATTGCGTCGAAGTGTGCCCTGTAGATTGTTTTTATGAGGGACCTAATTTCCTCGTAATAGACCCTGATGAGTGTATCGATTGCGCCTTGTGTGAACCTGAGTGCCCTGCCGAAGCAATTTTTGAAGAAGATGATTTACCTGAAGGACAGGAACAATTTATTGCCATTAATGCCGATCTCGCTCAAAAGTGGGAAAATATTACAGAACAAAAAGAGCCTTTACCTGAAGCTAAAAAATGGGATGGCGTTGCCAATAAAATCGAGCATTTACAAAGAGATAGCTAATCTACCTCATTTGATTTCTATACACAAAGTCAGCGCAGGGATCTCTCACAGAAACTGCAATAAAACATGCGACATACTTACATTGACAAGTTATTGAAATTACCACAGAATCTGCAAAAAATTGGGCTTGTACCATTTAATGCTTGAATTCAAAAGAACCAGAATAAATATTTAGGACAAAAGATGGAATATGGACAACCCAAAACAAATCAGTATTTAACAACTATTCAGCAGGGTTTTATTGATGCAGCTTTAGCTCATCCTAACAATAATGCGATATGGACAGACTGCGGTGAGATAACTTACTCCAATCTTCTTTGCCGTTGCAATTTATTTGCTCAATGGCTTGTTGCTAATAATCATGCCCCGAATAAAAGAACCGCGCTGATATTGCCAAAATCAATCGATAATATCGTCGCCTTGTTTGGCGTTCTAATAGCCGGAAATACCTATGTACCGCTCGGTTCAACTTGGCCAGCTAACCGACTAAACACAATCATTAATAATGGTGAGTTTGATTTAATAATACAGGAAACTTTAAATCCAGAATTGTTCGTTGATAAAGATAAATCCTTAACTTTTGAATCTAACCAATGGCAATCGATATTTGCAGAATTAGATACGGCATCTGAAGATCAGTTAATTTCAATTAAAGAACATAAACCAAACGTTGTTAAAGGGTCTGATATTGCCTACATCCTTTACACTTCTGGCTCTACAGGCGTTCCTAAAGGTGTAACAGTTTCACATACCGCCGCTCAGTTTTTCCCAGCTTGGGCGAAAAACGAGTTTAATGTTGATGAGACTCATCGAATAGCATCAATGGCTCCCTTTACCTTTGATTTATCTACTTTCGACTTATTTACCGGTCTCTCAAGTGGTGGTTGTCTTTATATTATTCCTGAAAAATTTAAAATGTTTCCCACTAGGTTGTCTGGATTTCTTGAGAAATATGAAATTACCACACTTTATGCAGTTCCATCGGCACTTAGTCTAATGGCTCTGAATGGTAACCTGCATAAACGTGATTTTAGCCATTTTAAAACACTATTATTCGCGGGTGAAGTTTTCCCAATTGAAACCTGCCGATTATTTAAGTCATTTTTGCCGGAAGATGTTCAGTATTACAACTTATATGGTCCGACAGAAACTAACGTTTGTACCTATTTTGATGCTAGTGATATCCCAGAAGATGATCAACCGTTACCTATTGGTAAAACTTTGCCCAATCATTTCTCATTTATAGATACTGAGGTGGGTGAAGGTGACAATGTTGGGGAGCTATGTATTTATGGGCCTACGTTAATGAGTGGGTACTGGGGGGAATCAAACGAAGGAGCGCCCTATTGGACAAATGTTCCTGGTAAGCCAGGGATTAAAGCCTACCGAACCGGAGACGTTACCTATTTGGATGAAAACGGCCATTGGATCTATAAAGGTCGAGCCGATAAAATGGTTAAAATATTTGGATATCGTGTCGAACTGGGGGAAATTGAGAGTAGCCTTGTAAAGCATGACGATGTGGAACAGTGTGTAGTCGTTAAAAGAGATAGAAAGTCACCAGATGGTTCTAAAACTATTGGCGAAGAATTGCTCGCTTTTATCATTCCAAGCCAATCAAAGGATGGTCGTGTTGATCTAAATCAAACCGAAATATTCAAGCATTGCAAAAATGACTTGCCACATTACATGTTGCCATCCACAATAGTCAAAATAGAAGAATTTCCAATTGGGCAATCGGGTAAAACTGATCGTCTCAAACTAGAGCATCAAGCTCAAGAAATGGCCTAATTTTAGTTAGTGAATTAAGAAAAAATATTTTAAATTATACAATTATCGTTTTATGGAGAACAAAATGTCAGACAACAAAATTCAAGATCAAATCAAAGCCCTTATCGTAGAAAAAGTCCTAGTTGGTGTAGATCCTGCTGAAATAAGCAATGATTCAGAACTCGTTGCAGAGTTAGGTTTAGACTCAATTCAAATCATTGGTTTGATTGGAGGATTAGAAGAAGAATTCGATATTGTTTTAGAAGATGATGACCTAGATTTTGAGCTTTTCTCTACAATTAACAACTTAGCAAAGTTAGTTAAAGGTAAGCTGTAACTATTTGATTTTTAAACCAATAATATTTTCACAAAGGCTCCTTTTGGAGCCTTACTTTATTATGTTATAATGTTAACCACAAAACTGGCAATAATAAGTGCAATTGGTTAACAAAAATCCTACTGAACTTAAAAATCCTGCGAGTGTGTTTTTTGATTGTCTCCGTTCGAAAATTTTAGCATTTCTAAATTTATTCCTGTAGTACGATCAAACTGAAACTAGAATGAACACCTTCCAGTTTCAGCTAATACAAATAGTTTATTTCTTTGCTGGCGTTTTTTTTCTCACAGCTTTTTTCTTGATTGCTTTCTTTTTAACGACTTTCTTTTTTAAAGTCTCTTCCCATTTTCCGTTTACATAATGAGCCGACCAACCACTGGCTTTACCTTCAATTTCAGTCATTACATATTGTTCTTTCACTTTACGACTGTATCGATACATAGCGCTATTACCATCGGGATCTTTAACAGGTGCAAAAGTTAAATAGTCAAACTTAGGATCGAGTTGTTCTTTAACTGACAATAATTCAGAAACTAATGGCGCACGTGTTTCACGATTTCGTGGAAACTGACTTGCTGCTAAAAATAGACCTGCCGCGCCATCTCTAAGAATATAATGATCATCAACTTTTAAACACTTTAAATCAGGCATAGAGATAGGATCAGCTTTTGGTGGAGCAGCTTCACCGCTACGTAATAATTTACGCGTATTTTTACACTCTTCATTATTACAGCCAAAATACTTACCAAAGCGCCCTACTTTTAATTCCATGTTATCGCCACATTTATCACATTCGATAATAGGACCATCGTAACCTTTTATTTTGAAGCTACCTTCTTCAATCAAATAGCCTTTACAACCAGGATTATTACCACATACATGTAGTTTACGATCTTCATCAATTAAATAACCATCCATTGCCGATTCACAAAATGGGCAACGTTTTTTCAACAATAGGTTCCGGCTCTCAGCTTCTTCATCTTTATCCACCGCTTCTATTTCATCATCAGTGATTAAATTCATTGTATGTTTACAGCGTTCATCAGGTGGTAAAGAAAAACCACTGCAACCTAAAAATGTTCCCATGGATGAATTACGGATCATCATAGTATTAGTTTCACATTTAGGGCAAATCATTTCCATGTTAACGGATTTTTGATTTTCCATTCCACCATCTTCAACCGGTAACTCTGCTTTTTCGAGACGTTTAGTTAGATCGTTATAAAAGTCGGTTAAAGTTTCTTTCCAGTATTGTTTACCGTTGGCTATGGTATCAAGCGTCTCTTCCATTTTTGCCGTGAACGAATAGTCCATAAGATTATCAAAACTTTCACTGAGTCGATCAGTGACAATTTCGCCCATTTTATTGGCATAAAAACGTCTATTCTTAACAATCACATAACCACGATCTTGAATTGTAGAAATAATCGAAGCGTAGGTTGAAGGACGACCAATACCTTGCTTTTCTAATTCTTTTACCAAAGCGGCTTCACTATATCGTGGTGCAGGTTTTGTAAAATGCTGCTTAGGTAGCAACTTTTCTAGCACAAGTATTTCACCGACTTTTACTTCTGGTAAAATAGTATCATCATCATTTTTACTTTTTCGAGGCGGTTGTACCGATGTCCAACCATCAAATTTAACGACTCGACCTTTTGCAGCTAATTTAAAATCATCCGCCTTAACAATCAAGTTGGTCACGTCATAAATAGCATCTGTCATTTGACAGGCAACAAATTGACTCCAAATCAAGTTGTAGAGCTTGACAGCATCATCATCGACATTTTTAATGTGCTTTGTACGAGTTCGGGCATTAGTCGGTCTGATAGCCTCATGTGCTTCTTGAGCACCGTTTTTATTTGAATAGTATTTTGGCGCCTCAGGTATATACCTGTCACCATGGTTTTCTTGAATATAGTCACGACACATTGCCAAAGCATCTTGGCTTAGCATAGTCGAATCTGTTCTCATATAGGTAATATAACCCGCTTCATACAGACGCTGTGCCAGCATCATTGTTTTTTTAACGTTATAGCCTAAACGTGTACTTGCCGCTTGTTGTAGTGTTGAAGTGATATAGGGTGCACTGGGCTTACTCTTAGTGGGTTTGCTATCACAACTTTCGACCAACAAATCAGCTTTCAGTAATTTTGCCTGTAGCTCATCGCTCTCTTTTTTATTTACCGGACGATACTTATTACCTTGAAAACGTCTAACTTCCAAATTGAGTGCATCATTCTTTGCCGTAATAGTATCAGCGGTTAAGCTCCAATACTCTTCAGGAATAAAAATACGAATTTCTCTTTCACGTTCTACAATCAACTTAACGGCTACCGATTGCACGCGACCAGCAGATAGTCCTCGTGATACTTTTTTCCAAAGCAATGGTGATACCATAAAACCAACAACTCTATCTAAAAAGCGCCTAGTTTGCTGAGCATTGACGAAATCCATATCCAGCTCTGTTGGTTTAGAGAAAGCTTCAGTAATAGCTTTTTTAGTGATTTCATTAAAAACAACGCGTTGGTATTTATCATCACTGCCGCCAATTTCTTCACGCAAATGCCATGCAATTGCCTCTCCCTCTCTATCCAAATCCGTTGCGAGAAAGATTTTATCGGCGTCTTTAGCATATTTTTTGAGTTCTTTAACAACCTTTTCTTTACCTGGTAAAGTCACATACTCTGCCGCCCAATCATTTTCAGGATTTAAGCCCATCCGCTTAAACAATCCCTCTTTCGCCATTTTGGCTTTATGGATTACTTTTGCATCAGGTGAAAGTTTACGTGTATAGGCTGCTTTTTTTGCTCGTTCTTTTGGATCAGAACTGCCTGCAGACACTTTAGTAGGAAGATCTCGAACATGACCGACACTTGATTTAACAATGTAATCATTTCCAAGGTATTTATTGATTGTTTTAGCTTTAGCCGGCGACTCGACTATAACGAGTGATTTACCCATGAATTGAGAAAGTCCCTAATAGAATGATAGTCAGATTAATTGGTTAGTTGATTAATCTAGGAAAATGATTTGCTATTATTTTATGTTGATTGATGGGGGGCTAGTCAACCTTTATTTTAAATTTTTATTCTTTAAGTCAATCCTAAGTAAACTTAACTGAAAGTTATTTCTATTTCTTACTTACTATTCTCAGGATTGTTTAAACTTTCATTTACACGATCTCTTAATTCTTTACCTGGCTTAAAATGAGGTACATATTTACCTTCTAGTTCAACTGATTGACCTGTTTTTGGATTTCGCCCTATTCGTGGCTCACGAAAATGCAAAGAAAAACTTCCAAAACCTCGAATTTCAATTCGTTTACCCTGCGCTAATGATTGAGCCATATGTTCTAAAAGGCTTTTAACAACAAGTTCTACATCTTTTAGAGATAGTTGGGTTTGCCTTTCAGCTAACCGCTCAATCAATTCTGATTTTGTCATGTCTAACTACCCTGCTCTTTATAGCTTATTGCATTACTTTGTATAACCAATATAGCCCGACTTAAATCGGTAATTAACACAATAGACAATTTACACTCAAAAAGCAAAAAAAAATGTCCAAAATCAATAGATTATGAGCATTTTAGTCAAAATTGTTAAGTAAAATCTTCACCTTAAAAAGCTCCAATTAACTTAACATTTCAGTTTCTAGTTTTGGACCATTTTCTCTTTTAATAAATCACCTAGAGTTGCCGGAGTATTTAACTCATCATCTTTACTAAATTCAGCAACCAATATATGGCTATTTAGCGATGCTTAATACTAATTGCTTAATTTAAATTTCACTTCTTCAGCAATAAAATATT
>CAZRPK010000035.1:4716-26023 GCA_964601915.1 uncultured Kangiella sp. | reverse complement strand
ATCCTTAATTTCAGTAGGTTACAGAATTATACAATTTTCAACTGATTAATCTAGGATTATTGCTATGGCGTTATTGTACCATTGGTTTTTAATGCAAAGTTTAACGGCCTGAGTGATCATTTAAGGTGGGTAAAAAATAATCGAGCAAGGCCGAGATGCAGACGAGCGAATATGCTTAACTGAGAGGCACTCAGGATCTCAAGGAGAGAGGTTAACGACAACTTGCCAAACAACCTGTTTTTAAGTTTTCCTGAGAAAAACTGTCAAGTAAAAAACGAATTGTTTTATGAAATAACGAAAGTTTATGATGTCACTTACTGGACAAGGGCTATAATTTAATCGCTTTTGCCCCGACTTATTGAGAAGGTACTTAAGGTTTACAATACTTATTATCAACGGTAGCTAGAACATCAGTGATACCTGAAATGACTTGCATTTCATAACACTTTTGATCTTTTCCAAATTGATACCATTTTGTCATTTGGCTACGACTCTTAATACGCTCACGATCCCTTTCCTTTTGAACTATTTTTTCTTTCGCTTGCTTTTCTTCCTCTAGCCACTTTTCATTTGACTCATGAGAAGCTTCATTAATTATTGCACCAATGATCCCACCAACTATAAGTGCACCTAACCCACCAGGACCGTGTGCATGAACACCTACAGAAACTCGATTATGTCGGTGATGACCTTTTTGGTGCTCGCTAGACACCATAGTGGTACAACCGTTTAGAATAATGAAAATTGGTAATAAAAGTATCAGTTTTGACTGATTCATTGGAAGAACCTTAATGTTTAACAGGGATATTCTTCTATTTTACCTTTGTCGCATTAACTTAAACTGAATATTTAACTCAGAAAATTGCTAGTCTTAACAAATTCCTCTAAAGAAATATTCTCAGGGCGCAAACTCGGATCAATTCCTAATGACTCAATATCTACAGTTCCTATTCGTTTTCGCCACGCATTTCTCAATATCTTTCGTCTTTGGTTGAATGCTTCCGCGACTATTAGAGCAAATAATTTACGATTTTTTATATCCAATTTTTTTTTTCTAGGTGCGAGCCAAACAATTGCTGATTCAACTTTCGGTGCCGGCGTAAAAGCTGTTGGAGGAACAATAAAAAGCATCCTCGTATCACAGACACTCTGCGTCATAACACTTAATCGCCCATAAGTTTTGCTACCTGGATTTGCGACCATTCTTTCCACCACTTCTTTTTGAAGCATAAAGTGCATATCTTTTATTTTATTGGCATATTTGAATAAATGGAATAATATTGGCGTAGAAATATTATAAGGCAAATTACCAACCACTCTCATTAAATTGACACGACTTGATTCTCCATCTTGAGGTTCTGAAGTATAAAGTTGATCATAATCAAATTTTAAAGCATCGGTTTGATGGATAATTAACTCGCCTAATCCATCACAGTTGAATTTCAGTTTTGGAATAATATCCCTATCAAGCTCAATGACATTCATCTTTTTTGTGATTGGCAGAAGTTGTCTTGTAATTGCCCCCAAACCGGGTCCAATTTCTATTATATTATCTTCTTCCGTCGCTCGAATACTGGAAACGATACGATCGATGATATTGCCATCATGTAGAAAGTTTTGTCCAAAACGTTTTTTTGCTTGATGCTTCGTTGGATCAAAAATTTTCATTGAGGCAGTTTTCCTTGTGACATTTCTATCGCATAATTTATCGCATAGATAAAACTAGATGGTGATGCGCAATTTTTATTGGCTATATCTAATGCCGTGCCATGATCAACCGAAGTTCTGATATAAGGTAGTCCTAAAGTAATATTAGCCGTTCTTCCAAAACCAATGGCTTTTACAACCGGTAAACCTTGATCATGGTACATTGCCAAAAACACATCAAAAGCTTCCCGTTTTTGCGGTGTAAACAAACTATCTGCGGGGAATGGACCTTCTACATTTAAACCATTTTTTTTTAAGAATTGAATTGCAGGTTCTATGGTTACTTGATCCTCAAGCCCTAAAAGTCCATTTTCACCTGCGTGAGGATTTAATCCACAAACCGCAATTTTAGGTTGTTTTAAGCCATAGGTTTTGAAACTATGATCAATAATAGATGTGACTTCTTTAAGCATTTCTTGCGTAATTGATTGGCTTACTTCGCTTAGAGGAAGGTGAGTTGTAGCTAGTGCCATTCTGAGTTTATCAGTGGCAAGCATCATAACGACTTTACTGATTTTTGCCTTAGACGCAAAATATTCGGTATGACCTAAAAATGATGGTTCAATTTGATTAATATTGGCTTTATGAACCGGCGCAGTCACCAGAGCTTGTACTTGTTGTTGCAATGCAAGTTTGCTCGCTTTATGTAAAGAATCTAAAACAGTAACGGCATTTACTTTAGATAACTCCCCAAGCTTTACGGTTTCTTTAAATGGTAAATCAACAAAGTAAAGACTACTGGTTTGATGTTGAACAGACGGTGCACTCCAATCAATCGGAATTAAACTTAAAGGAAGATTCAAACACTTGGAAAGGGTCTTTAAATACTCACCATCACCGATTACAACAAGCTGAGCATTAAATTCACACTGCGCTAACTTAATGATCAGTTCAGGGCCAATTCCAGCGGGTTCCCCAATTGTTAATAAAATCCGAGGAACAATTGTATTTGTATTCATTTTAGGTTGATTACTTACTTATATTTAACTATCGCTAATAATTTTTATGTGCGCTTTTTCTTTTAGTTCACTGATCCAAGTTTGAGATTCTTCTTCAAACTTCCGATTAGATAATATTTGATAAGCTCTCTCTCTCTTTTTATCTTCTGTTTGATCTTGATCTCTTCGGCCTAATACTTCGATCAAATGATATCCAAACTGGGTTTTGACCGGCTCACTTAGTTCACCTATAGCTAAAGCATCCATCGCTTGCTCAAACTCAGGAACAAAGGCCCCAGGATCAACCCATGACATATCACCACCTTGTGAAGCATTGGATTTATCATCTGAAATTTCTACAGCTAAATCTTCAAAAATTTCACCTTTTTCAATGCGATCTTTTGCTAGTTTCAATTTATCTAGTGCTTGCCCGTCAGTCGTTATAGCGTTAGGTGAAACAAGAATATGCCGAACATGAGTCTGAACCACTACTTTAGTTTCAAACCCGCCTTTTTTATCCTTTAAAAACAAAATGTGTAATCCACTTCCACTTCTAAGTGGTTCACTGACATCATTAACATCCATATTCTTAACAGTGCCTGCAAACAAACTTGGGAGCTGACTTAATGGTCGCCATCCCCAATCGCCACCTTCTAAAGACTTTTGACCATTAGAAAAAGCAATTGCAAACTCTTCAAAATTTGAACCACCTCTAAGTGCATCAACAATTTTTTTAGCCTGCTCTCTTTTTGCGGTCACGTCTTCTGGACTCGAACCTTCCGGCATCGCCAATAATATATGACCTAAATGATATTGCAGTTTACTTTCTCCTTCCTTATCCATTAAGGCGACTATATTATCAACTTCTTTATCGCTCACTTGAATTCGCCTTTGTACCATTCCACCTCTAATCCGTGAAATCATTATTTCATTGCGCATATCTTCGGTAAAAATTGGCCATGGCGTCCCATCTAGTTCAACTTCTGTTTTTAGCTGTCCTAATGAAATCTTATTTCCTTCAGCAATTCGTTCAATTGTTGCCGTTAATTCTCTATCACTAATTCTGACACCTACTCTTTTCGCAGTATCTAATTGCAACGCCTCAACAATTAACCTTTCTAAAACTTGCTTTCTTAAAATCTCTTTAGAAGGTACTTTTTGATCTCTTTCTATAATTTGTTTAATGATCGCATTTGAACGTCTGACTAGCTCACTTTCCAAAACAACATCACCGTCAACAATAGCAACGATTCTATCAAGCATTTTTACATCGGCTTGCAATGAAAAAGAACTCATTAATAAAACTGCAAAAATAGCAATTGAATTGATAGCACTTAATATTTTATTTTTTACTACTAATATTTTCATAATTTTCACTTTCAAGTTGTTATGATTAAACTTTATTTGTTTATTAATAATTGATTTGTCTGTTTTAAATCTATCTATTATCAATTATTGAGTCCACTAGGTGCTTAAACTGATAACTAAAGATTTCTTATGCTGTTTTTGATCAGCTTCGCAATACCTGTATTTTTAGGCGGTGTTTTCCCTAAAATAATATTAAAATCTAATTGTAAACTATTTTCAAACTCGTTACCTAGACCTTGGCTTGAATCAATATCAACCGGATTACCAAAGGCATCTAAGCGAACATCTAAATACCGACGAGAAACAAAACTGACTGCCCAACAACACGATTTGTACTCGACTCCAAATAAAGTCTCTATTGTACGATTGTTTTTAAGATCATTGTACCATTTACCAACTACTCGCCAACGATTATTCACAGGCCAAAGAAATGATACATCAATTTCTTCACTTTTATTGCCAAACTCATTTCTAACACGATGGCTTAAATTGACAACATGATTAGCAATGGGTTCATATTTTACACGACTTCTTGCCTTTTTTGTGCCTTTTCCTTGGCCGTCACTATCATCCCATTCAATATAACTAGTGAGCTCCAAACTTGAACTCGCTCGGTAAGAAAATTCAGCTAATAATGCAGATTGTTCAATTCTATTTGCATCAATTTTTACTTGATGAGCTCTTCTATTATTAATGCTTTGTAATTCACCTTGTAAGCTGACGCTAGGCAAACTAGCGAGTGATGAGCCTGTTAATAAACTATTGGAATAACCCTGGCTATCTTGTTGATTAGCCTGTTGATTAAATAGGGTGACTTGACGTCTATCAAAAAAATACTTACGACCTAATGAAAATGAGGCTATCTCTCGACCACTCGCATTATCCGTAAATCGGTTAGTTAGTGCTAACGCAACATGATTAGTGTCCCCAATCCGATCACTACCAGAAAATCGGTTAGCACGCCAAAGCTGATTGAAACTAAAATCCGGTAGACGAGTATCGAAATTATTGATCTCAGACTGTTCTTTAAAAGGAATGTAAGCATAAAAAAGTCTAGGCTCTAAAGTGTGAGTGATGACTTGTTTTGTTTTTGTTCTATTATCTGAGACTTCACTTTTTTCTAAAGCTTTATTAATGCTAAAACGCCTATCAAATATTAAACCTGTATCAAGGCTAAAAATAGGTAGATTTCTCGAAAGACTTAACTCATCAGAACTTAAAGAACCTAATAATGGAGTTTCTTGCTCATAATGGGTCGATTGAAATGCTAATTTCGGAGTAAACCATGAATAGGCATTTCGATAGGGTAAACTAACCGAAGGCATTAAATTAACACGCATTCCGTGAGTTCGCTCTTTATCAGTATGAGTGAAGTTAGCAATCTCACTATCAAATTCCAAAAATAAACCACTCGATTGATCAAAATGTATGGCTCGACTTACAAAACTCGGCGTCTTTCGATACGGCTCCTGTCCAACTAGTGATTGAGTTGACTCTAGAAAAAGACGACTTGACCAATTATTGCCAACATAAGAAATACTTCCATAACTTTCTAATAATGATTCGCTAGAATTAGAATTTTGGTTAATCAATCCCGTTCCTAAATCTCGAAAATAGTCCCGATCACTGACTTTACTGGCACTAATGGTTGCTGACCAATTCTTATTCCAGCGGGTTTGATTATTAAAAGCGATCCCCCAACGATCTTCACTCAAGCCATAATTACCTAAACCTAATTCCGGATTAGATACCAGTGATTTTTTTGCCAAACTATCATTTGATAATGCTTCAACAGCTAGTCGGTTCGATGTTTTTTCTGTTAAATATCGGTATTCAATACCAAGCTGATTACCTCGACTTCTGATATCTCTAGGAACAAAGGTTGCATCCATGTTCGGTTGAATATTCCAATAGATAGGCATCCTAACGTCTAAACCATTACGACTATTTCGACTGACGTCTGGCATTAAAAAACCTGATTTACGTTGATCATCAATTGGAAAATTAAAATAGGGAAAATAAAAAATCGGAATTCCTTTAAGTTTAAACCACATTCCCCAAGCTTCCGCCCACCCTTTAGAAGTATCTAAGGCTAGCTCATCAGCTGAAAATAACCAGCTTCCATCGCCTTTAGGGCAAGTGCTAAAAGTTAAGTTTTTTAACGTGCTCACATCTGAGCTTTGATTCACTTCTATCGATTCGGCATTGCCGTTACCATTGATCGCAAAATAATGATATTCGACATCTGACAAAGTCATGGTTTGAGTTTTCCCATCCCTTAAAAAGTCCTTTGCCATTAACAAAGACTCATCAGTTTCAAGCGTTATTTGACCTATCGCTTGATCAACTCCATTAGTTTTATTACGAACAAGTTGATCCGCTTTTAAAATGGAGCTCTCTGTGATCATGCTAACATTTCCAGTCAACTTGATAAGCTCTAGATTATTAACAGGAATTTCATCGGCATCAATAATGATATTTTCAATATTAAATCGTTTGCTATTTTTCGATTGTTCTAAATTGGTTTGATATGAATAGGGAGAATCATCACTAACCACTGGTCTTGTGGAATAACCACAACTATTAAACATTGAATAATCGGAACTGATAATTCCAGTTGTTTTATCTTTTTGTTCTGGGAATTGAGATTTAAATAATTTCTTTTGAATTGGCTCTATTTCACCAAATTCTGAAGAGGCTATACTCTTCATTGATACAATAGAAGCAAGGCACGTAAATATAGAAAAAATACTTACCACACCGTAAGTAAGCTTTATTTTATTTTCAATTCTATTAGCCTGCCGGTTTTGAAGCAAAAAGCGTTTCTCAATGTTTATTTAAAAGAATAAGGTTCCACAGTTTAGAAATGTGACCAACAGAGTATATCTGCAAGATTATCCCTATTTCACAGGTCGGCATTTTACAAGAAGTTTAACCGAATAGCCTCCGTTATTTGGCTCCTAAACCACTAATTGGTTCAATTTAATCCTATCCATAATGATTTCATTTCCAAGATTTACTCTACCTATGTATAGAACAAAAAGTTTGTTTCAATCAATTTTTCTGGATTTTCAAAGAGTTATACTCAATAATTGACTATAATTACCTAAAAACTAGTCAAAAATTAAAATGACACACCAAACTGATGACCTAAGAATAAAAAAGATAAAAGAGCTATTGCCTCCTGTTGCTTTGTTAGAGAAATTTCCAGTATCAGACAAAGCCAATAAAACAGTTTATACGGGAAGAAAAGCAATTCAATCAATTTTGAATGGCGAAGATAGCCGCCTTTTGGTGATCATTGGTCCTTGCTCCATCCATGATCCCAAAGCAGCGTTAGCCTATGCCGATAAACTAATAGAGTTGCGAGAAAAATATAAAAAACAATTAGAAATTGTCATGCGAGTGTATTTTGAAAAACCTCGTACAACGGTTGGTTGGAAAGGCTTAATCAACGATCCTTACTTAAATAACTCTTGTAAAATTAATGATGGCTTAAAACTGGCAAGAAAACTATTACTCGATATCAACGATAAAGGACTACCAACTGCTGGGGAATATTTAGATATGATTACCCCTCAATATATTGCTGATTTGATGAGTTGGGGAGCCATTGGAGCGAGAACAACAGAATCTCAAGTACACCGAGAATTAGCATCTGGATTATCCTGTGCAGTAGGATTTAAAAATGGTACCAATGGCGATATTAAGATTGCAGTTGATGCAATTGGTGCTGCAAGCGCTTCACACCATTTTCTTTCTGTAACCAAGTTTGGTCATTCTGCCATAGTAGAAACGGCAGGTAATAAGGATTGCCATATCATTTTAAGAGGTGGGAAAAAGCCAAATTATGATAGCCAACACGTTCTATCAATTTCAAAACAATTAAAAGAATCAGGTATTAATCCAAAAATTATGATCGATTTTAGCCATGCCAACAGTGAAAAACAATTTAAAAAGCAATTAGACGTTTGTGATAATATTTGTCAACAGCTAAATAATGGTGAAAAAAATATATTTGGTGTAATGGTCGAAAGCTTTATTGAAGAAGGTACTCAAAAACTGATTAATGGAAAAGCGGAAATTTTTGCTAAAAGTATTACTGATGGCTGTATTGGGTGGGAAGACACGGAAGAGCTTTTAGAACGTTTAGCCAATGCTATCAGTAATCAAAAATAAAATTGATAACCTAAATATAAATAATAAATATCTGTTTTAAAATCACCAAGTCCAACTAACTGATTGGTGTATAAAATCGCTCCTAGTTCAGTATAAATGAAGTGTTCTTTTTCTTGGTATTGTATTCTAAAGCTGGGGGATATATTTTGTTGGCTACTGCCATTAGTATTTTCTCGTTGATCGTATCTAAGTTTACCACTAAAGTTCCATAACCTAAGCCATCGATATTGGCTCGAAATATAGACTGACCAAACGTCAGAAGTTTCAAGTTTCGAAATTCTAATGCCAAGCTGATTAGTATCATTTTTACTAAATAACTTACTTACTCTCAAATAACTATTCAAATAAATTTGGGCACCACGATCTATGATCTCCGCTACACCTCCAGAGGATGGTGCTCCAGATAAATCCAACCAATTGATATTACTACTGATCTCGTAATTCTTAGAGATCGGATAACTAACTTGAAACGAAGCACTTCGACTTTCTAACGTTCTATCCAATGCTAAATCCAAAACTTCATCATCCGTTATAAATAGATTTTGTAATTCTTCTAAACTATCGGCTGGTTGTCCAATGAGTGCATTCCGGGTGCTAATGTATGGACTTTTTCTTTGATTTAACGACCAATTAAAACGTGTTCTAGCTTTAGTCGAATAAGAGCCAGATAATAAAAATGCGTTTAACTCAGAATGAAAAATATCATAATCTATTAAACTAAAAACCGATGTCCTTTGATTAACGTATCGCAACTCACCACCGATTGCACGCCTGTCTGTTAATGACTCAATGGTTTGGTTTATTGCAAATAAGCTGATATCAATATTTTTGAGCACATCATCCCAATCATAACTCACTCCAACAAACGAACGATCAGGATCTAAAAATAAGTTCTTAGAGGAAGCAACAGGATAACCTGCATAAAAATTAAGAGTCTGCGATTTGTTAACGCCATACCCGAATACCACTCCGTCAAATCGATTAAAAAGCCCTTTTCTTCTATTTCTTTGGCGCCCAATATCGACACGATAACTTCCATCATTCGATTTCCATATCACATTTAAATAACTCAACCGGTCATTAGTTGAACGTTCATCTTCAGTTAAGTCTTGATAGTGACCGGCAGAAACCTTGACTTGTAACGAGCTAGCAGAAAGCTCATATTGACCTCTCACATTCAAGTCAATACCCACCAATGAAAGTGTTTCTCTTCTTTTACCTAAGTCATTCACTAAATCACTTTTGCGGTAGCTAGCACCTAAACTACCTCGAGTGTTATTCAATTGTTTTCGGCGTCGCTGATTACCTGACTTTAAAATTTTTTGATTATTTGATGCAAGACTTTGCATTCCTAACAATCCTCTTAACCGCTGTTTTACTCTTGCATGATGGACATGTTTTGGGAATTTTTTCAAATAGTCTAAGTAATATTTTTTTGCAAACGCCAGTTGAAACAGCCTTTCTTTAGCAACCCCTAAAAACTCAATCGCAAAGGCTCGTTCATCATCGTTTTTTGATAATATAGATGACTTCAACAACTTGGTTAATAATGACACCGCCAGCAGATATTGCTTTTTTGTTAAAGCATGCTCAGCCTGCGCCTTTAACGGCACTTGTGCTGAATACCCTTCGATCGGACGATTATCCTCTGCAAATAAAAAAGAAGAGACAGCCAAATTAACCGAGATCCCTATAAAAAATATAGGAGCAAACTTAAAATAATTCACTAAAACTCATCATCCCTAACTTTATGCTCTCCATTACGCGTTTTCTTTATATTTGTAAAAGAATCATCGGTATAAATATGACATGCACCAGTACAGTCTCTTAATTCAGACACCGTGTAATTAATTTTACGAGGATTATCAGTTTTTTTATGTGGACCAGTTCGATACTCATTGGCATGACAACCGGCACAATCAGGTTGATAAGGAAACTCCCAGGGGATGGTTTCTTGATTGCCGGTATGACAATCCGTGCAATCAAGATTCTTTCGATGGTCGCCTGGATAAGCACCTACATGCACATAATCCATAACAGGTTCCCACGCATTAACTGTATGACAAACATCACACTCCTGTGTAGTGCCAAAATGATCCGCTCCTTTGCCTGTCGCATCAGTTCCATTATGACAACTTGAGCAAGAGCCCTGCACTTCATTATGATCCACTCGAATAACAGGATCCCATACGATCGTATTATGACAAGCTTCACAAATCGCAGAACTTAAAATATGGTCAGGATCTTTACCTGTTGCTGTTGTACCATCATGACAACTACTGCATCCATCTACGATATCACCATGATCAAAAACCGCCGGTGTCCAGGCGCTAGTTAAATGACAACTGTCACACTCTAAAGTTGTTGCTAGGTGGTCGGCATCCTTACCCATTGCAATCACGCCATCGTGGCAACTTGAACAAGACCCCAACACTTCTCCATGATCAACATTCACCACAGGCTCCCAAACATTTGTTGAATGACAATTTTCACAGGAATCTGTGGATAAAATATGTTGAGCGCCCTTTCCAGTAGCAATAGTGCCATCATGACAACTTGAACAACTCCCTAGGACTTCATTATGATCCACCTGTGCCGTGGGAGACCAGTAAAGATTGACATGGCAGTTTTCACAAGTATTGCTGGTTAAAATATGATTGGGATCTTTACCTTCTGCCGTATTTCCATCATGACAACTAAAACAATTATCGACGACATCCGAGTGATCAAATGTTGCGGGCACCCAAGCAAAATTACTATGACACGCATCACACTCTAAGGTGGTTGTAAGATGATCTGCATCTTTACCTGTGGCTATGACGCCATCGTGGCAACTTGAACAACTCCCTAAAACTTCATTATGGTCAACCTGAGATGTTGGAGACCAATAGAGATTCACGTGACAATTTTCACAAGTATTTGTTGTCAGGATATGATTCGGATCTTTACCTTCTGCCGTATTTCCATCATGGCAACTAAAACAATTATCGATGACATCCGAGTGATTAAATGTTGCAGGCACCCAAGCAATATTGCTATGACAAGCATCACACTCTAATGATGTTGCAAAGTGATCCGTATCTTTACCTGTAGCAATAATGCCATTATGACAACTTGAGCAAGAACCAAGTACTTCGTTATGATCAACTCTAAAAGCAGGCTCCCAAGCTTGCGATGTATGACAGGTTTCACAAGTATCGGACGTTAATATATGTTCGGAATCTTTACCCGCAGCAATATCACCGTTATGACAACTAAAACAGGAACCGATTACTTCATTATGATCAACTTTTACTACAGGCTCCCACAACTCTGTTGAGTGACAATTTTCACAAGTTTGCGTTGATAGAATATGTTCATTTCCTTTGCCTGTTGACACTTCGCCATTATGACAACTAAAACAATCTCCAAAAATCTGTGAGTGATCCATTAGTGGAATAGTTTCCCAATTATTATCAATATGACAAGACTCACATTGTTCAGTAGTAGCTACATGAGAGTCTCCCTTTCCATCAGCCTCGCTATCATTATGACAGGATGAACAATCGGTACTCAGTGATTGATGAGAAACTCTAAAAACAGAAGTCCAACTCTGAGTAGTATGACAATCTTCGCATTGATTTTCTGTTTTAATATGATTAAGTGATTTAGCGGTCGATTCAATTGAGCTAGTATTCGAATGACATAATTCGCATTGATTGGGAGTTCCTCTAAAAACCCCATTTTGGTGACAATCTTGACACTCTAGTACTGTATGTTGACCGTCAAGAGAGAAATTCGTCATTTGATGATCAAAAGTTTTCGCTACAAGTTCGCCGGCTAAAATAGCACTACATAACATCGCGACTAACAAAAGTTTTCCAAATATACTTTTTAAATTCATAATTAAAATACCCTCTTACGTTTGTCGTCCTTAACTCTGGTGATCAAAAACTCAAATCATCAAAACTATTTTCGGTATGACACTGCTGGCAGTCAATTCCAAACCCGCCTTGATGAATGTCATCGTCACCATGACAACTAAAACAAGCCTTATCAGGATGATGCTGTTCGACCTTCTCATTTAATTTAGTTTCAACAGCAATATGACAAAGACCACATTGTAGATTTTTGTGTGAGCCGCTTAATGGAAAGTCCGTTTGCGTCAAATGATCAAACTGCCAGTGACTCCATATGGATGAGTCATGGCATGTTTCACATTTTTCACCCAAACTACCTTGATGAATATCATCGAACTGATGGCAAGCCACACAAGAAGCGCTTTGCTCGCTAAAATCAGCTGATAAATGACAGGAATCACACACTAATGTTTGATGAGACGCGGTTAATGGAAAATCAGTAAAGTCATGGTTAAATCCAACTGATTGATTCCACTCTAATGTTGTATGACATTTAGCGCAATCTTTACCTAATTTTTCAAAATGCGGATCGTCCACACGGTGACAATCAACACATTGACGAACAAGGCTAATATTTTTCACAAACCCCATATTCATGTTATTTAATGATTGATTCACCTGTGATAATTCTTTTCTAGAAAGACCTGGTAAATGACATGACTCACATTTAACATTTTCATGCCCCCCATCAATTATAAAACCGGTTTCAGCAAAACTATGATCAAAGCTTGCTTTGTCCCAATTTTTTTCATTATGACAAGATTGGCATTTTTCTCCATTACTACCTTGGTGAATATCATCAGTTAAATGACAAGAAATACACTGGGTTTTCGGGTTAAGTTTTTCTCCATGACAATCAATACATTCAAGCTTGTTATGTTTCCCTTTTAATGCAAAGCCTGTTTCTTTTAAATGCTGGTATTGAGTGTTCTCCCAAGTTTTTTCACTATGACAATCATTACAACTTTTACCAAAAACTCCCAAATGAGGCTCTTTAGCCAAATGACAAGACTGACACTCGCCACTCAGAGCGTAATTAAACTGTTGACCGATATGGCATGATTGACACCCCAAACCTTCATGTTCACCATTTAAAGGAAAATCTGTTTTTGAATGATCAAACTCGTTAATAGCCCAACCTTTTTCTGAATGGCAACTATCGCATTTTTCAAATTTGGGAGAACTAGATAGACTTGTACTAGAAAGATTCGAAATGGAAGAAGAGCCATCATTCAATAGAGCAGTCGTTTGTTTAGATAGATCGTTATGGATATTTTTATGGCAACTACCGCACTCAAACACTTTAAATCGAAAAGCCTTCGCTTGAGGCAGGGCAATAATACCGGCTGGTAACGCTTCTTTTTTCTGAGCGTCTTCACGATGGCAACTATGGCAAAGTAAATCTTTATGTTCTCCCTTTAAAGGGAAATCCGTTTTTAAATGATTAAAACCTTCGAGATCTAATGCAACAATATCAAAATCTCGACCTTTATGATCGCTGTGACAAGTTTTACAGTCTTGTTTTTGTTGCGTTGGTAACTGGCTATGAAACCCTTTTGACCTTTTTAAATCATTGGCGACATCTTCATGACAATCTAGGCACAAAGGTGTTTGATTGGACTTGTCAAAATGGACATGACAGGATTCGCATTTAGTTTCTAACTTTACATGCGGTTGAGTCAAATCACCAGGCATTAATAAAAGTTGTTTTAAACTTAATTCTTCTTCCGCTACGACAATATTCGACATAAAAACAAACATTAAGGCGATAAAAATCAAGGTAGAACTAACCCGTTGCCAACTCCAAATATTACGCATGTAAAATTTTATTTTAAAAGTCATCATTATGGTTGCTCTAGTACATGTGAACCACAACAATATGAACAATCGCTGATGCCAACATCATAAAGAAAATAGGTAAATGAAAAAGGTGCCACATCGAAAAAACTCTGGCAAAAACAGCATAATTTGCCATTTTATTTAAGTAGCTAATACCTGTTTGAAGATGCTTTGCTTCAATGGTAAAGGATTTTAACATTACTTTATTTTTAAGTAATTTTCTCGCTTCTAAGCGCGTTTTTAAACGAAGTTTTTTTTGAATTCTAGAAGTTTCTTTAAAGCTTTTATAAGCCCGAAAAAGACTGGGTTTCCTTTGGTTAATATGGCTTTCAATCCGAGTTAATTGGCTAAGTAACTCGGGCGTTAATAAAGCACTTTGTAAAAAGTGTTGCTTACTTTCATCAAAAAATTTCTTTAACTCAGAAAATTCGATTTGTTTACCGTATAAACCTCGGTGTATTTTTTGATAAGCATAACGTCCTACTAAACCGCTACTAGAAACCAATAGCATACAAATTAATGCAATGCTGCTATTGAGCGAACCAAATTGAAAATTACTATGAAACAAAATTAAAACCGGACCAACAATCCCCAGAATCATATGGATGCGAAACCAGTGATGGATAGCAAACCATTGACGTGTAAACTTCCAATGTTTTCGTAGTGGATATAGAAGTAACAGCAACATTAAACTACCACCAATAATTCCTAACGCATAACCCCACCCTTTTTCCGCATTTAACCAATACTCGTCTCGCTCTTGCCAGCCGATAAAAAGCGTTGAAATAATGAGTAACGAAAATAAAGGAGTATTGTAATTGCTAATCTTTCTCATTCGTATTTTTATTCAATTTATTTTTAGGTTATTCAATCAATTTTAGCATTAAACCAAATCAAAAAGTACTTATGGTTCACAACTCAATAGAGTTCTTATGCTACTATTTCAGCATAGACTATAACCACTTAAACTTAAGACCGTCTTAATTTTTTTCTACTATAATTTGATATTAACTCTATTTAGGAAAGCACTATTGAAAAATTGGTTAATCATCATTTCATTTTACTTGATCCCACTACTGATTATTTTTGGAATTTATTTTTTAAAGAGAAAACGTAAACACCACACAGGTGAATCGATTTTAAAACAATCCTTGAGTGATGGACTCATTCACGCAGCAAGCTTGCATCCTATCATTGATCCTACTTTATGTATTGGTTGTGGATCTTGTGTTAGCGCTTGTCCAGAACATAATGTTTTAGGTCTTGTTCATCAGCAAGCAGAGTTGATTAATCCAACAAATTGTATTGGTCACGGCGCTTGTAAAGCAGCTTGCCCACAAGACGCAATAAAGTTAGTCTTCGGCAATGCGACGCGCGGACAAGAAATACCTAATGTGTCTCCGAACTACGAAACTTGTGTAAAAGGTATCTTTATTGCCGGTGAGCTAGGAGGAATGGGGTTGATTCGAAATGCCATTGAACAGGGACGCCTCGCAATGGAATCTGTAACGAGTTATGTGGAAATAATTAATAAACAAAGGACATTTAGCAAAGAGATACTCGATAGCGTTATTATCGGAGCCGGGCCGGCTGGTATGACAGCGACACTTGGGGCGGTTAAAAGTAACCTGAATTCAGTAACTATCGATCAAGAAAGTAAAGGCGGCACCATAGCCCACTTTCCCAAGGGAAAAATTGTGATGACGCAAGAAGCCACTATGCCACTCATTGGCAAAGTAAAATTTGGCGAAATTAGTAAAGAAAAATTAATGGTTTTTTGGTTAGGTGTTATTCGTCGTTATCAATTAATAATTAATGAAAATGAAGAACTACTTTCAATTTCTCAAATACCTGATGGACTACATCAGGTGAAAACCAATCGCTCAGAATACATAAGCAAAACAGTGATATTAACACTTGGTAGACGTGGTAGCCCTAGAAAACTTGGTGTTCCGGGCGAGGAGCAATCTAAAGTCGTCTACCGTTTAGTCGATGCTAGTCAATATAAGGGTAAATCAGTCTTAGTCGTAGGCGGTGGTGATAGTGCTCTTGAAGCCGCTTGTAGTATTGCAGAAGAATACGATACTGACGTCACAATTTCCTATCGTAAAGATAATTTTAGCCGAGCAAAAATGAAAAATCAAAAGAGAATCGAATTGCTTCAAAACGAAGGTAAACTAAACGTTTTATTTTCCTCTCAAGTTAAAGCCATTGGAAAACAAAGTGCATTGATAAATTTAAAGAATGAAACAAAGGAAATACCTAATCAGGCGGTAGTTGTTTGTGCTGGTGGCATCCTGCCAACGAGCTTACTAAAGTCAATCGGTGTGAGCGTTGAAATAAAATATGGTACGGAATAAATAAATGACCAAGAATAAATCGGTGATCAATAATAGCTGGATACTAAACGCAACCATTCTATTTTTTCTTTCAGGCATAGCTGTCAGTGTAAAGAGTCAATCGGCAAAACAGTTTCATCCAACCCCCATAAATATAAAACAAATGCTTTTTCAAGGAAAGTATGTACAAGCGGCTACCCAACTTCGATTGTTGGCTAATAAAGGAGACGTGGTTGCACAATATCAACTAGCCTTATTATATCTTTCAGGTAACGGCGTTTCAGTTTCAAAGGGCAAAGCGATGTCTCTTCTAACTAGATCCGCAGAGATCTATCCTAAATCGGCTTATCTTTTAGCTACTTTATTATTAAAAGAAGAACAAACAAGCATTAATCGCCAACAAATAGTTAAATATTTACAAATGGCATCCCATGCAGGTAATAAACAAGCAGAAAAAAAACTTAGCGAAATTAATTTAAAGGTAAGCGGAAATCAATTTCGTCCACAAACTCAAGCCCTTTTTGAACTAGCATTAAATTCAGGCGAGCTACAATTAGTGATAAAACAATATCTAAGAGGCGCAAACTTAAATAGAAAAAATGTTCAGGGCGATGCTCCTATTGCGACCGCTATAAAATATCAGTATAGCGATATTGTTCGATGGTTATTGAAGCAACCAATAAACCTAAACAGTAGAGATATCTTAAAAAATACGCCATTGCACCTTTTAGCAAAATCAGGAGATCTCGCTTTAATAATAGAACTATCAAAGAAAATTAGTACTTTAGATAGCATTAATCGAAATGGTGATACCGCCATAATAACGTCTTTATTAAATGATCATCAACAAATTGCACAGTGGTTACTCGATAGTGGCGCTAACCCCAGTATAAGAAATCGAAACGGTTTATCTGCGACTAGTTATACGAATGAAAATAACATTATGCTAAAAAAACGATTGAGTAAAAGCAAAAATAATGAATTAAAAAGATCCAAACAAAAACAACAAGCCTACTCTCTTAAACAACTTAAACGACTCGCATCTCAAAAAAACTCATCTTATTTTCAATGGCCGCCTCTACATATCGCCGTCGCTCAACAACAAATAGCAATAACAAATATCTTATTATCCGAAAATCAATCGCCCTGGGATTTCAATCCCAATAAGCAAACAGCAATTGAAGTAGCCATTGAAAAACAGAATGATAAATTACTGAAAAAACTCCTTAAAAATGCACCTATTGTTTCTCAACATGAGCGAGAGAAGTTAAACAGTTTGCTACTGTTTCTAGTAACTCAGGCACAGTCTATACAAACGAGACAATTAATTAGCACTATCGTCAAACAGGCAGCATCGTTAAACATGATGGGGATCGTCAATGATGCATTATTGGCCGCTATTCAAGCAAAAAATAGTGATGTAACGACTCAGCTATTATCGATCAATTTAATTAGGATCGATAAAGCATACTTTCTCGCTAGCATCCCCTTTTCGACAGTTAAAATGATGAAACAATTGTTAAACAAAGATGTTGATCTAAATTGGACTAATAAAGAAGGTAAAACGGCTCTAATAATATCAGCTCAAAATAAAAATGATAAATTAGTAGACTATATTCTCACAAAACAGGTAAATATTGATCACCAAGATAACCAAGGATTAACTGCATTAATGTGGTCAATCAAGCAGGATTGTATAAGCTGTCTTAGCAGCTTACTCAAATCTGAAGCATCAACCGATATTATTTCAAAATCGGGCAACACTGCTTTAATGCTAGCATCCATCAATCATGCTGATAGCGTCAAGCTACTACTATTACACCCTTATGAACTGTCACAACGCAATAACCATGGCTTAACGACGCTGATGATTTCGATTAAAAGTGATTGTTTAAAATGTGCTAGATTATTATTAGAAGCAGGAGCTAATCCCAACAGAAAGAATAAAATAGGGCAAGATTCTTATGATTTGGCATTAGGGAATAAAAAGTTAACTAAACTTTTAGATTTATATTAAAAATAAACTTAAAAGGCTTCTATGAAATAGCTATTTAGGTTCAATACAACCAATAGATCAGTTCCATTATAACTACACAGTACCAAATTAGTATTACCACACAATAACCCATTATTTGTCGAATATTTAACCTGCAATCGCAATGGCCTAAATGGTTGGATTAACTTAGTCCACTCGAGTAATTTTGATATCGCCTATTCCTAGAGATGATGATTGCTCTTTACTATCGGTTTGATCGCGTTGCTGACTTGTTTGCGTGTAACCACAGGATACACACTCGATACTCTGATCGTGGCTATATAAAACGAGCGAATCTAGCTCATTACAACTTGGGCAACTAGCGCCAGCAATAAATTGTTTTCGTCTAGGACTTTGTTTAAGATTCATAGTTCTTTCTTTTATGAGAATATTCAAAGTGAGGTACAACTTAAAAAGATATCACCGATTGAAATTATTTTCATCAATACTTTCTTATTAAAATATAGGGTATCACATAATTTAGTTGCATATGCAAGTAATAAGTTGCAAAAACAACTCAATAGGCTCTATAATTAAACTAATAAAAGTTTAATTACTAGAAAAAAATGAATCAGAACCTAGCTAAAACCAATGAAAATGCGCAAGCACCTCGTTTGGCGTCCTCGATAGACTGGAAAAAAATTGCCTATTATATGCAACTGTCTCGAGCTATGGATGATATTGAAGAGCAAGAACTTGTGCCTGCAAAGCTTGTTTTTAACCAATTTTCAGCCAGAGGCCACGATTTAGCACAAATATTATTAGGATCAATGCTCACCCATCCTCATGATGGAGCAACTGGTTACTATCGTTCTCGCCCTTTTGTACTCTCGCTAGGTCTCGATATCGAAGATGCGGTTGCATCGCCTATGGCAAAGTCTGGTGGATATAGTGATGGCCGAGATATTGGCGTTGTCTGTAATTATCCTAATATTGAACGTAAAGGCGCTATGTTATTTCCTATGTGTGGTGGTGTCGGTGCGCAGTACACGCCTATTTCCGGTTGGGCTCAGTCAATTATCTATAATCGGGATGAGCTGAAGAATGAAAAATATCGAGGAGCGATTGGTGTTTCAATGGGTGGAGACTCATCCATGTCGACTAGTGGATTTTGGTCTGCGTTAAATATATCAACCACTAACAACTATCCTCATTTATTTTATATTGAGGATAATGGTTATGGTATTTCTGTTCCACAAACGGTACAAACACCAGGAGGCGATCAAGTTGCTAATCTAGCATCTTATAAAAATTTAAAGATCGTTGATGGAGATGGAACGGATCCAGTCGAGGCGAGTCGACTTATTTCTGAGGCTGTTGAATACACAAGAGCAGGTTTAGGTACATGCTTACTAAGACTAAAAGTGCCTCGTTTGTGCGGTCACACATTCCAAGACACTCAAACCTATAAGCCAGAAGCAATGGTAAAAAGTGAGCAAGCCAATGACCCACTACCAAAACTAAAGCGATATTTATCGGAAGAAAAAATATTAGATGAAGGCGCGTGGCAAAAGTTAACCGCACAAGCATATGACGACGTAAAAAATGCAGTTGAAAAAGCGAAACAAAGACCAGAGCCAGACTGTGCCAAGCTAACAAAATATGTATTTGCCGAAAAAGACAAGTATGACAATCCAGAGATCCAATTACGCGGTGGGTTGCATGCGGATGATTATCAATTTCCTAAGGTGACCGAAACGGCAAATCCCTCTGGCCCACGTTTAAATATGTTAACAGCGATTAGAAATGTTTTAGATTTTGAGCTTTCTATTAATCCAAAAATTCTAGTTTTTGGTGAAGATGTTGGCCCTAAAGGTGGTGTTCATGCCGCGACGTTGGGACTGAACGAAAAATATGGTGAACATCGAGTATTTGATACTAGTTTGTCTGAAGAGGGGATCATTGGTCGTTCTGTTGGCATGGCTTTATCGGGATTAATGCCTGTTCCAGAAATTCAGTTTAGAAAATATGCAGAACCTGCAGCAGAGCAACTATCAGATACTGGCATTATGAGATGGCGAACTAATAATCAATTCGCAGCACCTATGGTGGTTAGAATTCCTGGCGGCTTTGCCGGTCGTGGCGATCCTTGGCATTCAATGTGCGATGAAGTGGAATGGGCACACAAAATCGGTTGGCAGGTTGTGATGCCATCTAATGCAGAAGATGCTGTTGGACTATTAAGATTTGCATTACGTGATAATAATCCAACAATCTTTTTTGAGCACCGATCTTTGCTGGATGGACGTTGGGCAAGAAGACCTTATCCTGGAAATGATTATGTTATCCCATTTGGTAAAGGAAAAATCTTAACTAAAGGACACAAACTAACAGTGGTCACTTGGGGGGCTATGGTAGAACGATGTGAGTCAGCGGCGCTAGAACTTGCAAATGGTGTTGAAGTGATTGACCTAAGAACAATTCAACCATGGGATAAAGATCTGGTTTTAAATTCAGTTAAAAAAACTGGTCGTTGTTTAATTGTTCATGAAGATAATTTAACGGCAGGTTTTGGAGCAGAAATTTCTGCCACTTTGGCGAAAGAAGCTTTTTTTGATTTGGATGCACCAATAGAGCGTGTAACAATGCCAGACACGCCCAATCCACATAATGTTAATTTAATGAATGCGGCAGTGCCAACTGTAGCAAAAATAAAACAAGCAATGCTGGATCAAGTTTCTATCTAAATAGAAAATATTATACGACTAAATTAAGTTTGGCGTAGAGAGTTTAAATATGAATAATGTAACAGAAATAAAATTAACTAAAGACGAAATTGAAGGAACAGAAGCAACTTTTTCAACATGGCTTGTGGATATTGGAGATTCGGTTAAAGAAGGCGATCCGATTGCTGAGTTAGAAACAGATAAGGTGGCAATGGAAGTTTGTGCGCCTCAATCTGGTTTCATCAAATCTTTGAATAGTAACCAAGGTGATAAAGTTGAAGCTGAACAAATTTTAGGTCTCATTTCTCAAAATAAAGCAGTTGAACTAAATATTAAA
>CAZRPK010000035.1:0-4616 GCA_964601915.1 uncultured Kangiella sp. | reverse complement strand
TAAATATTAAACAAGGAAATAATAAAACGCTTGAAACAGTTCAGCCGAATAAATTTTTTCAAGAAAATGAGATTGATAAAAATTCAATTAGCCCGGCGGTGAGAAGGTTATTGTCGGAAAATAATCTAAACATAGAAAACATTATTGGAAGTGGTAAGAAAGGAAGAGTTACAAGAGATGATGTTACTAAATTATTAAAAATTCCTGCCGAAACTTCAATAATTCAACCATCAAAATCAATCGAGAGAGTAAAAAAACAAGGCGAAATTGCTAAAGCATCATTGAGCAAAAGTCTCCAAGGTTTAAACTCAAAAAGTCAATTGATTCCCCATTCCAATATGAGAAAGTCGATCGCAAGTCATATGGTCAATAGTTTATTAGAAACCTCTCCCCATGTTACCAGTGTTTTTGAAATGGATATGGGAAATATTATTGAACATAGAAAATGGCATAAAAAAGAATATTCTGAACTAGGGGTAAAATTGACCTTTACTGCTTACTTTTTATCTGCGATGGCTAAAGCTGTTGCAAAAGTACCTCAAGTGAACGCGAAATATCATCAAGATGCTTTGGAGCTTTTTAGTGATGTTAATATTGGTGTTGGTACGGCTCTAGGCGGTTCTGGTTTGAAAGATTCGGGCCTAGTCGTTCCTGTTGTTCAACAAGTACAATCACTGAGCCTATTTCAAATAGCTAAGGAACTTCACAATAAAACCGAAAGAGCGCGTTCTAACAAATTAAAGCAAAGTGATATGAAGAATGGTACGCTGACGATTTCTAACCACGGTGTAAGTGGTAGTTTATTTGCAACGCCTATTATTATCAATCAACCTCAAGTGGCAATATTAGGCGTTGGTAAACTCGAAAAAAGAGTGGTTGTTAAAGAGATTAACGATCAGGATGAAATGGTGATTCGCCCAAAATGTTATGTATCATTATCGATTGACCATCGAGCATTAGATGCTCATCATACAAACCTTTATTTATCTGAATTTGTTAGTATTATTGAGAAATGGGGGGATTAACTTAATATTTGAGGCACTTTAATATGAAAAATGAAATTATACAATTTTGGTTTAAAGATATCGAACGAAAGCAATGGTGGGTAAAAAGTGAATCATTCGACCAATTGCTTATAGATAAATACCAGAATATTCACACCAAAGCCAATAAATGTGAATTATTTCCGTGGAGAGAATGCGCACAAGGTCGTTTAGCAGAAATCATCGTATTAGATCAGTTTTCTAGAAACATGTATAGAGATACAGAAAAAGCGTTTGCTTCGGATGCGCTTGCTTTAGTTCTTGCTCAAGAAGCTATTTCGGTAGGTGCCGATGATTCGTTAAACGAAACTGAAAGAAGCTTTCTCTATATGCCATTTATGCATAGTGAATCATTAATCATACATGAAGCTGGTTTAAAATTATTTCAGGCAGGAACTTCAGAGTCGAGTATAAATTTTGAGATCCGACATAAAAAAATTATTGAAGAGTTTGGGCGTTATCCACATCGGAATAATATTTTGGGACGAATATCTACGAAAGAAGAGATAGAGTTTTTAGGGAAATCCGGTTCTTCTTTCTAATTTTATGTTATCTAATTATTTTCAAAACTTGCTCTAAAACTGATTCTCCAAGCTTCCTAGATGTTGTCCACTTGCCGCCAAACACATTAATTAATTTTTGATTTCGTTTGATTTTATATTCTCGAGAAACTTCATTCATTAATTTTGATGATTCAAAAATTAATGGTCTAGCTCCAGCAAATGATTCTAAAATATCAGACTGAGAAATTTGATTTTCAAAGAATTTATTAAGCGCATTAATTAAGTAACTAATTTCTTTTTTCGTCGGTTCTATTCTATTATGAAGATCGTGTACTTCTTCGGTTGTTCCGACTAAAGTATTTCCTTTGTAGGGTAAAACAAAAAACAAACGTTTTGATTCTTTGTCTTCCAAATATAATGCTTTGTCTGACATTCGTGGAATAATAATATGCGTACCACGGACTAATTTTAATTTCACTTCACAATCAATATCACTTCTTGCGAGCAATTCTTGAGCCCAAGGGCCACAGGCATTAACCACGCAATCATATTGAAATTCCTCACCAGATTCGAGAGTAATCAATCCTTCATTAGTCACTTTGGTTACTTTAGTATTTTCACTAATTGTTCCGCCCAACTCTAATAATTGCCTAGAAACCCATAATCCAAGTTCGTAATCATCCATTTGACCATCATGGTACGCATAAGCTCCAGTTAAATTCGTTGTTTCAATTGATGGAAAAATACTGACGACTTCTTCTTTAGTTAAATACCGATGTTTGCCCAAATTATTTTTTCCAGCAAGAAAATCATACAGCATTAAGCCTATTTTATATTCCCAGCGTTTGTGTATCCCGCCTTTGTATAAAGGGATCACTAATTCAATATCATTGGTTAATTCTGGAGCGGCCTCTAACCAAAACTTTCTTTCACGAAGAGATTCTTTTACTAAAGAGAATTGTAAGTATTCTAAATATCGAAGCCCGCCATGTAATAATTTAGAAGAGCAACGTGAGGTCTGAGACATCAGAGTTTCTTTTTCAAATAGGTGTACTTCAAAACCTTGCTGGGCACACAACCATGCGGAACATAACCCGTTAATTCCGCCACCGATTATTGTAACTCTCTTATTTTTGATTAGCTGATTATTAGTCATTAACTTTCCAACCAGTCTTCGATTTCTTTGTACGCCAGTGAACGAACCGACTCTTCGTTTAGTAACTCATGATAAGAGTCTGGATACTCCACCAATTTATTCTTATCAGAAGCGAATGACGCGAACAGGTTTTTTGATACTTCATGGTTGACAATAATATCTGAACCTGGGATCAACATCAGAGTTGGAGTACTTATCTTTGAGATATTATTTTTTATAAAATTAGACTCGTCTAAAAAAGAAGTGAAAAACTTTGTAGAAACTCTATCGTGAACTAATGGGTCATTTTTATAAATTTCAACCACTTCTTTGGTACTACAAATCCATTCAGCTTCAATTTCATTCCAAAGAGTTAGTTTAGGAAATAGGTTGGCTAATAATTTTCCGATAGAGGCTTTGAAAGCGTTAGGTGGGACTTTTTTTTCAAAACCTGGGGCGCTAATAATTGATTTGCTAATCAGTGTCGGGTATCGCAATAGAAAACCAGATGCAATGACTCCTCCTAAACTATGACCCAACAAGTAATTAATAGCATTCTTTTTTGTCGTTGTTTCAATGACCATTTTTAGGTCATCTGAATAATCTGTAAAACTATTAATATGCCCTCTAGTGCCGCTTGATTTTCCATGCCCTTGATGATCATGAGCATAAACATTGAAACCAAGTTGATTGAAGTGTAACGCCAGATGCTCGTACCTCCCACCATGCTCTCCTAAACCATGCGCAATATAGAGGTTCGCCTTTGCATCTTGAACTTCCCATTTTCTGAGATAAATTGAATGTTCATTGATATTGAGTATTTCTTCTTTCATAATTTTCAACTAAAGTATTTTGAATAAAACATCTTTGGATTAAAGCGTAATGAATTTGAAAGCGCAACCTAGAACTAAATTGATGGAATTAAACAGACAAATTGAACTATAACTAAATAATATCAGTTTGTTTGAGCTTGTCGAATCGCTTTTTTCCAGCCGATGATATTATTGTTTCTGATTGAGGTATCCATAGTAGGATTAAAAATTACATCTTTTTCTAATAGAGCGCTTGGTAGTTGATCAGATTTCCATACTCCAGCCCCAATTCCTGCCAATAAGGCTACACCAATAGCGGTGGATTCAATCTGTTTTGGTCTATGAATTTCAGTATTTAAAATATCTGCTTGAAACTGCATAAGAAAATCATTTTGACAAGTGCCACCATCAACTTGGAGTTGTTTAATTTTAATGCCAGAAACACTTTCCATCAAATCGACCAAATCTTTGGTTTGGTATGCGATTGCCTCAAGTGTGGCGCGAACAATTTCTTTTTTTGCCAGCTCCGCGAGTCAATCCAGTAATAACGCCCGAGCATTCATATTCCAGTAAGGCGCACCTAATCCGGTAAATGCAGGCACTAAATAAACATCTTTAGTATCTTCAATTGATAAAGCGATTGCCTCAGTTTCACTTGCTGATTCAATTAAGTTCATTTCATCGCGTAGCCACTGCACTGACCATATGAATCGCTGATTTTCGGGCGTTATTATCAAATGAATGTCTGAGTGTTTTTCCATCTATTGCAATGACTTCACCTTGTGTGACGACTGACAAACTATTCATCCAGCTAATGAAACTGGATTGGAATTCGGTCGGTTCAAGTGATGACATCACACGAGCAATTGTATCGTCGACAGGTATTCCATTAATAAGTAGACCTTTATTTTGTCGCCATTTCTGGTGAGTTAAACCAAATTTCTTCAATATCAGACCAACCATCAGCACCTGCAACCACGCCGCATATACATAAAATGACATGCCTCTGCATTTAACTCAGAATTGCGTTATACTACTTGCATAAGTAGCCATAAAGAGGATTAAACACATGAAAGTAGCAGAAATAAGCTTTTTTGATTGGAAAGAGCGCTTTAACGATGAA
>CAZRPK010000034.1:8517-26167 GCA_964601915.1 uncultured Kangiella sp. | reverse complement strand
CTATCTAGCTTAAAGTTATGATTTAGTGGGAATTCATCCATAAAATAAATATGATCTGGCATCATATAATCCGGCAATAGCTTTGAAAGATCTTCCAATATAATGGAGTCAGTTATCACGTTTTTTCCTAATTGATTACTTGGTTGGTTTTCAATCACATAAGCGATTATTTTTTTCTTTCCATCGGCCAGTTTTTTCTGTGCTATTACGCCATCTTTAACCATTGGCAACTGCTTTAAAATACTTTCTATTTCACCCAGTTCTATTCGGATCCCATGAACTTGAATTTGAAAATCTTTTCTACCGAGAAACTCCAAAGCCCCCTCACAATTAAACCTCCCTCTATCCCCAGTATCATAGTAACGCAGACCATCAATAGTTATATATTTTTGCTGCGTTAAATTAGGCTGTTGCCAATAACCTTTTGTGACGCCATCTCCCGAAAAATAGACATTCCCAATAGCTCCTTGAGGTACAAGGTTTAAGTTATCATCTAATAAATTGACAGCAACATTATCAAAGGCAAAACCAACAAGCGTTTTGTTAATAGTCTCGTCTAACCGATAAAACTGAGTCACTCCCATACAACTGATTTCACTGCATCCATAAATAACGTAAATTTCAGCATTTAGGAAAATCTTTTGTAATTCCCATAAAAGTTCGACAGGTACCATATCGCCACCAGATGAGATATGTCGAAGGTTATCGAAAGATAATAAAGGTAAACAACGGTCTCGATTCTTTTGATTTTGTGACTGGATAAACTGCACTAAGACGGATAACAAACTGGGCCCCATGTGAATAACCGTCACTCGTTCTAGTAAATGACTCATCTCATTCAAATCTAGTACGGAGGCTCTTGGCAACAAGACTAATGTTGCGCCAGCAAATATTGGAGAAAGTAATTCAAAAATACTGATACTAAAAGTCAATCGAGCGATCGCAGGAATAATATCACTGTCAACAGATTGAAAACGTGTATTAGCAACGTTGACGTAATGACTAACATTATTGTAACTTGCCATCACACCTTTTGGTGTTCCAGTTGTACCTGATGTGAAAAAAAGTGTTGCCGTAGATTCTGGTGCTATCTTGATGTTTGGATTCTCATCACTCAATTCGCGTAAATAGTTTGAGCTGAGTTCAAAAGGTAATAACTCGGTCTCTGTATCGCTGATAAGATGACGCAATGATTGTTGATGTAAAATGATCTTTGCTTTGACCTATTTTATTAGTAAGTCAATTCTAGCGAGTGGAAACTCCGGATCAATAGGTACATAAGTAGCACCGACTTTAAAAATAGCCAATAGAGCGACTATAGCTTCTAAACTTGGTTCAAATAAAGTACAAATCCTCACGCCTTCTTTTACATCTAACTGAATCAAATAATTTGCCAACTGATTGGCTTTTTGGTTGAGTTGAAAATAGGTTAACACTTGCTTTTGGTATTCTACGGCTATCGCGCTGGGTGACAATTGAGCAAAAGCTTCTAGACGTTGTAATATCATTATTCCCGACATTGAAACATCGGGTATTAAAGCGTCTAATTCATCCTTGAAATTTACTTTATTCTTCGTCATTATCTTAATCCCTTGTTCACCGTTAGACCTTATTTCGTTCAGTAGACATTTCTATAACATAGCAAAAAACCAACCACGTGTTTGATGGGGTATACCTTGATTTCAAGTGTTAAAGGACTAACTTAACATAATGGTACATCATAATCATAGGCAAACATCGTTTGAATATCGATACAATATCTAGCTTTATGTTCTCAGGTGTTCGACATAGAGATAAGTAAAGTTTTGCTTTAGGGTGTGAGCCCTTTCCTCCTAGAGAGACTACTTTTAAATGTATTCATTATTTTTTTAAATTAATAAACAACAATCTTTACCTATTGATTGATGGTAAATAAGTGATTTTTCTTTTTACCTAGTTTGACCATAAAAAAACGTCCAAATAAAGCATTGTCAGAGGAAAAAATTTTGCCTGACTTCATATTGTCATCATTTCTCTTAGCAATTCCATTTACCCAAACAGCATTTCGACCTAATGCATCTTTCACTTCACGACCTACTTTTACCATCCCACATTCTGATAACAAAGCGGTTAAAGGCTTTTCTGAAAAATCCATAGGCAATTCGCTCGAAGGTAAACCGTCTTGTTCCAATTGAAATAGGTCACTTTCGGACAAATCAGCGAGTGAACCTCTAAACATAGCTTTGGTTATACGCTGAGCAGATTCAAGACCTTGTTCTCCGTGAACTAACCGTGTCACTTCTCTGGCTAAAATCGATTGAGCCTCTGGACGAGCTTGCGCTTCTTTATCTTTCTCTTCAATCGCATTAATTACATCTTCGCTTAAAAAAGTGAAATATCTAAGGAAATTGTAGACGTCTGCATCAGCGGTATTGAGCCAAAATTGATAAAATGCATATTGACTGGTCTTTTTAGCGTCAAGCCAAATTGTTCCTGACTCCGTTTTACCAAATTTAGTGCCATCAGATTTGGTCACCAACGGTAGCGTCATTCCAAACACTTGATTACGGTTCATTCGACGAGTGAGATCAATACCTCCGGTAATATTACCCCATTGATCGCTCCCACCAATTTGAATAGTACAGTCGTAGCGCTTGTTAAGTTCTGCAAAATCGAAAGATTGTAAAATCATATAGGTAAATTCTGTAAATGAAATCCCTTCGCCATCTCTATCGATTCGCTGCTTAACCGACTCTTTTTGGATCATTTGGTTAATTGAGAAATGCTTACCAACATCTCTCAAAAAAGTTAAAACGTCAACGCCCTCAGTCCAATCCAGATTATTAACAACAATCGCCGAGTTATCGCCACAGTCAAAATCAATAAACTGGCTAACTTGGGCTTTTAGACTGTCAACCCATTGTCCAACAACCTCTTTTGTATTAAGTTGGCGCTCACTAGCCTTAAATGATGGATCACCAATGAGTCCTGTTGATCCACCGACTAGAGCAATCGGTTTATGACCATGCTCTTGAAAACGCTTTAATGCGAGCAATGGCACTAAACTACCAATATGTAAACTATCAGCTGTTGGATCAAACCCACAATAAACAACCTTCATACCATCGTCTAAATGCTCTTTAAATGAGTCTTCTGAGGTCATTTGTTGAATCATGCCTCTCCAGCCAAGATCATTAATTAAACTATTTTTTGATGCGTTATTGTTACTCATTAACTTTCCAATTTAAATTTTGTTTTAATTTCACCTTTCTTGATTTTCAAAAAAAGGATAAAATTCACAGATTGCCTATCAAAAGCATATCGGCTAATTGACCGAGCATTTTATCTTAGTTTATATAAAGATAAAACGCTGATAAATGCGAACTGACTAAAGTTATATGATAAAACAGGATTATAAGCCATCTAATAATTCAAAAGCCTTCTCTAAAAGTGCTTTTGCAACACTGCCTGCATGGACAACTCATCCATTTGTAATCATTGGTTATGCATTGTTAATCTTAACAATAGCAATAATTTTATTTAAAGAGGGTGAAAACTCACCTAAAGATAGCATGATTGAATCAAGTATTGATTTGGTTGCAAAAGAAGCTGAGTCCGTTAAAACTCTACAATATGAATCAGGTTTAATTGACTTAGATCTATCAGACACTGAAAACTCGTCAATTAGCACAAATCAACCTAAAAATCATAGTGATAAAAAAGAAAATCACCCCGAAAAGCAAACTCCACAACCAAAAATTAGTCGTCAAAAAGCAAAATATACTTCACCAACCGTTATCCCTCTCAATTTAATTAATTCAAAAAACTTAAAATTTGAAATTAAACCTCTAATATCCTCATCAAAATGGCAATCTGAAGCTGTTAGAAAAAACGATAGCTTATCACTTATATTTAAGAGAATTGGTCTGACTCCACAAATGGTCTATAAAATAAGTACACTAGACGAAAATACCAAAATCTTAACCAATTTGAGACCGGGCAAGAGCATCTATTATCAATTAGATGCCAACAATGAATTGCTCGCTTTGAAATATGTCATTGATCTACAAAATACCCTGTACATAGAAAGACAGTCTGTAGAAAGAGACAAGGCAGATCTTGGTATTAATAAAAACAATGATTTCATTAGTCGAATGGTTAACAAAACGATTGAGTACAGAACGGCTTATATCTCTGGGACTATTACTGACTCCCTATTCTTGTCTGGCAAACGAGCGGGAATGAATGACTCGTTAATCATTAACTTCGCAAATATTTTTGAATGGGACATAGATTTTATACTAGATATTAGATCGGGCGACAGTTTCTCATTACTTTACCAAGAAGAATTCTTAGATGGCGAAAAAATAAGAAATGGTAATATTATTGCAGCAGAGGTTATCAATCGCGGCGATGTTATCAGAGCCATACGTTATACAGACTCAAAGAATAATAGCGATTATTATTCTGATACAGGACTCAGCATGCGTAAAGCCTTTTTACGCGCGCCGGTAAATTTTAGATATATTTCTGATGGATTTAATCCTAAGAGATTTCATCCCGTCCAAAAGCGCATCAAACCTCATAGAGGAATTGACTATGCCGCACCGGTTGGAACCCCGATCAGAGCTTCGGGTGATGGCAAAGTCATTGCTTCTGGATACAATAAATTTAATGGCAAATATGTATTTATTCAGCATGGAAATAGTATCGTGACTAGATATCTGCACTTATCAAAACGGTTAGTCAGTAGAGGCAAACGAGTCAAGCAAGGTCAGATAATTGGAAAGTTAGGCCGTACTGGAATGGTAACCGGTGCACATTTACATTATGAGTTTGTAGTGAATGGCGTTCACCGAAATCCTAGAACGGTCAAGTTACCCAAAGCAGAAGCAATTTCTAAAAATGAAAAGGCAAATTTTTTAATTACGAGCCGAGCGTTAGTCATTCAACTGGAAAACAGAAAACAAATTCAATCTTCGCAATTAGTCGCAAAATAATATGAATGATGGTTTATATATTGGTTTAATGTCAGGAACTAGCATTGATGGAATTGATGTTGCCTTAGTTGAGTTTAGCGGCTCAAGTTGCCAATTAATTGCATCCTTAGATTATCCAATTGAACCCGATGTTAAATTAAAACTATCCAATATTTGTAGCCAAAGAATCGTGAATGATAATTTAGGTTTTGAAAATCGAATCGAATTAATGGCTGAAATGGACGTTGTTATGGGGCATTTATTTGCAGACGCATGCAACGCTATTTTAAAACAAGGAAATATTTTCGCTTCAAAAATTCAAGCCATTGGCAGCCATGGACAAACTATTCGCCACCGGGCTTCAAACAAGCATCCATTTTCACTTCAGATCGGAGATGCCAATATCATTGCTGAAAAAACAGGGATCACAACAGTTGCAGATTTTAGACGCATGGATATTGCAGCAGGAGGGCAAGGCGCACCATTAGCTCCTGCTTTTCACAATGCTATATTGCGTAGTGAGAAAGAAAATCGCATTATTTTAAATTTAGGTGGTATCGCTAATATCACTTTTTTACCAAAAGATACCACTCAACCAGTTATTGGATTTGATACTGGCACCGCAAACACACTACTCGATATCTGGTACAAAAAGCACCACCCAAACTCTCCCGATGATTTTGATAAAGATGCTCAATTTTCTGAAAAAGGAACCGTTCACGCTGAACTATTAAGGTTATTACTCTCTGATCCATTCTTTAAATCACCTCATCCAAAAAGTACAGGGCGAGAACATTTTTGTTTAAATTGGTTATTAGAGCAAATAAAAAATGCTAATGAAATTATTAAAGTCGAAGATGTCCAAAGAACTCTTTTGGAGTTTACCGTTCAAAGCATTTCAGACTCAATTAAATCTTTAAATTTTTTAAATTATAGAGTGTTAGCTTGTGGAGGCGGAATGCATAACCAGTGTCTTCTAAATTTACTTTCAGATAAGTTAAACGTAACAGTACAAAAAACTAATTATTTAAACGTGGATGGTGATTATTTAGAAGCCATGACCTTTGCTTGGTTAGCTAAGCAAAGATTAGACCATAAACCGAGCAATTTACCTTCGGTTACAGGCGCAAGCAAATCCAAAATCTTGGGTGCTATTTATTCCATATAAATAACTGACCAACTCTCTAAATATTATACTCTCTCCTGATCTGAATCATTGGACAATCGAAACTCAAATAACGAGACTTAAGCATTAGATTTGAACATTCTCTATCTACCTTCTGAGCTAAGCTTGCTCCATATAACCGATCACCAATAATTGGAAAACCCACACCTGATAAATGTTTTCTTATTTGGTGCTTGCGTCCCGTTTCTATTTTAATTAAAAGTGTGGATTGATTGGTGTCTTTATCATAATCAGAAGACAACACAATACTACTGGCTTTTTTATCATCAATTTCAGCATCTAAAAGCTTAAATTTTTCAATAGGATATACACCTTCAACTATCGCTTGATAATGCTTTACTATTTTTCTTTGTTCAAATAATTGGGTTAATAAAGTTGTCGTTTTCTTACTATGTGCAACAACAATCAAACCGTTAGTTGCTCGATCTAATCGGTGAACTAGAAAAGTTGATCTTTCTGGAATTTGATTTTGTGACAAACCAAAAACCTCAACCCATCGCGCAATAGAGGTATGATCCCCCCATTTAGTCCCTTGCGAAAACATTCCACAAGGCTTATTCCAAACACTATAGTCACCTTCATCTGCAATTAATTTTGCCGGTTTTATATCTGAAAACAAAACCGCTTCATCATAATAGATAGAAACTTTATCTCCAATACTTAAATTTTTTTTAACTTTGCGAATTCGTAGGATTTTTCTGTTTTTTGAGGTTAACCAAACGCAGCCATACTTCATTGCTAGCTTTAGTTTTCTTTTTGATATTTTCGGGCAATAAATTGCGAGCGCTTCAATGACTATTTCTTGCTCTCGTTCAATAGTGAAGTGTTTTTCAAAACTGATTGATTTTTCATCTAAGGCTCGTGTGTTGTTTATCATTTCACTTAGCAAATCATGAGTTCATTAACCAATTTTCTACTCTTAAATTATTGACTCTTTTAAACTCATTAATATTTGCAGTCACTAAAATAAGATCATTAAAAAAACAATGTGCTGCTATTAACAAATCATTTGGTCCAATAATATTACCTGACAACTCTAAACCTGCTCTTATCTTTCCATAACAACGATCGACACCAATCTCTAATGGAAGAATGTTTATAGCCGAAAGGATAATTTCAACTTGCTCTGTTAAACGAGCAGATTGCTTTTTTTCAACTCCAAAACGTAATTCACTTGCTACGATGATACTGATCGCTATGTTTCTCTCTCCCACTTGAGCAATCTTATTTGCAATTTGACCTTGTGGGTTTCTTATTAAATCCGAGACAATATTAGTGTCTAACAGGTAAGATAATTTTGAACTCATTTTTTTGCTTTATATATTAACATTATCTAACGCAGGTAGGTTGCTCTTTATGTCAGGAAAAGCTTCATCGATTGGTTTAAGGTTTGAAAGTGCAGATAGCAGTTTTCCTTTGCGTAAAGGATTAACAATCAAGCGATCACCTTCTTTATGAATAACTGCTTCATCACAATCCAATTCGAATTCCTTGGGGATCCTTATCGCTTGATTGGAGCCATTTCTAAATAAACGTACATTTCTTTCAATATGCATAATATTGACCTACATCCTAGACATATGCCTAAGCATAGGCTCAGGTAAGATATATGTCAAACATAAAGTAATATCGACAATTTCGAAATCAAATAGAAAAAGAAGATCCACAACCACAAGTTGTCGTCGCATTGGGGTTTTCTACCACAAAACGAGAACCATCTAAATCTTCTCTATAATCAATCTTTGAGCCAACCAAATATTGAAAACTAAGAGAATCAACCAATAAACGAACGCCCTCTTTTTCTATCACTAAATCATCTTCATTTTGCTCTTCTTCAAAAGCAAAACCATATTGAAAACCAGAACAACCACCGCCTGTTACAAAGGCTCTAAGTTTTAAGTTAGTATTATCTTCTTCTGTGATTAACTCTTTTGCTTTGAGACTCGCAGCTTGAGTAAATATTATTGGACTGGCACTTGCTACAACACCAGCACCAGAATTATTTGAAGCTTCAGTATTATTATTCATCTGGCTCTTCTTTAAGTTTTTCTATAGGCGTATTTTCAACCTCAATAGACTCTTTAGCATTGCTCTTTTTTTGATGCGAAATCAATTTTTGTTTTTCAACTTTATGCAACATTTGACCATTTACCTTGGCACCCATCGCCATTTCAATCAACTTATAATAAACATTGCCTTCAATGCGTGATTCAGACATTAATTCAACATGCTCTAGTGCATGAACATCTCCAGTGACTCGTCCTAAAATAACAATATGAGGAACTTGAATTTCGCCTTCAACAAAACCATTATTGCCAATCGTTAATAATGAATTATCAACTTCTTCTGAAGTGATATTTCCTTTGACGTGCCCATCAACATAAAGCACGCCAGTAAAGTTAATATCACCAGAAATTTTTGTTTGTTTACAAATAAGTGTATCAGCCGCACCTGCTTTTGCTTTTGGGGACTGCTTTTTTTTACTACTGAATAACATTACTTCTCCTCAGGTAACCAAACCATTTCAAGTTTAGCTGTTTGGTTTTTTCGTAATCCCTGTGTTTTTGCCGTAGCCACTAGCCTTTGTGGCATAAAATTTTCTGGTAACTGAATAAAACCTTGAAGGTTTTGAAAATATTTAAATTGAAACTTAAAGTCTGCACTTTTAAAAGTACCTAGTTCTCTAAACTGATAACTTAACTGATTAGCTTGATTATTTTTATCTTGACCAAACACGGTAATTTCTACCTTTCCTTTCAAAAATCGTGTCTGTTTCTGCGCTTGAATAATTGTTAGACTAAAGTGGAACTTCCCATCACTATCAATTTTAGTAACGGCCAAGTGATCAATATTAAGCCCTTTTGCATCTTTTTCAGGTGCCATAATATTTCTATAAAAGCTCAATTCTTCTTCCATGCTTTTTTGCTCTAACTTGAGCGTTTGTATACTTTCTATAAGCTCTTGATTAGATAGGGTTTCAACTAAGGTTGATTGTTTTTCCAATATCAATGATTCTGATATTTCGCTATAAGCTATTTCAGTGTTGTTTAAGCTTAATTGCGCGTCACTTAATAGTTGTTTTGTTTGAGACAAATCTTTTACCGCTAAAAACCTACCTAATAAGTAAACACCAACTAACAGAATAAAACTAGCAAAAACAATTGATATATACCAACTATTTGGTTTTTGCTCGGTGACTATTAATTTAGGACTGTTCATTGTGCTATCTATTTTGACACGTTTATAATTTACGGCCACGACTTTTAAGAAGGTTGCGTCATTAACCTTGAATCATCATTTAATACCATAATGCTTCAAAACAAGACAGATATCACAATAATACTAGATTAAGACACTTAAATTATATCAATTCATTTGTCTTTTTTATCAATAGGTTATATCCTAAACTTAAAGCAATTTAGATGATAACCACAAATGATAGGATGCGATATTAGCATTTTATTTCCAATTGACCAACAGAGACCTATTTAACTGAGATAACTAATCACTCTTTTAACTGTATCGTTAATACAAAATACAAACCAAAGAAGGCTACAGAACAAGACACTCATGTCATTTTTTGAATCACTACGAATAAGACTAGGCAGTCTAGACGCCTTGCCAACCTTAGCGGCTTTGGGATTCATTAGCGGCATTCTTGCGGGCGGTGTTATCGTTTTATTTAGACTGTTTATCGAAAGTGGCTTTGTTTTATGGCACACCCAAGAAACAACGGGGGACTTTGAGTCATCACCCTATTGGTTTCGGTTTATCCTCCCAACCATTGGTGGCTTTATTGTTGGATACATATTACATAAAGTTGGCAAACATTACAGACAAGTTGGTGTAGGACACGTTATCGAAAGAATGTCATTTCACCAAGGTTATTTAAATTGGCGTAACGCATTAGTTCAGTTCTTAATTGGTGGGTTGACTATCGCCAGTGGGCAATCAGTTGGACGAGAAGGGCCGGGCATTCATTTGGGATCGGCATCAGGTAGTTGGCTAGGACAAAAACTAAACCTTCCCAATAATAGCATTCGAGTGCTTGTTGGTTGTGGTACAGCAGCGGCCATTTCGGCAAGTTTTAATACGCCATTAGCCGGTGTTATTTTTGCTATGGAAGTCGTAATGATGGAGTACGCTGTTGCTAACTTTATTCCATTAATACTTGCTTCAGTTTCCGCCGCCATTTTATCTCGAATCGTGTTTGGTAATAATGTCGCATTTGTTGTTCCAACCGTTGATTTGCAGTCCCTTTGGGAAATTCCCAATTTTATTTTTTTAGGTTTAATTATTGGCACAATCGCCGCCATTTTTATCAAAGGAACAGCCATTGTTAGTGAAAAATCTAGCCACTGGTCTTCATGGTTAAAATGTAGTGTTGCGGGAATGAGTGTCGGTACAATCGCTCTAGCGGCTCCAGAGGTAATGGGAATAGGGTACGACACTGTTAATGCCGCGCTTCACGGAAATCTCACACTACAAATACTAATCGTTGCTTTTATTGGTAAACTTTTAGCAACAGTTTTGTGTTCAGGGCTTTCTCTTCCCGGAGGAGCCATTGGCCCAAGCATGTTTATTGGTGCAATGATTGGCGGAATAATTGGCTCTTTAGGAGCCATGTTATTACCAGATTACGCATCCGAATATGCCTTTTATTCTATGGTTGGAATGGCAACCATGATGAGCGCAATTTTACAGGCTCCACTTGCCGCATTAATGACTTTATTAGAATTAACCAATAACCCAAATGTATTGCTTCCAGGGATGATTGCCGTCGTTGTTAGCAACCTTATGGTTTCACAAGTTTTCAAACAAAGCTCCATATTTCACTCTCAATTACGTTCAAAAGGGTTAGATTTAAGAGTAAACCCTCTTTCTCAATATTTAAGAAGTGTTGGTGTTGCAGGACTGATGGAAAGAAAATTAGTCGTACATGATAATAAATTTATTACATTAAAAAATGCCACAAAGCTCTTAGCCGATACACCGAAATGGATTTTGATAAGGCAAAATGAAGAAGCCAACTCTCTTTTAGCTGCAAATGATTTAGCTCGTTATATTTTAGAAATGAATGAACACTGGGAGTTAACAAAACAAGAAAATAAGGACAAAAATTTAGAAAATCCTGACGATTTAGAATTACAAGAAAAAGAAATTGATCTATTGGCGATCCCCGCAGACAGGCACAATATCGCATCAGTCTATTTACAAGCTAATTTAGAAGAAGCCCTAGATACAATGGAAAGAAAAAATGTTCATGCGATTTATGTATTTAGAACGGTATCGGCAACTTCTGAAAAAATTTATGGTGTTTTAACCAAGAGTAAAATTGAATCTCATTATGGTCATAAATAGTTTTACTATAATCAACCTGCTTATGTTGTTATTTTAATCAATTCATAACACCAAAAAAATACCTATTTGACTGCCCAGTCATTCATTATCGGGGCTTAATTATTCGGTTTTTTTTGATACCATGAAAGATAAGCCTACGCGCTTTCCGAGTTATACTGACAGACTCATAGAGATCTGGATAACCAATGTAGCGGTTCCTTTAAAAATGTAAGTTGTACGTAGCTCTAGCTTTTCTCCTTGAATCTATCCAAACTAACCATCATTTAGGTATAACCAAAAGCAGTTACCGCCAAATAGATAAACAGCGTATCATATCGATACAAATTTTTAACTAATTTAGACTATCGAAGACTTATGACTACTTTATCGACCCTCGACAACCCTATATTAGACAATATTAGCCAAACCATTGGCAATACAGACCTAGTAAAAATTCAATCACTTTCAAAGCTAACTGACTGCAATATTTTACTAAAATGCGAACATCAAAACCCCGGTGGTAGTATTAAAGACCGAGCAGCATTACAAATTGTTAAAGATGCTATTAAGTCCGGTAAGTTAAAACCTGGAATGACTATTGTTGAAGGGACTGCCGGCAATACAGGTATTGGACTCGCTCTAGTCGCAAAATCCTTAGATTTTAACATAATTGTTGTTATGCCAAAAGGACAAACACCAGAAAAAGAGCGGTTAATCGAGCTACATGGAGCAGAACTTAAATTGGTAGATGCATGCCCTTTTTCCAACGAAAACCATTTCTACCATACCGCACGCCGAATTGCCGAAGAAAACGAAAACTACTGGTGGGCTGATCAATTTGAAAATACCAGTAATTATCAAGCGCACTACCAAAATACAGCTCCTGAAATTTGGCAACAAACTAATGGTAATATTGATGCCTTTGTTTCTGTTTGTGGGACCGGTGGCACCATTGGCGGTAACTCCAAATATTTTGCTGAGAAGAACCCTAACATCCTTAATTGGCTTGTCGATCCAGATGGTTCAGGCATTCACAATTATCTAAAATCAGGGAAATATGTTGCTAATGACGGCAATTCATTTACAGAAGGGATTGCAATCATGCGATTGGTAGAAAACTTTAAGGTGGCTAAAATTCATCGTTCAGTTAATTTACCTGATAAAGACTTAGTTTCATTTTCTCGCTACGTTCGTGATAACGATGGTATTGTTCTTGGCTCTAGCTCAGCTTTAAATGTGGCTGGCGCTGTTTTTGCCGCGGCAAAAATGGGTAAAGGGAAAACTATTGTCACTTTTTCTTGTGACCTTGGTGAACGTTCTTATTCTAAACTTTGGAATCCAGACTTTCTTGCCACTAAAAAGATTGATCCTTTAAATAGTAATATAAAGTCTATTTATCAACAATATCTAAAATCCGATAATTTTCTTTCACTAAAATAATTTGTAAGCGATAGCACAAATAAAAGTACTTAAACTTTATGATAGTTTTGTTACTATGAACTAGAATTAACTAACTGATTTTAATCTAAATTTTGAATTTCCTAAGAAAATAACATTCAAGGCAAATCGCTCATGTCAGAACTCAAAACCCCATCAAATAACAAAACTCATTCATCTTCTCAAAAACGCCCTCTTTATATACGTTATGCGGGACCTGTTTTACTAGAAACACCATTACTCAATAAAGGAAATGCTTTTTCTACGGAAGAGCGACAATCATTTAATTTAGAGGGGCTATTACCCAATGTTATTGAGACGATTGAAGAGCAAACCAATCGAGCATATAGTCAGTACTCACTATTCGAGAATAATTTAGATAAACACATTTATTTAAGAAACATTCAAGATACTAACGAAACACTTTATTACAGCCTTATTTCAACTCATTTAGAAGAAATGATGCCAATCATTTATACCCCAACGGTCGGACTCGCTTGCCAGATGTTTTCTAAAATATATCGTCGTAAACGCGGCTTATTTATTTCCTATCCCGATCGAGAGCGCATGGATTTTGCTTTACAAAATGCGACCAAACAAAATGTTAAGGTTATTGTGGTTACCGATAGCGAGCGAATTTTGGGGCTTGGCGATCAAGGCATTGGTGGTATGGGTATACCAATTGGTAAATTGGCGCTCTATTCGGCTTGTGGCGGAATTAGCCCAGCTCATTGTTTGCCAGTCACATTAGATGTAGGGACTAATAACCAAGAACTGCTAGATGATCCAATGTATATGGGATGGCGTCACAAGCGCATTACAGGTGATGAATACTTTGAATTTGTTGATAAATTTATTCAAGTGGTTAAAGACCGCTGGCCCAATGCTTTAGTGCAGTTCGAGGATTTTGCACAAGGTAATGCAACGCCTTTATTAGAAAAATACAAAGATAAACTCTGTTGTTTTAACGATGATATACAAGGAACCGCCTGTGTAACTGTTGGTACTTTGTTAGCGTCTTGCTTAGCACAAAAAACAACCTTAAAAGAACATCGAGTTGTTTTCGTTGGAGCGGGTTCAGCTGGTTGTGGAATTGCCAATCAGATCGTTGCTCATATGATGAAAGATGGATTAAGTAAAAGTGATGCCTTAGAGCGAGTCTATTTAACGAGTAGTCGAGGCTTATTAGTCGAAGGAATGGATGGCGTTAGAGATTTCCAACAAGATTTTGTAAAATCAAAATCTATCGTTGGTACATGGAGCTCCTCAGAAAATGGTAGCGTCAGTTTATTGGATGTTGTTAAAAATGCAAAACCAACTATTTTAGTCGGCGTATCTGGTCAACCTGGATTAATGAGTGAAGAAATTATCAAAACGATGTATGAAAACTGCCAAAAGCCTATCGTCATGCCACTTTCAAACCCTACATCAAGAGTAGAAGCTCATCCAAATGATGTCATACGATGGACTAAAGGTAATGCAAGCGTTTCAACAGGAAGCCCCTTTGAGAAATTCTCTTTTGCAGGCAGAATTCATAGTTTTGCCCAGTGTAATAATGCTTATATCTTTCCCGGAATTGGTTTAGGCGTTATAGCTTGCCAGTCAAAACGAGTCACCGAAAAAATGTTTATGGCGGCTAGTGATGCATTAGCAAGTTGTTCTCCACTAGTAAAAGGCGATGGAAAAGATTTATTACCTGCATTATGTGAAATAAAGGAAGTTAGCCATGTTATTGCCATTGCCGTTGCCAAACAAGCTATGTCAGAGGGAGCTGCTGAACTTATTTCCGATGATAAATTAACTCAACGAATTGATACGAGCTTTTGGAAGCCTGAATATCGAGAATATAGACGTTGCTCTTTTTAAATAGAAATAACCTTCATAAGTTGTACACATTAAAAAAGGCGCTTGAAGCGCCTTTTTTAATTAAACTGTATTAAGAAAAACTTTATTTCTTAAGTGTACGAGCCGCAAAACGCTTACGGAACTTATCAACACGCCCGCCAGTCTCAGCAGATTTTTGCTTACCCGTATAAAATGGGTGACATTCTGAACAAATATCAAGGTTTAATGGCTGACACTTAGTAGAGCCTACTTCGATAATATTTCCACAACTACAAGTTGCAGTAATGGTTTCATAATTTGGGTGGATATCAGTTTTCATAGCTTTTTACTCTTAATGTTTACGTATCGCCAAGTGAGCCATTACTTCAAATTAATCATGAATAACGGTCAAATACCATACATATCTAATGGACGGCGGATTCTACAAGGAGAGCACTGCTTATGCAAGGCAATTCAATGCTTTTAAAATCTAAAAGCATAGATTTAACCCACCATAAACCGATATACTTGCGCCCGTTAGATTGTCAAATTTGTTTAGGAATATAAAAATGGGCAGAGCCTTTCAAAACCGCAAAGAATCAATGGCTAAAACCTCCGATACAAACGCACGAATTTATAGTAAATTTAGCCGAGAAATATACGTTTGTGCTAAATCAGGTGGGCATGATGTTGAAGGTAATCTCACTTTACGAGGGCTGATTGAACGAGCTAAAAAGAACCAAGTTCCTAGTCATGTGATTGACAAAGCTATCGATAAAGCTAAAGGCGGAACTGGTGAAGACTTTGCAGTTGCTCGTTATGAAGGGTATGGTCCCGGCAATTGCATGGTGATTGTGGACTGCTTAACCGATAATCCTAACCGCACTTTTGGTGATGTTAGAGTCTGTTTTACTAAAACCAACTCCAAACTCGGTACACCAGGCAGTGTTGCTCATATGTTTGATCATAGTGCCATTTTTGTATTTGATGCTAATGAGGAAAATAACCTTGATGAAGAGACCGTTTTAGAAACTTTGATGATGGAAGATATCAATGTCACCGATATTGAATTCGAAAATGGAAAAATTACTGTTTTTGCCCCTAATACCGAATACTTCAAAGCAAAAAAAGTATTAATGGATTCTTTTGAGGGGATCGATTTTGATGTTGATGAGATTCAATTTGTAGCAAAAACCACGGTTCCTGATGCAGGTATTGATATGGAGATGTTTGATAAATTTATTGATATGTTAGATGAGCTAGATGATGTTCAAAATATTTATCATAATGTTGAATTAAGTTAGAAAAGAGAATCTAGAACTCTAGTTTCATTAATATATCAGCCAGATCAGGTTGCCAACCAAACTGAGCGAGTTTAACTCGATTATTTAAAACGACAACCTCTTATTCCTGCAACACCCCCTTTTGGCGCAAGGCATTTTTGCTTCCTTTTTCAAAGGCTAATTGCCCATCACTTCTTAAAATTCGATACCACGGAAGTGCCATTTCATTTGAAGCAAGTCCTAGCGCCTTACCAACTAAACGTGCTCTACCTGGCAATCCAGCTAAATCCGCAATTTGACCATAGCTCGCTACTTTTCCCTTAGGTACCGCAACAACAGTTTTCCAGATTCGCTTCACTTTATCACTTGGTTCATTCATTACAAATTAGACTGACTAATTAAAAATTTGCAGGTCTTTGCTTAGATGAATATTTCCTTTATATTTTTCTTTTATTTGTTGAACCGTTTTTGCTTTCTTGGATCTGGTTCTATTCATAAAGTGGCTTAACACTAAATTTTTTACATTCGCATTATTGGCAACTTCACCAATTTTTGAAGGTGGCATATGAAGGAACTTAGTAATTTTACCAGCATTCTCCGGCACAGCATTATGAGCGACAAGCCAGTCACTGTCTTTTGCTAAAAGCTCCAAGTTCCCACTCATTCCATTCATATCTCCACTAAAACTAATGGAACATTGTTTGTAATCTACACGCCATGCTATTGCGGGGATCTTACCGTGGAAAACTTGTAAAGCCGACACGTTTAAATTATCGGCTATGTTACTTTTCCAAATTTGATTTGTATTTGGATATGATTTTGCTGAAATCAAAAAATCCGTTGATGACTGTTGATAAACGTTATCTGATAGGTATGGGTAAACACTGTTTAACTTATTTTTATTTCGATCATCAAATAATGCCTTCACGAACGTGATAGTTGAAGGAAAATTTTCACCTTCATTTGGCCCTAATACAGGAAGAAAAACGTCTCTCCCAGAAAAATAGCCTGCCTTAATATAAACAGGCAATTCAACAGAATGATCAACATGAAGATGGGTCAATAATATCGCTTGAAGATCATTGAACTTGGCGCCTGATTTTTCGAAATTAAGGCTACTACCGCCACCAGCATCAATTAATATAGATGCTTTATTATCAACCCAAATAAGATAAGAGCTAGATGCTAATCCATCATCTATTTCAGGGCCTCCAGAGCCGAGAATCTGTAATTTAACCCCCTCACATGCACTGTTTTTTGTATTAGCGGCATCACAATTAACAAGGAATACCACACTAAAAAGACCTAACAGAATACGACTCAGTAGAAATAAATTAAATATAAGCTTCAAAATGGGCACCAAATGAATAAGTTGGATAAAAAATCATCTAAGAACAACATTATTCTCTCAAATAATTCCGTAAGGAGACTACAATAATACACATACTTGAGATTTTTAGTATGCTAGAATTTTTTAAATTAAAACACACTCATATTTCTCACTTTAAAATGCTTTTTATCATACATTGAAACAATAAATGAAAATACTTTTAGTCGACGACTCAATCACCGAAAGACAAATATTAACAACCTATCTTACTAAATTAGGGCACTCTCCTGTA
>CAZRPK010000034.1:0-8417 GCA_964601915.1 uncultured Kangiella sp. | reverse complement strand
CACCGAAAGACAAATATTAACAACCTATCTTACTAAATTAGGGCACTCTCCTGTAATTGCTAAAAATGGTCTAGAAGCTGTCAAACTCTTTAAGTCCGAAAACCCTGACTTAGTACTAATGGATGTGATCATGCCTGAAATGGATGGCCATCAAGCTGCAAAAAAAATCAGATATAAAAATAAAATATGGATCCCTATCATCTTTTTAAGTGGTAGAGTCAATCCAGAAGATATAGTAGAAGGGATCGCTGCCGGTGGAGATGATTATTTAACTAAACCCGTTAATTTAAAGATATTAGAAGCAAAATTGATTGCAATGCAAAGAATTGCTGGAATGAGAAAAAAATTAGTCTCAGTCACAAAAGAGCTAAAAATAGTCAACGCAAAACTTAAAAAGCAAGTCAACATTGATGGATTAACAGGTTTAGCTAATCGTCGTTATTTAGACAAATATCTTAATATTGAAATTTCGAAAGCGATAAAAAATAATCATCCAATAGCTATTATTATGTGTGATGTTGATCATTTTAAAAAATTTAATGATCAATATGGGCACTTATTAGGCGATGATTGTTTAAAAGCTGTAGCAAATACCTTAAGTGACGTTTGTCAGCGAAAGTCCGATCTTGTAGCGCGGTATGGCGGTGAAGAATTTGCAATTGTTTTACCCAATACAAATATTGAAGACGCTAAATCAGTTGCTGAATCAATGAGAAAAAATGTTGAGGGCATTGAAATTACCGATGAATCGAATAACAAAAGAAAAATCACTATCAGTTTAGGTGTTTATTCTGACAATCCGAACCATACGGAAAGTATTGAAATATTATTATATAAAGCAGATTCTGCTTTATATAATGCAAAAAAAGATGGTAGAAATAAGACGCTAGTCTTTGATAATAACTCTGTGAGGAGGGTGTAATTCTAACTGTGCAAATACCCTTAGATATGAGGAACTACTTGTTCATCCTTAACCTATAATGAATTCGCTAGCTAACGTCTCTACCTTCGTCAATCCAAGCATGAATCCCTCCTACCATATGTTTTGCATTTTTCAATCCATTTTCTAACGCAAACTCTAAACCAAGCGCTGAACGTTCACCATGAGCGCAATAAAAGACAACGTCTCTTCCCTGATTAATAATGTGTTTAGGATCTTCTAGTGCAGAATCTAAGTCTCTTAAAGGTATTAAAATTGAACCCTTTATTACCCCTGAGTGATCAGCCTCATCCTGATCTCTTAAATCAATTAATAATGGATCATCCAATGACTCTACTTGTTCACAGTTTAAAACCATTGCCTCGCCCATTAGAGCGCCTAAATTATCGGAAAAACCTTGATTATAAGGTACAGCGACGTCCATTAATTGAGGATTAGGTAAATCAAGATCATCCATTATTTCAATAAACTCATTGCGAGACTTTCCGGACACTCTGGGATTATGTTTTTTCTCTTTTTTTATCGTAGAAATATGTTCTCCTTTATAGTCATGCCCAGGCCACACTACCGTTTCACCAGGTAAAGTAAACAGCTTTTGTGTGATCGAATCAAATAACTCACCAGCATTACCATTTTGAAAATCAGAACGTCCATTGCCACGAATAAATAACGTATCACCAGTAAACACCATATCGTCTATATAGAAGCAAAGTGAGTCATCCGTATGACCTGGCGTGTCTAGCACTTTAATTTCTATTTCACCAACAGATATAATATCACCGTCTCTTAATCGCCGTGAAATAGTTGAAACTGCTGCGTTACTACTCATGCAAGTCATACAACGAGTTAGTTTTCTTAATTTACCTAACCCTGTTTTATGATCCGCATGAACATGTGTATCCAAAGCTACAACGAGTCTTAAATTATTCTCTCCCAAAAATTGTAAATACTCATGAACACGATCCAAAACCGGATCAATAATCAAAGCTTCTGCTCCACGTGACGTCGCTAATAAATAAGTAAAAGTTGAAGAGGTTTGATCAAAAAACTGTTTAAAAATCATTGTGATTCTCCGTAAATTTTTAGAAATGTTTTTTTAAGTATCTTATAGTCGCTTACTTACTATCTGCTTGTACCAAGCATTTATACCGCCTGTCATATGCTTGACATTTTTCAACCCTTTTTCAAGTGCCAATTCAAGCCCTAATGCTGAACGCTCTCCGTGAGCACAATAAAAAACTATTTCCTTATTTGAGCTCAGAATGTGATCACGATCGTCTAGCGCATCCTCTAACTCCCTAAGGGGTAATAAAATAGAACCAGAAATAGCACCATCCTTATCAACTTCATCTTGATCTCTCAAATCAATCAAAACGGGGCTGTTTAACTCTTTTACCTGCTCACAACTAAGCACTAATTCATCATCAAGATTTTTACCAAGATCATCAGCGAAACCATGATTAAATGGAACAGCAATATCCATTAGTTGAGGATCCTCAAGATTTAAATTATCCATAATATGAATAAATTCTTGCTTTGTTTTACCAGCATACCTTGGGTTTTCTTGTTTTTCTGTACCAATAGTTGAAGCATGCTCACCTTTATAATCATGACCAGGCCATACAACAGTATCATCAGGCAAGGTAAATAGTTTGTCTTTCAATGAATCATATAAATCACCGGCATCACCATTTTGAAAATCTGTTCTACCATTTCCGCGAATGAATAAAGTGTCTCCAGAAAAAACCATACCTTGTAAATAATAACAACACGAATCATCTGTGTGACCTGGCGTTGCTAATACATCTAAAGAAATACCATCAATTGAAATTTTATCTCCGTGACAAAGCCGTCTAGAGATCACCGAAGTTGCCGCCTTATGGCCCAAACAAGTCATGCATCGCGTTAATTGCCTCAACTTTCCTAGACCTGTTTTATGGTCAGCATGAACATGAGTATCCATAGCAACCACTAATTTAAGATAATTTTCGCCTAAAAATTTTAAATAAGTATCCACCTGTTCAAGTACAGGATCAATAATAAGCGCTTCTGCACCTTGTGATTTAGCTAACACATAGGTAAATGTCGAAGAAATAGGATCAAAAAACTGTTTAAATATCATTAGTTTTTTCCTTAAACCGTAGATTTTCCTTTTTGAGTTAAAGAAATATAGCTCACTATATAAAAATTTACAAAAATTGATTTAAAACACTTCAATGTAATCTTTAATTGCGGGCTCTATTAAGTTTTGCTCATTATTCTCTTTTATTATTTCTTGAATTTCAGAGATGTTCAATACCAGTTTCTTTACATTAATTGGCTAAATTTGATATTCGAGTCTATGCTTAGACTTCCTACGTTAGATTTTTCTTGTATTTTAATCTTAACCAATTATTTTTTGTTAATTATAAAATAGAGCCTCAAGCTAATGGAAATAGTTTTACTCATTATTGGACTTCTTGCTGGGTATGCAACTGCATATTTTATCTATAAAAAGAAGTTAAAAAGCAAACTAAATGACTTAAATAAGGATTTAGAAAAAGCTGAAACAATCGCAAATGTATCAATAGAAAAAAGTGAACAACAGATCAATAAATTAGCACTCCAATACAAAGAGCAAGCAAGTATTACCGTCGCAACCATTTCACAAGTGCTTGATGAAAGTGCTGATAGCTCCGATATTACTTCAAAAGCACTATCGGATGTAACCAAGCAAATACAAACCCTAACAGAAATGGTCGCTATGATTATTGATCTTTCTACTTCCGCAGGAAACATTGCGGATCAAGGGATGGTGAATATTGATGCTGTAGTCTCTGACTTGTCGGACTTATCCAAATCAAAGTCTGATTTGGCGATAATTTTAGATAAGTTTAATGAAGTTCAAGAAAAAACAAAAGCGATTCGATACATCGGAGAAGAAGCTGAAATGCTAGCATTAAATGCCGCCATTGAAGCCGCCAGAGCCGGAGATGCCGGACGTGGATTTGCAGTGGTCGCTGATAGTATGAAATCGCTTGCTAAAAATAGCCAAGATACCACCCATGAAATTCTTGCTATCGTTCAGGAAAGTGATCACGTCATTTCAGAAGTTGCTGGTAGTTTTGCTGATCGTGGTGAAAAATTAGACTCTTCGATTAATGGGTTAGTTAAAAACTTTACGCAAATAAATATCTCAGTCAACACCATTAAAGCCCATTCTAAAATGATCACCAGTGATTCTGAAGGTATAGCCATTTTAATGACTAAATCTGCCAATATTACTAAAACAAGTGTTGAAAATCTGGTTAAACAATTAAGCGAAATAACATCAGGAATTACAGGTAAAAAAGTCATCGATTTATCACCAAAAGAAGCACAAAAGCAATGGGATTCATTTGATGAAATAATTGATGTACGCCGTGCAGAAGAGTGGGAGTCTAAATTAGGTTATATTGAAGGTGTCAGGTTGAGCACATTACAAACCGCCTTTAAAACAGATGTTAATAAGCTAGATAAAAATAAGCGCTACTTATTTGTCTGCCGAAGTGGAGGACGTTCAACCAAAGCCGCTCAAATGGCAATTGCAAAAGGAATTGAGCAAGTCTACAATCTTGATGGTGGTATGCTTGAATGGTGCTCCAGAGGGCTTGATACGTCCCATAAACAACCCCAAACAACTTAAATTAGAAATATCTAATATACTCTGTTAAAATCACCTCTATCAATAATTTCAATCAATACCAGTGAGATATAATATGAGTACTATAAAGATTAAGTCCTTTTTTGACGAAGATACCTGTACTGTTACTTATATTATTATTGATAGCGCTTCAAACAAATGTGCGATTATTGATCCTGTCTTAGATTACAAACCAAATTCCGGTAGAACTCAAACAGAGTCAGCTGATTTACTCATCGAGTTTATTCAGTCGAACCAACTCGATTTAGAATGGATCATTGAAACTCATGCCCATGCCGATCATCTTTCTAGCGCACCTTATTTAAAAGAAAAATTGGGTGGAAAAATAGCTATTGGTGAACATATCACTCAAGTACAAATTATATTCAAAGGTATTTTCAATTTAGAAAAAGAATTTCTAGTAGATGGGAGTCAGTTTGATCAATTGCTAAAAGATACTGAAGTTATTGAGTTAGGTGAAAGCGAGATAAAAATTATGCATACACCGGGACACACTCCTGCGTGTGTTACATTAGTTGTCGAAAACAATGCCATTGTTGGTGACACTTTGTTTATGCCTGATTTTGGTACGGCTAGATGTGACTTTCCAGGCGGTGATGCAAAATCATTGTATCAATCAATTCAAAGAATTTATTCCTTACCCGACTCAATGAAAGTATTTGTAGGGCATGACTACCAAAGTGCGAATAGAAATTTCTTTGCTTGGGAAAGTACGATAGGAAAACAAAAACAAGAAAATATTCATATTAGCAATAAAGTCACAGAAGAGGAGTTTGTTTATATTAGACAAGCTAGAGACTCTAACTTAGATGTTCCAAAACTTATTTTACCTTCTGTCCAAATTAATATAAGAGCTGGAAACTTACCAACAAAAGAAAATAATGGCGTTTCATATATGAAAATTCCCATAAATGCACTATAACTTAAACAATTAGTTAATTGATTAGAGTAAAAAAATGAATTTAAGTATATTTGCAATCTTAGGTGCTTGTGCCATTGGATTAAGCCTTGGTTTACTGGGTTCTGGTGGTTCAATTTTAACTGTTCCAGTTTTAGTTTATCTAGTTGACCAACCTGAAAAAATCGCAATTGCAGGCTCCCTTGTGATAGTTGGCTCTATTGCCTTGTTAGGTGCAATCCCCTATATGAGGCAAAAATTGATCGATTGGAATACCGTGTTAATGTTCGGCATTCCAGGCATGGCTGGTACTTATATTGGTGCTTGGCTCGCCACTGAGTATCTTACAGGGGTACAACAGTTAGCAATTTTTGCCTTAGTGATGTTATTAGCTAGTTACTTTATGCTCAAGCCTAAGAAAGATATTGAAGCTGAGTCTGATCATGAACGTCATATGTTTAAAATTAGTATTGATGGACTGATTGTTGGTATTATCACAGGTATTGTAGGTGTAGGTGGAGGTTTTTTAATTGTACCTGCGTTAGTTCTTCTTGGTGGGTTATCTATGCGAAGAGCCGTTGCATCGAGCTTAGTGATCATTGCTTTAAAATCATTCACCGGTTTCGCAAAATATTGGGATGCCATTGCAAACGATCCGAATATATCACTCGATTGGGAAATTATTGGTGTGATGATCGTATTAGGCGGTCTTGGAAGCGCACTTGGTAATAAAATAGCCAATAAAGTCCCACAAGATAAATTAAAAAAAATATTTGGCATATTTTTGATTGTGATGGGCATTTATATTCTTGTAAAATCAGTACCTCAATTAATGTAAATTAAAGTCACGCTTTGAACCATGTTTTAAACTTAGCGAACTCTGGAATATTACAATGCAAGTAAAGAACATTGAAAAAAACTTCACTATATCAGAACAGATCACAATAGAGGATATTAAGACTCTTGCGGAAATGGACGTTAAAGTACTGATTTGTAATCGACCAGAAGCTGAAGAACCAAATCAAATAACGAATGAACAAATTATTAAAGAAACAAGTTCTTTCGGAATTAAGTTCGTTCATATTCCATCGCCAGGTAGGGAAATACCACCAAACTCACTCGATCTTTTCATAAAAACACTTGGTGAAAAAAAAAGGAAAACCCACGCTTATTGTAGAACCGGAATTCGATCATCAATTTTTTGGGAATTGATGCAAAAAAGCATAATGGATCACCCGAATTGTACAAAATGAGGTGTTTTTTCTGCTTTATTAAAAAGATAATCATCTAATTTAACAATATAATACTACTATTAATAATAGTTGGGATCGTTAGGTCAAAGCAAAACAGGAAGTTGGCAATAATCTAAAAATTTAGTTAAACGTTAAAACTCCCACACATTATAACTTAAATAAAATATTGGTGTGTTGTGTATGGATTTATTCAGTATTATTGTTGGACTTATAATCGGCATGTTAGTTACTGCGCCCTTAGTCTTTTTAAAAATTAAATCCTATTTTAATGATAAGCATAAAGCGCTAGAACTACTAACTGACAAAACCATTCAATTGTGTGAACAAGAAGCTAAACACAGCGAACATGCATTAAACAAGAAAACAGAAGATAACCAAGATCACATCGATAAAAGCATTCAAACCATAGCTGAAGTATTAGAACACAGTGCTAGTAGCGCTGATATCACATCAGAAAACCTTGCAAACGTTCAGGAGCAAATCACTCTATTAACGAATATGGTCGATATGATTATTGATTTGTCTAATTCAACTGGTAAAACTTCACAACTGGGTGTTGAACGAATTGATTCAGTTATTCGAGATCTATCTGAATTAACCAAATCTAAAGACGATCTTGCTAATATTTTATCTCAATTTAAAGAAGTTCAAGAAAAAACCATCGCAATTCGGTTTATCGGTGAAGAAGCTGAAATGCTCGCCTTGAATGCGGCTATTGAAGCGGCAAGAGCTGGCGATGCAGGAAAAGGCTTTGCTGTAGTTGCTACGGCAATGAAAACATTAGCAAAAAATAGCCAAGAAACGACGGTAGATATACTCAATATTGTTAACCATAGTGAGAGCGTTATCAGCGATGTCGCGGAAAATTTTATTACTCGGGGCGAAAAACTTAATCAATCAATTGAAAGTCTTGTTAATAATTTTAGCCAAATAAAAATTTCTGTGAATACTATTCAAGAACATTCTAAAATGATTACCCATGATTCTAATGGTATATCTAACATGATGAACGACGCATCTAACGCAACCAAGACTTCAGTAGAAAGCATGTTAATTAATCTTAGTTCTGTGGTTTCAGTTCTTACGGGTCAAAACGTTAAAAATATTAGCCCAAAACAGGCGCAAGAACAATGGCAATCTTTTGATGAAATAATTGATGTCAGACGAGCAGAAGAATGGCAAGAAGAATACGGACATATAGAGGGGGTTAGATTAAGCACTTTGCAAACAACTTTCAAACAAGATGTAAAGAAATTAGATCCTAAAAAATCCTACTTGTTTGTTTGCCGGAGCGGTGGACGTTCCACAAAAGCCGCTCAAACAGCGATCGCAAACGGCATTGAAAATGTTTATAACCTCGATGGTGGAATGATTGAATGGCGTCGACAGTTTTAATCAATCGCTTTTTTCATGACCTAGCTACAGTTTTAGCACTCACATTTAAACTCAATTCAAGATGAATCTCACTTAATTTACCATTTATTAGTGGTCTGATTGTTCATATCTAAAGCTCTAGGTAAGTTACATGATTAAACTATACACTGCCCCTAACCTAAATGACTGGAAAGCCTCTATAATGCTAGAAGAGACTGGATTAGAATATGAGGTCAATCGTGTTGATATAAATTCTGGGGATCAAAGAAA
>CAZRPK010000033.1:12214-26292 GCA_964601915.1 uncultured Kangiella sp. | reverse complement strand
GTTTATAGGTTGATGTACCATTTTGTTTGGATACCAAAGTATCGGCACAAAGTATCGACACAAAGTATTTATAGAGCCTCAACGTGAGGCGATGAAAACAATCATTCTGAAAATTGGATATGATTACGAGATTGATATTGTTGAATTAGAAATACCTGAAGATCATATTCACATGGTTGTTCGAAGCGTGCCAAAACAATCACCAAGTGGAATAATGCAAATAATAAAAAGCATTTCAGCTAGAGAGTTTTTTAGACTATTCCCAAATATTATGAAAAGGTATTTTTGGGGTGGTAAATTATGGACTCAACGTTTTTTTGTTGAAACTATCGGGAATGCAGATGAAAACACGATCAGGAAATACGTACAGAACCAGTTAGCAGTGCTTGACAGTAAAGAAGAACCTGCCCGACAGCTGGGATTGTTTTAAAACTCAGCTAGCTTGCTGCCGAGATTTTTATTGGGAAAGTGAATAAAACATACGATAATGAATTGGCAAAAACATCATAAAACTGCCAAATCGTATGATGTTTAATTTGGTAAATCATCCGACGTTAATTCGGACGGCTACATGATAGTTAGTAGCCTTTATTAAATATTAAAACCACGTTCTTAGAACGTGGTTATTTACTCTTTGCTTTTACAATATTTAGTCTGCTGAGCAATCATTTTATCAATTTTTTCTTGTTTTTCTTCATCGGTCATTAGGCGTTTTCCGCCGTCACCATCATCAACACCAATTCTTGCTGTATTTCTGAGCATATCAAGGTTTTGAGTAGCGATTGTGCAGTTCTCATCTTTCCAATTATTATAGCCACTACTTATTTTTATTTCAGTTTTTTTCTCAGGTGGCGTTTCTGCTTTTACTCTAGTAACAGCATTTTCGTTAACATAAGTCGTAATTTTCTTGTATTCAACATCTTTAGGTGCTCGCTCAGAATAATGAACCTCATTTTTATCATCTGTCCATTTATACATGACTCTTTTAGCACTAAAAACATCAGAGGATACCGCTAAAAGAAGAATAGATAATAGTAGAATAGCGATCTTTTTCATTGATATTTCCTTATTATATTTTGATAATTCTGAAATTTATTAAGTTGTTTAGTATAAACAAGTCTCTAATATAGCGTGATTTGGGTCTAAAAGTTAAGTGCTTTGTTAGAATATTGCGATAAACAACACAAAGAAGGCGTATCTTAACTAGTTTGAGTTTTCTTTTTCCGTCACTAAGTCATTCTTTTTCGCAAAATGCACAACATCATCTAAAATAGCGGGATGTTCGGCATATAATTTAGCATCCACAATGACGCACTTTATACCTTCGATAACGGCAGGCCTTAAAAGGGGAGAATAGTACATTCTTCGGTTTCTAAATGTACAAAGATTGCCACACAAACGCTCAGCCCAGTCGCTTGGTCTGAATTTGCTACCTTTGGAGGTTATTCCTTTTAAGATCAAGCGGTTAAAATCAACTTGGCTCATATTTTGTTCTCATCAAGTGAGGGCTATGGTCGCGGCGAATAATGCCATATTGTTAGCTATTGTCAATAGACAAGTAGGCTAAAACTCATACGTTAGAACTTATTTTCGAAACTGTTGATCTAAGTCTAGCAAGGATTGAGTATTTTTTATTTTTATTATTTTAAGTTGTAGGAAATAGGTTTATCTGTATATGTTTGGAAAAAAACGAACAGAGCTTTTTGGTATACCTTGAAAGTCAGGTAAATAGTAAATCGGTGTCGAGCTTGCGAAACCCGATAGTTTGCTTAGTCCTTTCGTAATACAGGCATTCTAGCCAAGGTGATTTCTTTACCTACCGCTTTTGATATTTTGTTGACTAACCTTTCCTGCTCTGGGCTGACTAAAGAAAAAGCATGTCCCAATACATTGACTATATTTGCTTTTTTAGTAGAAGGCGCATCTTGTTTTTGATTCTTAATATTATGTTGTGATGCTCTAGACTTTACTTTTCCACTAGACTGTCTTGCGACTTCTTTTGATGCTAGTTTCGAAGTGGATCCGGTTCGCGCAGTACGTCCTACTCTGTGAATATAGTCATTGCTGTTTACCGGTAAATCGTAATTGATGATGTAATAAAGGTCATCAATATCGATCCCTCTAGATGCAATATCCGTAGCGATTAAAAATTTAAACTGTTTGTTTTTAAATCCAGCTAAACGTTCCAAACGTTTCTTTTGCGGAATTTCGTTGTGAATACCTTCGCAGGAATAGCCCTTTTCTTTAAGTTGATCGGTTAACAAATTAACACCATGTTTAGTCCGTACAAAAATTAAAGCACGTTCGCAATTTAGTAAAAGTAATAAATCACATAAGTTTTTAGTTTTGTGATTTTGAGGACTGCGATACATCGTGTGTAAAATCTTTTCCAAAGCGGGTTGGTTTTGTTCGGTTTTTACAAATTTTGGATTTCTAAGATTCTCTTTACTAAATAAATTTAATGCTTTTGAATCGGTTGCTGAAAACAAAACCATCTGTTTCTTTTTAGGCATTGCTTCCAATATTTTATTGAGGATTGGTTGAATACCCATGCTCACTAAGCGGTCGGCTTCATCCATAACGAAATGTTTAATATTTTCTAAAGAGAAGGCTTTTGTTTTCATTAAATCAGCTAGCCGTTTTGGCGTTGAAACGATTACATCAGCGCCTCTTTTAAAGCGCTTGGTTTGTGATTCAATTCGTATTCCACCAAATAACGCGATAGTCCTTAAGTTAAGATCTTTACCATATACAGAAATAGATTCTTCTACTTGTTGAGCCAGCTCCCTCGTCGGTACTAAGATTAGCCCTCTAATGGGACGGATTTGATCTGCAGAATGATCTTCTCGGCTAAGTTCTTGAAGAATGGGCAAAAGGTATGCGGCTGTTTTACCGGTTCCTGTTGGGGCAATGGCATAGGTATCTGCTCGTGATAGGACCGCGCCAATAGATTGTTCTTGTATATCCGTTGGATTTTTGTAACTTAGCTTTTTAATATTAGCTTGGATGGTTTTGTTGAGACCTAGCTCAGCGAAAATAGTCATTTTGGTTGTCATTTAAGGTCGTTATTTAATAAATATGCCGCATTATACCTGTGTATTGGTAGAAAAACGTCAATTAACTATTTCAAACGAACCCATTGCTCATTTGAAAAGCATTCAATCGGTCGATACTCGCCTTTATAAGACATTTTCTGACAAGAGTTTATCCAATAACCAAGGTACAGGTACTCCTGATTTTCATGTAGTGCTTTGTTGATCAAACTTAAAATAGCTAAACGACCGGGACTGAATTTAGAGAACTCTGGATCAAAAAAAGTATAGATTGCAGACGGTCCTGTTTTTAGCTCATCAAACACGCAACAAGCAATTAAATTTCCTGTGGTCGGTTCTATAAAATCGAGGTACTGTGTATTTAACCAATCGCAAAATAAAAAGTCTTTATATTGCTCTATCGAAGGAGGGTACATGTCTCCATCTTGATGTCTAGCTTCTATATATTTTTCATAAAGTTGATAATGTTCATGATCATAAATAGCAGGAGAAATTTTTTTTGTGAAACGCTTTCCTTTCTTACCACATCGTTTTTGTTGCTTATTGGGGATGAAATTTTTCACATTAAGGCGAACAGAAATACACTTTTTACATTCTCCACAGTGGGGGCGGTAAATATGATCACCACTGCGTCGAAATCCTTTTTCGATTAATAACTGATAAAAATTTTCTTGTGGTTTAATTTCAGGTGTTAAAAATAAAGTGGCTGCTTGCTGATCTTTTCCATAAGGACATTCGTGTGGAGGTGTCACATAAAAACTTAATGTAATTGGCTTGTTTTGAATACTCATTTTCTTGTCACAAGGTCTTTCATATTGAGTGCTTTTGGCTGCCAGATGGTTTTATCATTCGAACGGAGTATTTGTTGGTTGACGATTTTAATAAATTCTTTACGCTCAATTTGTTTGGAACCAAGAGTGGTTAAGTGAGGGTTTTTTACTTGAGCATCTAAAATAGGAAAATCAAAACCGTTCAAATATCTAATTAAACAGGATATTGCAATTTTTGATGCTTGTGATTCTCTGCTGAACATTGATTCACCGCAAAATAGTTTTCCGATAGCAACACCATAAATTCCGCCGATCAAGCGACGTTCTTGTAGGCGACTATCTTGCCATACTTCAATTGAATGGGCATAACCTTTTTTATGCAGTTCGTTATACGCTTCAATGATTTCGTTAGTTATCCAAGTACCATCTAAGTCTGATCTTGGTTTAGCGCATGCTTGTATGACGTCTTCAAAAGCCTGATTTAAGGTGACGTTCCATGTTGATTTTTTTGCAAAACTACACAAGCTTTTTGATGGATTATAATTTTCAATTTCAAAAATGGTGCGTGGATTAGGTGACCACCAAAGAATTGGTTCACCTTCGCTATACCAAGGGAATATACCATTTGAATAAGCCGAAATTAATCGGTTAACAGATAAATCCCCTCCTGCAGATAATAGACCATCGGGTTCGTCCAATGCTGTTTCAACAGGAGGGAAGAGGCAATTTTTTGTTAGAAAAGGGAGCAAATTATAGCTATTTGATTTTAGTCTATTTTCATCTCGGGCACATCGTCAGGTACGATCAAATGACCATCAGTTTTTTCAATGATTTCTTCAACCGATACACCAGGTGCTCTCTCCAATAGGTGAAATGCACCATCTCTGATCTCCATAACCGCTAAATCGGTCACAACTTTATTGATGCAATCAACACCAGTCAAAGGCAATGTACAGTTCTTCAGTAACTTAGATTGTCCGTGTTTATTAGCATGAGTCATTGTCACAATAATATTTTTCGCTCCAGCAACCAAATCCATTGCACCGCCCATACCTTTGACCAGTTTCTTTGGAATCATATAGGAAGCGATGTTGCCATTTTGATCAACCTCAAAAGCTCCGAGCACGGTAAAGTCGACATGACCACCACGGATCATTGCAAAGCTTTGTGAAGATGAAAAAATAGATGCGCCTGTGATTGCCGTCACTGTTTCTTTGCCAGCGTTGATCATATCCGCATCAACATTTTCTTCAGTAGGGTAAGGCCCCATTCCTAACAAACCATTTTCTGACTGCAACATAACTTCAACATCGTTTGGTACAAAGTTAGCAACTAGAGTGGGAATTCCTATGCCTAAGTTGACATAATCTCCGTCTCTTAGTTCTTGTGCTACTCTCATAGCAATCTGTTCACGATTTAATGACATATTCTTCTCCTACCTTTAATCTTCTTTCGCTAGCGTCATTCTTTCGATTCTTTTTTCGAAAGAGGCTTTGATAACACGGTTAACATAAATGCCTGGGGTGTGAATTTCTGTTGGTTTCAGCTCACCATTTTCTACGATTTCTTCTACTTCAACCACTGTGATTTTTCCAGCCGTAGCTGCTTCTGGGTTAAAGTTCATTGCGGTATCCCTATAAACTAAATTACCCATACGATCAGATTTCCATGCACGAACGATTGCGAAGTCTCCAGTGATTGCTTCTTCTAAGATATAGTTTCGACCGTTAAATTGTTTTACTTCTTTACCCTCTGCTACGGGAGTACCATATCCCGTTGCCGTATAAAATGCAGGAATACCAGCGCCGCCAGCTCGCATTTTTTCAGCAAGAGTACCTTGAGGCGTTAGCACGACTTCTAGCTCTCCTGATAAGTATTGGCGTTCGAATTCCGCATTTTCACCTACGTAAGATGAAATCATTTTTTTAATCTGTTTACCTTGTAATAAAATGCCTAAACCAAAATCATCAACTCCACAGTTATTTGAAACAAATGTGAGTTGTTTGCTTTGCATTTTTTTGATTTGTGCGATTAATCCTTCTGGTATTCCGCAAAGACCGAAACCACCTGCGATAACAGTCATATTATCGCTTAAACCGGCCATTGCTTCTTCATAGCTGGATACGATTTTGTTAAAGCCTGACATAAATTACTCCTAACCTTTATTTGAAAATATTTTTATTTGTTAACCATCATTATTCGTTAACACGCACTACTTAGTTTAGCTAATGCTACTTTAGAACCATTGACACGCCCTAAATATTGGCTAATGTAATCGCCTGCTTTCATTAACTTGCTTAGATTTACCCCGGTCTCAATGCCCATTCCATTTAACATATAAACCAGATCTTCTGTGGCAACATTTCCTGATGCACCTTTCGCATAAGGGCATCCTCCTAAACCGGAAACTGATGCGTCAATATTGCTGATCCCTGATTGCAAAGACGCTAAAATATTCGCCAATGCTTGACCATAAGTATCATGGAAATGAACTGCTAAGTGATTGACATCAATTTCATTTTTTAGTGCATCAATTAATGATTTAGTTTTTGATGGTGTACCAACTCCAACGGTGTCGCCTAGAGAAAGTTCATAACAACCTAAATCTTTTAATTTTTTTGATACCTGAACTACTTGACTAACTTCGACCTCTCCCTGAAAAGGACAGCCTAAAACACAAGAAATATATCCACGAACAGGGATTCCAATGTCTTTTGCTTTTTCTAGTATAGGAATAAATCGGTCGATACTTTCATCAATCGAGCAGTTAATATTATTTTTAGAAAAGGCTTCTGAAGCGGCTGTAAATATTGCCACTTCTTTCGCTCCAGCAGAAATAGCATGATCAAATCCCTTCATATTAGGTGTTAGTACCGGATAGTTTATTTCTTTTCTGAAGGATGATAAATATTTATTGTTATTGATCGATTCAATAATATTTTTATGATCAGATAGTTGAGGCACCCATTTGGGTGAAACAAAACTAGTGGCTTCAATTACGGACAAACCGCTTTCTGCTAGTAATTCAATTAGCTTTATTTTGACATCTACAGGTACAACTTTGGATTCATTTTGCAATCCATCACGAACGCCAACTTCAATTATTTTTACTTTTTCGGGTAACATATTTTACAATTCTTCAAACGAGACAAGTTCAGCACCATCTTCAACTAAATCGCCTACGGCATATAAAACATCAGTAATCACTAAAGGTTTATGCGCTTTAATCGTATGTTCCATCTTCATTGCTTCTATGATAACAATAGGTTGGTTTTTCTCTATTTCTTGTCCAACTTCAACCATCACTTCAATCACAGTTCCAGGCATTGGTGCCGTTAGATTGGAAGATTCTTCTTGTTCAATCACTGATTGTTTATTATCTTTTATATGAAAAGACCAGCTCATTGAATTTTTAAAAATAACAATATCATTATCTTTTTTTGAAATAATCACACGACTTTTCTGTCCGTCAATATCTAAACTTAAATCGTTTTGATTATCTGATGAACTTTGTAATGAATTCTTTGAAACAAAATTGCCTTTAACTAAGTAATCTTTACCCGACATTTCAAACATAAAACCCTGTTCGCGAAAATGAGCGATGACGGTTATAAGTTGTTCGTTGTGCATTATTTCTATAATGTGATGATTATCTTCATTAAGCCGCCAGCCAGTAGGATCCAGCCAAGGCGATGATAAATCATCTGTTACCAAGTTGCTATTTTGTTCAAGCATAACTGTTAAAGCAACAGAAATAATAATGCTGTCATTAACATCATTGGTTAGATTACAAAGTTCTTCGCCATGCTTATTTAAAAAATGCGTGTCAAGATCTGCATTCATAAATGAATCATGGGATGCTAACTCGTGTAAAAACTCGATATTAGTGGTCAAACCTGCAACATGAAATTCAGATAACGCACCGCGCAAACGAGCTAATGCACTATTTCGGTCTTTGTCCCAGACAATTAGTTTAGCAATCATCGGATCATAAAAAATACTAACTGAATCTCCAGTAACAATACCAGAATCGACTCTAACATTATTGTTTAATTTGGGTAAACCAAGGTAGTCTATTTTTCCCGTTACCGGTAAGAAATCATTGTTTGGATCTTCGGCATAAATTCGTGCTTCAAATGCATGACCATTAATAGAAAGTTGTTTTTGTTTTAGAGGCAACTTTTGATTGTTGGCGACAATAATCTGCCATTCAACTAAATCTAATCCAGTGATTTTTTCAGTGATGGGATGTTCTACTTGAAGACGAGTATTCATTTCCATAAAATAAAAGGAGCCATCTTCATCGTATAAAAATTCAACCGTTCCAGCGCCACTATAATTAATTGCTTTCGCTGCTTTAATAGCCACTTGCCCCATAGCATCTCTAGTTTTTTCACTTAAACCTGGCGCAGGCGCTTCTTCAATGACTTTTTGATGACGTCTTTGAACGCTACAGTCTCGCTCAAATAAATGAACTGCGTTTCCAAAATTATCTGCAAAAATCTGAATTTCTACATGACGAGGTTTAGTCAAATATTTTTCGACTAAAACTTTATCATCACCAAATGAAGATAAAGCTTCGCGTTTACAAGATGTTAAAGCTGAAAAAAAGTCTTCGCTAGCCTCAACAACCCGCATTCCTTTTCCACCACCGCCAGCGGTTGCTTTTATTAGCACGGGGTAACCAATTTTATTAGCTTCTTGGTTTAAAAATGTTTCATTTTGATTATCACCATGATATCCCTCTACTAATGGAACATCGGCTTGATTCATTATATTTTTCGCTTTACTTTTGGAACCCATAGCTTCAATTGCGCTAGTCGGTGGGCCAATAAAAATAATATTATTATCGGCGCAAGCTTTTGCAAATGCAGCATTTTCGGATAAAAAGCCGTAGCCGGGGTGTACTGCATCTGATTTTGAATCTTTTGCTACTTGTAATATTTTTTTAGCCCGTAAATAACTTTCACTAGCAGGTGAGTTACCGATATACCACGCTTCGTCAGCTAACTTTACATGCTGAGAGTTTTGATCTGCATCGGAATATATTGAAACACATTGAATACCCATTTGTTGAGCGGTTCGGATCACTCGACAAGCGATCTCCCCTCGATTGGCGATTAATATTTTTTGAATATTTTTGTTTTTTACTTGGTTCATTGTTTCGTTAACCGTTCGATATGTTTTTTATTGTATTGATAAAAATATGCTTATAAGTCGCCGACTGTTTTAACAATGGCAGACGCCCAATGAGCAGGACGTTTTTCTAGAAATGCGTTTACCCCTTCTTTACCTTCAACTGATGCGCGAATATCGGCAATACGTTGCGCTGTTTCTAAAATTAAATTTTCATCTATTTTTTTATTGTTAACGTAATTAACTAGTTGCTTTGCTTGGTACATCGCGTTAGGACCATTGGCTAAAATTCGGTTGATATAATCATCACTCGAATCTTTAAGTTCTTCTAAAGGATATATCTTGTGAACCAATTGAATGTTTAAGGCTTCTTTCACATTAAATTTTTCAGCAGTGGCAAAATACCGTTTTGAGTTTCTTTCACCAATTGCTTTCACCACGTAGGGACTAATCACAGATGGTATTAATCCGAGTTTAACTTCGGATAAACAAAAAACAGCTATATCACTAGCTAAAACAATATCACAACAGGCAACTAGACCAACGCCACCGCCATAGGTAGAACCTTGTACGATTGCAATGGTTGTTTTGGTGCATTCATATAACGTTTGCATTAAACCTGCAAGTTTTAAGGAGTCTTGATAGTTCTCCTCCCAACTATAATCGGCCATGCGTTTCATCCAATTGAGATCTGCACCAGCAGAAAAAACTTTACCATTCGCATCTAATACTAAGAGTCTTAAGCTCTCATCTTGGTCAATCTCTTTTATCGCTTCGGTTAGAGATTGTATGACTTTATCATCAAATGAATTGTGCAACTCTGGACGATCTAAAGTGATCCGACCTACACCATTTTTCATTTTGGTTATCTGAACGCCATTTTTTTTTTCATTTGTCATTATAAAAATCCTTATAATATTTTATTTTTCTGAAATATTAAAAATCTACATTCTAAAAACACCAAATTGTGTTTTCTCGGTTGGTGCATTTAAACTAGCAGCTAACCCTAAACCTAAGACTTTACGTGTGTCAGCTGGATCAATGATCCCATCATCCCACAATCGTGCAGATGCGTAATAAGGATGTCCTTGTTTTTCGTACATTTCTTCAATAGGTGCTTTAAATTCCTTTTCATCTTCTAGAGACCATTCAATGCATTTACGATCAAAATTATCACGTTTTACCTGAGCCAAAACTCCAGCAGCTTGGGAGCCACCCATCACGGAAATGCGAGCGTTAGGCCACATCCATAAAAAACGGGGACTGTAAGCTCTACCACACATTCCATAATTTCCTGCACCAAAACTTCCGCCGACTATCACGGTATATTTAGGGACTTTAGCACAAGCAACGGCGGTAACCATTTTAGCACCATTTTTAGCGATACCACCGTTTTCATATTTTTTACCAACCATAAACCCTGTAATGTTTTGTAAGAAAACTAATGGAATATTTCTTTGACAACAGAGTTCAATAAAGTGAGCGCCTTTTAATGCCGACTCTGAAAATAGAATTCCATTGTTAGCCACTATTCCAACAGGATAGCCATAAATTTTTGCAAACCCACAGACTAATGTCGAACCATAGAGAGGTTTAAACTCATCAAACTCACTTGCATCAACAATACGAGCGATGATTTCTTTGATATCAAAGGGTTGTTTTGCATCAGTAGGAATGACTCCGTAGAGTTCTTCTTTCGGATAGTGTGGCGCTACCGGTGTTGCAGTTTTCCAGGGCGCGTATTTTTGTTTATTTAAATGAGAGATTATATTTCTAGTGATCCCCAGTGCATGTTGATCGTCTTTAGCTAAATAATCTGTGACGCCTGAGTTTTTACAGTGAACGTCACCGCCACCTAACTCTTCTGCGGTCACTTCTTCTCCAGTAGCCGCTTTAACTAATGGTGGACCTCCAAGAAATATGGTTCCTTGATCTTTGACTATAATACTTTCATCAGCCATCGCCGGTACATAAGCGCCGCCAGCGGTACAACTTCCCATCACTACGGCAATTTGAGTTATGCCTTTTGCTGACATATTCGCTTGATTAAAAAAAATCCGTCCAAAATGATCGCGATCAGGAAATACTTGATCCTGTTGAGGAAGATTTGCACCACCGGAATCAACTAAATAAATACAAGGTAAATGATTTTGCTCGGCAATCTCTTGAGCACGAAGATGTTTTTTTATAGTTTCTGGAAAATAGGTACCACCTTTTACTGTCGCATCGTTTGCAACGATTACACATTCTTGACCATTGACTAAACCTATGCCTGAAATCATTCCAGCAGAAGGTACTTGGTTATCATACATATCATAGGCTGCAAATTGAGAAAGCTCTAGAAATGGAGAGCCAACATCAAGGAGTTGTCTTACTCGATCTCTTGGTAATAATTTACCACGACCTAAATGTTTTTCATTTTTTGCTTTACCACCGCCGTCTGCGATAACTCGCATTTTATCTTTTAAATCATCTACTAGCGACTGCATACTATTTGCATTAGCCATAAAGTCTTGGCTTTTTGAATTTAATTTACTTTTTATCTGTGGCATTTATTGTTTCTTAACCTATGTTTAAAGTCATACCTTTTAATAAGACAATTGATTTATTAAGCAAGCATTACTGAGCGGCTAATAACTAATTTTTGTACTTCGCTTGTACCTTCATAGATTTGGCAGACTCTCACATCACGGTAATAGCGCTCAACTGGAAAGTCATTTAAATATCCGTAACCGCCAAACACTTGAATCGCATCTGAGCATATTTTTTCAGCTACTTCAGATGCGAAAAGTTTAGCCATTGACGCTTCTTTTAAACATGATTTCCCTGCATCTTTTAAACGAGCGGCTCTTTGTACCATTAAGCGAGCTGCATCCAATTGAGTTGCCATATCAGCGAGTTTAAATCCTATCGCTTGATGCTTATATATTTCTTTTCCGAAAGCAGTTCGTTCAAGAGCATAATTTTTTGCGGCTTCGAGTGCAGCACGTGCTATTCCTACACATTGAGAAGCTATTCCTATTCTGCCACCTTCTAATCCAGAAAGTGCTATTTTATAACCTTCACCTTCTTTACCTAATAAGTTGGCTTTTGGGATTTTACAATCTTCAAAAGATATTTGAGCTGTATCGGAAGCGTGTTGACCCATTTTGTTTTCTATATTAGTGACGATATAACCTGGTGTATTTGTTTCAATGATAAAAGCCGAAATACCTTTTTTACCTGCAGATGGATCGGTCACCGCAAAAACGATTGCCACATCTGCATTTTGACCAGAGGTTATAAATTGTTTTACACCATTCAAAATATAATGTTCATCCGTTAGTTTTGCTTTCGTTCTTAAGTCCGAAGCATCTGAACCTGCATGTGGTTCTGTCAAACAAAATGCGCCTAATTTTTCGCCAGCAGCCATAGGTTTTAAATATTTTTCCTTTTGATCATTGCTACCAAAGTTTAGTATTGGCATGCAACCTACGGAGTTAGTTACACTAATAATAGTCGAACAAGCCGCATCACCTGCAGCAATTTCTTCTAAAACTAAAGCCGCAGAAAAATAACCAATTTCAGACCCATTCCACTTTTCTGGAACCAGCATGCCATAAAAACCAAGTTCGCCTAATCCACTCAGAGCTTCTTTAGGAAATATTTTATTGCGATCCCATTCTGCTGAGAAAGGCGCAATTTTCTCCTGCACGTATTGACGCGCAGCATCTTGGATCATAGTTTCTTCTTCGGATAAAAACATTGCTAACTCTTCATAGACTAAGAAAATTCATCACGGAGGCACGGAGAAAGATAGTGAAACATTTATAAATGTCTTTGTTTTTCTACTCCCTGCTGAATAGTCTTTATATTATTTCAATCGCCATTGATGTTGCCTCACCGCCGCCGATACATAATGATGCAATGCCTTTGGTTTTGCCATATTTTTTCAAAGCCGCGATTAATGTCACTATTATACGCGTGCCACTGGTTCCAATAGGGTGACCTAACGCACAAGCGCCGCCGTGAACATTAACTTTGGTTTCATCAAGATTTAAGTCTTTTATTGCAGCCATTGTCACTACGGCGAAGGCTTCGTTAATTTCAAATAAATCAACATCTTCGGTTTTCCAATCAACTTTATTTAATAGATCTTTTATAGCCGAAACAGGGGCAATGGTAAATTCGGCTGGTTTTCTAGCATGAGTAGTATGACCCACTATTCTCGCCAGTGGCGTTAGTCCACGATTTTTAGCTTCGCTTTCTGTCATTAAAACAACAGCGGCTGCGCCATCAGAGATTGAACTCGCGTTTGCGGCAGTGATGGTGCCATCTTTTTTGAAGGCCGGGCGTAGTGCCGGTATTTTATCTGGGCGAGCTTTTAGAGGTTGTTCATCCTTATCAATGATTGTTTCACCTTTACGCGATTTAATTGTGACAGGTGTTACTTCCATATCAAACGATCCATCTTCAATCGCTTTTTTTGATTTGGCTAAAGAATTAATCGCAAATGCATCTTGTTGTTCGCGAGTAAATTTATAGCGATCGGCACAGTCTTCTGCGTAAAAACCCATTGCTTGTCCTTGGTAAGCATCTTCCAATCCGTCAAACGCCATATGGTCAAGTAATTGACCATGACCAAAACGATATCCGCTACGGGCTTTAGGTAGCATATGAGGTGCATTACTCATGCTCTCCATACCACCAGCAACCATCACGGTGTTGGTACCTGCTTTAATTAAATCATTAGCTAACATGACCGATTTCATACCTGAACCACAAACCTTGTTGATTGTGGTAGCACCGGTTGATAGAGGAAGACCTGCACCTAAAGTTGCTTGCCTTGCTGGAGCCTGACCTAAAGCGGCGGGTAATACACATCCCATTATAACTTCATCAATATCTTTTCCATCAACGCCAGCACGACTAACCGCCGCTTTGATAGCTACAGCACCTAATTCAGGGGTTTTAAGCGGAGTAAGATCTCCCATAAAACCGCCCATGGGTGTACGCGACATTCCTACAATTACGATTGAATCTTGTGACATTCTATTTTCCTATTCTGTAAAACTAAAAACTTATTCACCACGGAGGAAAGACGTAAACAGGCTTTATTATATATTATTGTTCGTTTTTC
>CAZRPK010000033.1:0-12114 GCA_964601915.1 uncultured Kangiella sp. | reverse complement strand
CCGTGGAGAGGTTCTTTTACCTTTTTATTTATTTTTCTATGCGGTTTCGTTAAAAAGTTCACGTCCGATTAACATTCTTCTTATTTCGGATGTTCCCGCACCAATTTCATACAATTTAGCATCACGCAATAAACGACCCGCAGCAAATTCGTTGATATAACCATTTCCGCCTAAACATTGGATCGTTTCTAGAGCCATTTGTGTCGCTTTTTCTGCTGCGTAAAGTATAACACCTGCAGCATCTTTGCGACTATTTTCTCCGCGATCACAAGCCTGTGCTACGTTATAGACGTAACTCTTTGTTGCATTCATTGTTGTGTACATATCAGCGAGTTTAGCTTGCATTAATTGGAATTCGCCAATCGCTTTTCCAAATTGTTTACGCTCATGTACATAAGGTAAAACAATGTCCATACAAGCTTGCATTATACCAGTTGAACCACCTGATAAAACTACTCGTTCAAAGTCTAGACCACTCATCAGAACAGCCACACCTCTATTTAAATCACCGAGAATATTTTCTTTAGGTACGATACAGTCTTGAAAGACTAATTCGCAGGTATTTGAGCCTCTCATTCCCAATTTATCTAGTTTTTGTGCTGTAGAAAAACCATCAAAACTTTTTTCTATAATGAAAGCTGTAATGCCTCTAGAACCTGCTTTAGAGTCTGTTTTAGCATAAACAATTAACACATGGGCATCTGGGCCATTGGTGATCCACATTTTATTGCCATTTAAACGGTAATGATCCCCCATATCTTCGGCTTTTAAACTCATACTCACTACATCTGAACCTGCACCAGGCTCGCTCATTGCCAACGCACCGATGTATTCTCCTTTACATAATTTAGGTAAATATTTTTCTTTTTGTTCTTGAGTACCGTTTTTTCTTAATTGATTTAGGCAAAGGTTAGACATTGCGCCATAACTTAATCCAATGCTGGCTGATGCTCTGCTAATTTCTTCCATCGCTATAACATGCTCTAAATAACCTAGCTCTGAGCCGCCAAACTCTTCTCCAACCGTCATTCCCAATAAGCCTAATTCACCGAATTTACGCCATAAATGATTTGGAAATTCATTATCTTTATCAACTTGTTCTGCAATAGGTGCGATTTCTTTAGCTGAAAAAGTGCGAACGGTTTCTCGGATCATATCGGCGGTTTCACCGAGGTTAAAGTTTAAGCCTTGCACTAATTATTTCTCCTGTCGATTGATTCGAGTTTCTAAATGATCTAATTCAATTAGCATGGTTTTAATATCTTTTTGTTGTTGATAAAGCGCTTCTCGGCGCTCTACAATTTTTCCAACTAAAAGAGTTGTCTGCTTTTGTTCACCTTTGGGTGAATCATAGAGATTAATAATTTCTCTAATTTCAGAAAGTGAAAAACCAACTCGTTTACCTCTTAATATAAGCTGGAGCCGAATCAGATCACCGCGATGGTATATTCTTTGGGAACCCTGTCTCTGCGGAGAGATAAGGCCTTCTGATTCGTAATATCTTATTGAACGAGGCGTGATTTCAAACTCTTTCGATAATTCACTAATCGAATAAGTGTGTGTTTCTTGCGACTGATTTTCATCATTTAGGTGATATTGATTCATGTTGAGATTGTAGCTTACCTTTACGTGAACGTAAATTAAAAATAATAATCTAACCTGTGGTCTAACCAGAAAATAAACAAATTATTCTTGATGCGATCTTTGATCTTAGAGATGATCCTACAAAAAAAATAGAAAAAGCATTTAATAGAGGTGCTAAGCTGTCTATAATGCTACAGATTACTTTACATTAGATATTTCTAATGTAAATGCAAAAAGCAATTTGATATATCAAAAAGCAAAAAACTAATATTCATCATCAACATACGGAGAACTTATGCGAATTATCCTCTTAGGCGCACCGGGTGCAGGAAAAGGCACACAAGCCCAGTTTCTAACAGAAAAATATTCTATACCCCAAATTTCAACGGGAGATATGTTGAGAGCCGCAGTAAAAGCCGGCACGCCTTTAGGTATTGAAGCTAAGAAAGTGATGGATGCAGGTGAATTGATCTCTGATGAAATTATCATTGGTCTAGTAAAAGAACGTGTCGCTCAAGATGACTGCAAAAATGGCTATCTTTTAGACGGTTTTCCTAGAACCATCCCACAAGCTGATGCGATGAAAGACAATAATATAGATGTTGATTTTGTGATTGAAATTGATGTTGATGATAGTGAAATTGTGCAAAGAATGGCCGGACGTAGAATGCATTTAGCTTCTGGTCGAAGTTACCATATTCAATATAATCCACCAAAAGTGGAAGGTAAAGATGATTTAACTGGTGAAGACTTAGCTCAACGAGAAGATGATAAAGAAGAAACTGTAAAGCAACGATTAGAAGTTTATCATTCTCAAACTAAACCGCTCATTGAGTACTATTCATCTTGGGCAAATTCAAAAGAAGATAAAGCCCCTAATTATGTGGCAATTGCAGGCGTAGGTAGTTTACATGATATTCGAGATAGCATTTTTAAAGCGTTAGATTAGGTTTGCTGATTTATTAAGCAGGATTTATATAACCGATTTTTATAACAATAAAAGTCCGTATCTTGGTTGAGGTGCAGGCTTTTTTTGTGAATAAATTAATAGATAATGCAGAATCATTTCTGTAGTCTTCTGGTTTAATTATGCAGAGTAAAATTAATATTTAATAAGGTTTACATAAGGGGGAGTATGAAAAATCGAATGACCAATTTTTTTGCGTTGCTGTTGAGTAGTTTCACGATTTGTACATCGGTCGACGCTTTTATTCAAACACACACAGATAAAATATCAGTGAATTTGCAAGAGCGATTAAGTGCCAATAAAACATCTCCTTCGAGTACAGTTTCGGTATTTATTTATCTTCGAGATAAAGGGCAGAATGTAGAGCGTAAATTGTTAGAAGCTAAAAGTGCATTATCCGCTAGTTCGCTTAAACGGAGAATGGTTAACCTTGGTATAAATAATTTAGTGAGTGAAAAAGATATTCCTATTAATATGGAATATTTTACTTTAGTGAAAAAGCAGGTAACTAAAATTAGGCACCAACTTAAAGCAATTAATGCTATTTCTGTTGAAGCAACGTCCGATGAAATATACGGAATTGCCACTTTAGATTTTGTTCGTAAGATTGAAATAATCAATAGGTTAAAAAGGTCACCAGAGCCTTTAAATTTCAATGATGAAAATAGACAAACAGTTGAAAATAAATTAACAAATTCTTTTGCGCTAGATTACGGTGCTTCATTTACGCAAAACAATCAAATCCAAGTTCCTGCGGTTCATGATCTTGGGTATACCGGTAGTGGAGTTGTAATTGCTATTTTTGATGCAGGGTTTAATCGATTGTCCCATGAAAGTTTTAACCAGATGAATATTGCTGGCACTCAAGATTTTGTAAATGGTGATAGTGACGTAGCTGATGGCTCTGACATGGGAGAAGGTACTCATGGAACTAACACGCTTAGTGCTATTGGTGGCTTTAGCTCAGGTAATTTGATTGGACCGGCATATGGTGCGACTTATTATTTAGCTAAAACAGAAAATACAGAATCGGAATTACATGTTGAAGAAGACAACTGGTGTGCAGCCTCTGAATGGGCAGATGATAATGGTGCGCAGATTATTACAAGTTCTTTGGGCTATACCACGTTTGATGAAGGAGCAGATTATACTGCCAGCGATTTAGATGGCAATACGACAGTTGTAACTTTATGCGCTGATATTGCTGCTGAAAATGGCATTGTTGTAATTAATTCAGCTGGAAATAGTGGTGCAGGTGTTACGACTATTGGCGCACCTTCTGATGGTGATTTTGTTATTGCGGTAGGAGCGGTAGAAGCTTCAGGCGTTCTCTCATCTTTTAGTTCGGTTGGCCCGTCAGCTGATGGACGCATAAAGCCTGATGTCGTTGCTATGGGGACTTCTGTTAGAGTGGCAAGTTCTTTATCCGATACAGGGTATTCTAACTCTAATGGAACTTCTTTTTCTTGCCCATTAACCGCAGGAGTTGCCGCTTTAATAATCGAAGCGAATCCAAATTTAACTGCGACACAAGTTAGAGATATATTGCGTAATTCTGCAGATAAAAATTTAACGCCAGACAATTCGTTTGGATATGGTTTAGTGAATGCATTAGATTCTGTAAACACCGCTATTGAAGCGGCTAACGGCATTTTCGCTCCTAACGCATCTTTTTCTATGTTAGTAGACGGAGCCACTATTAATTTGGCGAGTACATCAACCGATACGGATGGAACGGTAGAAGTTTTTGCATGGAGTTTTGGTGACGGCAATACATCAACAACACCGAACCCAAGTCACACTTATACTTCGGGAGGCACATTTACGGTGTCTCTGACGGTCACGGATAATTCAGATTTAAATGATACAATTAGTCAAAGTGTTACTGTCAGCAGTTCTGTGGTAAACCCAGACCCAGAGCAGGCTTCAAGTAGTGGTGGCGGAAGTTTAAGTATTCTTTTCTTGCTAATTTGGGGGGTAGCTCGACGGGTTAAAAAATAAATAGATGAGAAAAGCCGAAAAGATTATTTCAACTCACCAATTTAATCAGAAACAAATAGCCAATCACCGCAGAGCGATTGGCTGAAGAGTTAGAATTGTCTGTACGCAGTCTACCACTCGTATACAAGAAATACAGATGATAACGTTACATGGTTTTGGAAAAAGTTTTGGATTAATTGATGCTCGTCCATTTGTGATTAAAATAGATGCTTAACTTATGTTTTGCAGGTATTGAATATGAAATTAATAAAGCTACAACCTATCACAGAGACCTGACTCAAGTGAATGAGTGCATTATTTTCGATACAAATTCAATAAATATCAAATCTTGATGCTTTACCCCCTAGCATATAGCTAGGGATTCTTTTACTATACGTGCAGACTAATCGAATAAGAATAACATTCCGGATTATAATTTTAGGAGAGGTAACTTAATGAAAAGACTAGCAATTGCTGTCATTCATGGCTTGGGGAGTGAAGAAGAGTTCTACTCTGTTGAACTAAAGCATCGTATCACTGAAGAATATCTTAAAGGCGCTGAAGGGCGTTTGGAAGATGATTTACTATTTCATGAAATTTATTGGGGCGATCTTGTAAAAGAAGAGCTGGAATCGTTTAGAACAAGGGCAAATTACAAAGGCGATTTGGCGTATCAGAATCTGAGACAAATCATGACTGATACACAAGCATTATCGTTACTTTATACGCCAGGTACTGAAACTTACGAAGCTATCAATAACCGTATTAAAGATGGTTTACGTAAATTTGCTTCTCATCGTAGAGTGGATACTGAATCTACACCATTAGTTATATTAGCGCATTCTTATGGTGGTGTGATGATGACCCACTACATCCGTATGATGAAAGAATCTAGTTCAGAACTTAATAATTTTGAAACTTTGAAGACTTTAGCCGGTTATATCACTTTTGGTAACCCTCTAGGAGTTTACGCAATTAATGGTGCGAACTCTGAATTGGGACTTTCTTGTGATATTAAAGGTGAAGCACTACCAGAAGATATGGCTAAACGTGCAAAATGGTTTAATTTTTATGATAAGGACGATATTGTTGCTTATCCTCTTAAAGGTTTATCTGATGAGTTTAATGCAAATGTTGATGGTGATTTTGAAATCAATGTAGGTAGTGCTGCAACTTCATGGAATCCCGCTTGTCACACAGGTTATTGGGAAGATATAGATTTCTATAAGCCTGTAGCTGAGTTTATTGGCGAGTTACGTGCACCACATGCTTTTTGGCAGTAATTTGTAGAAACTACCCATAGTTAAGAAGGAAAAAATAAAGCCCGCTGAGATATTTAGAATGTCTTAGCGGGCTTTTTCGATCTAATCATCCCGCTTTATGTTACCTAATCTATGAACAATTAAAAATGTCTATGAATAATAATTCTCACCGTCAAAAAACAAAAAGAAGTGAAGCAGATATTCAAGCGGAAATTCTATCTTTCGCAAAGATACCGTTAAATCAAGATTTACCAATATCAAAAAAATCAAAAGAAATTCAAACGTTATTAAATGACAATCAAGTGGTTATTATTGCTGGAGAAACAGGGTGTGGTAAAACGACTCAACTCCCACAAATATGCTTACAAGCCGGCCTTGGTATTAGAAAGCAAATAGCTCATACTCAACCTCGTCGAGTTGCTGCAACTAGTGTTGCTAGCCGTATTGCAAGCGAACTAAAAACAGAACTTGGGAATACTGTCGGTTATGCTGTGAGGTTTTCGGATAAAACATCATTGCAAACTCGCGTGAAACTAATGACTGATGGTGTTTTGCTCGCTGAATTACAATCCGATCCAATGTTAAGTCGTTATGAAGTCATTATCGTTGATGAAGCGCATGAGCGAAGTTTAAATATTGATTTTTTGTTAGGTTTTTTAAAACAGTTACTTAAAAAAAGAAATGATTTAAAAATTATCGTGACCTCTGCAACAATTGATCTAGAAAGTTTTAGTCATTATTTTTCTAATGCGCCGATAATGACTGTTGAAGGTAGAACTTATCCTGTTGAAGTTGTCTATCAACCTTTACTAGCAGAAAATTCTGAAAGTAAAGAAAATAAAAATAGAGAGACATCACCGGATGGCTCAATTGAAAACTCTGTAATACAAGCAATCGATGCTTGTATTGCTCAATCAACCGGTGACATTTTAATTTTTTCTCACGGTGAAGCTGAAATACGGCAATTAACTAAGCATATTCAAAAACAAAATTATTTTCAGTTAGTTGTTTTACCTTTATATGCTCGGCTTGGTATAAAAGAGCAGCAAGCTATTTTTTCATCCAACAGTAAACGTAAAGTCATTATATCAACTAATGTTGCTGAAACATCCTTAACCATCCCTAATATTCTTTTCGTGATTGATATTGGACAAGCCAGAATGAGTCGCTACAGCCAACGAAATAAAATACAGCAACTGCCTGTTGAGAAAATATCCCAAGCGAGTGCTAATCAACGAAAAGGTCGAAGTGGACGAATTGCGCCAGGGATTTGTATCCGCCTTTATGATGAAGAAGACTTTAATAATCGTCCCGAATTCACCGAGCCAGAAATAAAAAGAACCAATCTTTCATCGGTGGTATTACGTTTAAAATCGTTAGGTGTAAAAGATGTTGAGAGTTTTCCATTTATACAAGCGCCTAACGAACGTCAATGGAAAGTTGCCTTTAACTTGCTGTTCGAATTGGGTGCTATGGACGAAAATAAATATATTACACCAATTGGTAAGCAAATGTCACGACTACCACTTGATCCACAACTTGCTAGAATATTGATCGATAAGAATTCTCAAGCGTTAGAAGAAATGCTCATTATTTCCAGTTTCTTAGGTGTGCGAGATGTTCGTATACGCCCACCTAAAGGTTCCGCTAAAGGCGCGCAACAAAAAGCTGACATTTGTCATCAAGAATATCAAGACAAAAACTCTGATATTATTTCCGTTGTTAATTTGTGGCGATTTTTAGAAAAACAAAAATTCATATTAAGTAATTCAAAATTTCGACGTTGGTGTAATGATAATTTTATTAACTTTATTGGTTGGTTAGAATGGAAGAATACATATTTTCAAATTAAAGATGAATTACATAAGATTAAAAACAGCTCTAGAAATAGCCGCCAACAGAATAATAAGGGTAATGAGACAAAAGACAAACCAATTGAAAATAATGTTGCTACATCAGAACAAATTCATCAAGCACTAATCCCTGGATTTATTAGCCAACTCCTAATGAAAACAACAGGATCTCATTATCAAGGCGCACGAGGATTAAAAGTATGGATCCATCCATCATCAGCATTGTTTAAACAAAAACCTCAATGGTTATTATCCACAGAAATGGTCGAGACGAATAAACTTTATGCGCGAAGTAATGTGCCAATAAAACCTGAATGGTTTGAAGAGAGTGCCGAGCATTTACTAAAAAACAATTATTATGATATTCATTGGCGTAAGAGCAAAGGGCATACGGCCGCTTTTTTAAATAAAACACTTTTTGGTTTGCCAATTGTTAATAAGCGATTGGTAGATTATGGGAAAATTGATGTTGCGGTTGGTCGTGAGTTGTTTTTAAAGCATGGATTAATTGATAATGAAGTTGTTATTCGTTTACCATTTTTAGAAAAAAACAAAATTATTGTTGATGAAATAAAACTAGAAGAAGAAAAACTCCGGCGCAGTGATATGCTAATTGATGAAAGTGAATTTAGCCAACTTTACGACGATTTAATACCCGACAATATTATTGCGGTTTTTAAATTGAAACGCTGGTTAAAAAAAGACTGGAGTAAAAGGAATGCAGCGTTAGCTTTTAGTAAAAAACAGTTAATAAATAATGAATCATCAACCATTGATGATTACCCATCTGAAATTATTGTGAAAGGCTTTATGTTACCTGTATCATATCGTTTTGCACCAGGTGAGCCTGAGGATGGAGTGCATGTATCGATCCCTATTGAAATGTTGAGTCAATTTGAAGAAAAAGATTTTGAATGGTTGGTGCCGGGTTACCTTAAAGATAAAATCGTTGCGACTTTAAAGAATTTACCTAAGGTTATACGTAAACAGTTGATCCCGCTATCCGACACAGCTGATAAATGTGTCACACATATCATGTCTCTGGAGTATCAGGTAAAAGATTTTAAACATACGTTAAAAAACAGTCTTGTTAGAACTCATGCTATTGATATTTCAATTGATGATATTGATTCGTCTAACTTGCCTTCCCACCTTAAAATGAAATTTATTGGCGTTAAGTCTAAAAACAATAATAACCCTCTACATTTCTCAAAATTGTCGGAATTACAAAATCAATTTAAATCGAATAAATCATTTTTCGGAGAAAATAAAAAAATCAATAATGGTTATGATGGACATACACAAATAAATAATTCAAATATTACAATGACTACTTGGCCTAAGTCCTTTATTGAAATAGAAATATTAACAGAAAGAAGTAACCAACAAATACGTCTATTCTCGGCAATTACAGACTGTAACGATCATGTGGTAATCAAACAATATCCAAACTTGATTTCAGCTACCAGCGCACACTCTAGAGGTATCACACGTTTATTAATTATAGAAAATAAAATCACTTTAAAGTCGATGAAAAATTCTTGGCCTGACAGGCGAGAGCTAGAAAAGTTGAGCCTAAAATTTGGTGGTTTCTCAACATTATTAGACTGGGTAGCAACGGGATCTTTAATTGAGTTGATAGAGAAATCTGAAAACACGATTGTTACTGAAAAGGAATATTTAGAACTAAGCAAAAATATAAAAACCAGATTGCGCGCTTTAATTGCAGACAAGTTGGCGAATGTATTAAGTTGTTTAAAAGCAACACAAGCTATTTTTACTAAACTCACTTATTTAAGAAGCGATGTGTATTCAAAATCCGTAACTGATATTTCCAAACAATTAAAATATCTTTGGAGCAGTGATTGTTTTATTCGTAAAGGACGAGAATTCTTTGGCGATTATTCACGTTACTTACAAGGCATAGAGTCTCGAATTGTCAGGCTTCAAGAAAATAATCCCAGAGAACGTCAACTTATGGAAGGTTGGATCGAATGGTTAGAATGGTGGGAAGCGTTAAAGGATCCAGATTTACCCTTTGAGAAAGAAGAAAAACTTTGGGAACTCTTTTGGTTGATGGAGGAGTACCGTATTAGCCTTTTTTCTCTTAATGTAAAGACTAAAGGAAAAATTTCTAGTAAAAAGCTCCAGAGAGCTTTTGAGGTTTTAGAATGATTTTACGTTTGAATACTATTTTGAAGTTAACTTGAGCTTGGATAAGATCATGATTGGTTTATTCATTGTGTCGTCCGTAGTATGATGACTAATAAGAATGATTTCTCTATTATTTAAAAATATTTGTCTGATTTTTTGTAGGTAAGGAACCAATGAAGTTAGGTTGTGACAGTTTAGTAACCGCGGTATGGATATATGATATCGATAATTATCGAATCCATTGGGCTAATACATCAGCGCTTGTACTCTGGGAAGCTGAATCTATAGAAGAACTCATTAGTCGAGACTTTAAACCAAATACCTCTGATGCTGTCGACAAAACACTTAAAGATTATCAGGATGCTTTCTCTCGTAACGAAATATTTTCAATGTTCTGGCGGTTTTCTCCTAAAGACATAGAAAAAGAGGCTTTTTGCCATATGTCTGGTCATGTTTTGACTGATGGTCGTATGGCATTAAAATGTGAAGCTATTCCATCAGAGTTAGTCACTGAAAGCCTTAATTCGAATGCGATTTTAATGTTATCTAGTTATGATGACAAAGGTGGCTTTATTAGTGGAAACCCACCATTTATGGAAAAGAGTATCGATAGTATTCAAAAATTCAGTGATATTTTTGTCGAACATTCTATTGCAAATGAAATACTTTCCTCCATCTCTATTTCTGAAATTTATGAAAATGACGTAATACTTAAAACCAAATCCGGTGATCGTTGGTTCCATATTCAAGTCAGTAAACAAAAAGATACTGTTTCTGTTGATAGTATTTTACTTCAACAGTTTGATATTCATAAACGTAAACTTGGTGAACTAGCCCTCAGCCGTGATGCAGAAACCGATCCATTAACCGGTCTTTTAAACCGTAGAGGTTTATCAGATAAACTTTCTGTGGCAATTAAAAATAGCCGAGAGTTTACTGTTTTTTATATTGATTTAGATGGTTTTAAAATGATCAATGATTCTATGGGTCATGCCGCAGGGGATTTTATACTGCAATCAGTCGCTTCACGCTTAACCGAAAAAATGCATAATCAAGGAATTGCCTGTCGCTTTGGTGGAGATGAGTTTATTTGGGTTATTGATAAAGAAAATGTGGAGCTGAAACAAAATGAGTTTGCTAACCAATTGATTGAAATATTAAATAGGCCTTACTTGGATAAAGACAATAATCCTTTACTCGTTTCAGCGAGTATTGGTATTGCGGATTATCCAAATGATGGAGCTGATTTAGAACTATTATTTTTAAGAGCGGATGCCGCTATGTATCTGGCTAAATCTCAAGGAAAAAGAAGATGGGTTAACTATATTAAAGGAATGGAAGATAATGTCCAGAGACAGGGTTTAGTTGCTCGCCATTTATATACAGCGATTGAAAATCAAGAATTACAGTTATTATATCAGCCTATTTTTGATGTTGAAACTAACCAGATTTGTGCTTTTGAAGCTTTGCTGCGTTGGCATAATCCTGCTCTCGGTCGCGTTCCTGCAGATGAAACCATTCGTATAGCCGAAGATATTGCGCTTATTTCTGATATTGACTGTTGGGTTATTGAACAAGCAATTAATGACCTAGTTGTATTAAGGGGAGCCGTGCCGGGGGATCCGATAATGTCGATTAATATATCTGGTAACCATTTTATTGATGAAAATTTACCTAAATTTATACTTACTATTTTAAACAGGAATAATTTGAGTACAAAAGATATCGCAATTGAATTGACTGAAAGTGCATTATTAGTTGATATTGATAAGGAAGAAAACTCGGCAAATAGGATGGTTGAAAAAGGTATTAAATTAAGTATTGATGATTTTGGAATTGGCTACTCATCGTTAGAGTATCTTCATAAAATTTCTGCGACAACAGTAAAAATTGACCGCTCGTTTACTGCTAGAATTGAGGAAAATGATACAACGATTTCTTGTATTCAGCATTTATTGACGTCACTTGATTTTGATATAATTGTTGAAGGTGTAGAAACATTGGAACAATCAAAAATTCTTTATGAGTTAGGATTAAATATACAGCAAGGATATGTTTTAGGTATGCCAGAACCTCTTTCTTACTATTTATCAGCGAGTAAATAATATTTGATAAGTTATCATGCCTCTGCATTTAACTCAGAGTTGCGTTGTACTACTTATATAAGTAGCCATAAAGAGGGTTGAATGCATGAAAGTAGCAGAAATAAGTTTTTTTGATTGGAAAGAGCGCTTTAACGATGAAGAGTCCTGTCGCCGTTATTTAACCGCATAGCGTAAATCTCGGGTGGCTTGCCCCCGAGCTGGATAGTGTA
>CAZRPK010000032.1:21495-26739 GCA_964601915.1 uncultured Kangiella sp. | reverse complement strand
AGTCTGATCCTCTTAGCATTAAAAATCAAGCATCTTCATTGATCATGGGTATATAACCCATTAATGTGCTTCATTATCTGATTTAGATTCGCTTTGGGCGTTTCAACCAATAGGTGGTAGTGATTGGTCATTAAACAGTAGGCGTGTATAACAGCGCTATATTCTTGAGTCACTTCTAATAGTGTATTGAGAAATAGCTTATAGTCATCATCGTCTCGGAAGAGGGGTTGCTTATGACGACCGCGATTCATCACATGATGGAAAGCACCTTCGTACTCTATTCTGGTTGGTCTTGGCATGGTTGATAATTATACAGGCGCCTTATTTATTGTCAAATGAGCCTGACCCGTATTCGTATTTCGTAGAAAAATTCTAAATTCTTGTTAATTTTTTAAAATAGTTATAACTACTCAACAACCATATAAGAAAATACCTTTGCATACTCTTTTCGCCTGTTGACGCCCATAGCCACTTCCAACATATAATATCCGTAGTCTTTTTTAAACTTAATTTTAAGATGAGTTTCCTGATGCCCATCTGCAGGAAACTTAGTGACTTCTTTCATAAGTTCACCGCGAGCACTAAATTTTCTTAAAGTCAGGCGAATAGGCAAAGCTGACTGAGTTCTATACGTATTAACAAGAACAAAAACATTATCATAGGCATCGTTGCTATCCACGCTATCTCTGATAATAGGGCATAACAAGATTCCAGTGCCTGAGTTATTAACACGTGTAATTCTGTACATACTTCGATTGAAGTCACCAGTCTCTTTACCATTTTCTAAACACATAAATGCTGGATAGGTTTTTAGATCATTTGCATTTGCTGTGTTCAAAAATAAACCAGTCCAACAAAGTATAATTGTTAAGGACTTAATCATTATAAAATTAATATTATATTTTGAAATTTTCATGCTTTTCTCCGCTTTTACATTAAACATTTTTTAATTGTATTTGTTTTTAGAATCTAGTTCTTATTTCCATTGCTGTGCCGTAGTATTTTTACAACGGTAAAGTTGAACATTAGTTTTATTAGCATTAACTCCATTCACAATATCTAAACAAAACCCCGTAGAGTTTTGGATCCGATTGTTAGATATTTTTTCCCATATTTGAGTTCGGCTAGTCCCACATTGATAAATCTCAACGTTTGAATTGTTGGTGATATCAGTTCCTGAAATTTTTGCCTACCCCGGCGCGCCACAACAACTTCGTTAGCCAGTTCAATTTTGATTGAACGTATTCTCCAACCTGGGTTAATCGGACGGTCGACAACTTTCGATTTTCCTGAAAAATTGTTGCCGTTAAAGATGGTATATTTACAATTTTTTGCAACACTTGCGACATAACTCCACCCCGTAATATTACGAATACGGGCAGGGCCGTAAAAAGATTGTGATCGAGTAACGATTGGTCCTGTAAAACCACTTTTATCCGATTCCCGTAAATTAATCTGACATTGACGTTTAGTCGGTGTAATGATTAGCGATCTAGCTTTCCAACCATTTTTGTTTTTACCACCGATAGCACCCACTCGTAAACTTCCATTCTTCGATCGACTATTACGATTTCCGATATCAGAACCATAACTTGCTTTTCGTTGCCCTTTAAAATTATTTTCGTTGTATAATTCAAAATTACATGGGCCATAGGTATAACGAATAAAATCCCATGGGCCACCAATATCATTTACCCGAGTAGCCTTATTATTTTCGAGTTTGATTACGGACGAATTTTTTCCACCGCCACCCAATTTAATACCGCATTCTATCGCTATAACGTTATTGCTTGTTAATATAAAAAAAGTCATTCCAATTAAATATTTAAACATTGGTTTATCCTCTTAAATTTCTATCATCACTTATAATATTTTTCGTTAATATAATGAAACAAGGAGTAGTCATTTAATTAATCCTGAACTAGAATGCTGCTAGTGATCCATTACTTTTAAAAAAAATTGTTTAGATTAATTAATTATCTTCAAATAGCGTTCCTGCAACCCAATCATTAGCATTCAATGCGGTTCTATTCTTCCCTCCACTAACCACGCTTTCAATGCCACTTGCGGTATTCGACTTACCTCCAGAAACGCTCGCCCAATTAGCACTGGCTGAATTACTTCTCCCACCACTTACGCTAGTACTAAATCCACTTGAAACATTAAATGAGCCACCAGAAACTGAACTAGAGGGGCCAGAAGACTGATTAAAAGAACCGCCGGAAACACTACTATATTGCCCTATCGCTCGATTCCATTCTCCGCCAGAAATGCTACTCGAAATATTAGTTGCTCTATTATTTTCACCTCCAGTAATCGAAGTGTTATCGTTTGTTAAACTATTGTTAATACCTGCGATAAGACCACCTGCGCGACTATAGTTATGTCCCGAATTAACAACAATATTGTGTGAACCACTTTTATGAACTAGTGCCCATATTTCATTATTGGCTTCACAAGTCGTTTGGTCCTGATAAATTCCGAGGGAGCAGTCTTCATCTATATCATTGGTGCTTTCATCGTAACCAACAATCAAATTTCCGAGCCCATTGATTGACGAAGTTGTCCCTAAGCTATTATTCACATGCACATTAATACCACTAAATATTGCCACAGGATTGCCTTGGTTATCGGTTTCCACGGAGAGGTAACTTGCCAAACCTGCAACTAAATCATTTCTTAAACCGCTGATACCAGCTTTATTCTCAGTAGATTGCGCTATCGCGATGGCAATATCCGCCGCATGTTGAGTATCAACCACTTCTAACGCATCAATTTCTGCTTGTAAATTAGTGTTGTCAGTTTGTAATGTAGTTATGGTTGCAGAGTTTGCATTAACTATTGCAGTGAGCGCTACTATCTGTGCGACTAGATCAGTTAACTGAGTTTGGTTATCATTGACTGAAACTGCCGTCGCATCAAAATTAGCATTCACGCCGGCAGCAACCGCTCGAGTTCCGCTGGTAAACTGATTGGGTATTGTTAAATCACTAGCTTGTGCACTTAATGAAAAAACCATTAGCCCAAATAGTGCTATGGTTCTTATACTGATATTAACTTTATTCATTATTGTTTTCCTTTTGTATTTAATAACACTCATCTCACTAACCCCAATCATCCTGATCCCAAACCATACCGTCCCAATCGCTGGAACTTGTATCAATCGGTAGTGGGGTAGGGTCGCCACCTCCGCAAGATGAAATAAAACTAACGAATAATAATATAAATAAAATCTTTACTATTTTTTTACTACTTTTAATTTTCATCATTTAATTCCTTCTTTCTATTCAAAATATTTTTTGTTCAGGGGCGGAGTCACTATTAACAATAAATTAGTTGTTAAAATAGAAAAATTATCCAAATAATTAGATGGCCTTTCTGTTTTAGATCAACTCCGACCATGCTTTTTATCGCTTATTTCTATTAATCCTCTTCCTCTAATTTACCAGCCGCCCAATTATCCTCTCCAGAAGCAGTTCGGCCATGACCACCACTAACACTACTATTATCGCCACTAGCTGTATTATCGGATCCTCCTGTCACACTACTATAATCTCCAGTAGCATTATTACTTGAGCCACCACTAACCGACGATCCATAACCGTTTGCATTATTATCATCTCCACCACTAATACTACCAACTTCGGCATCTACACTATTGTTTTCACCCCCACTAATAGATGATGCGACTCCATTCACCGTATTATATTGGCCACCTGAAATACTGGAATAACTGCCTCTTGCTAGGTTAAAAAGACCACCTGAGATGTTTGAATAAAGTTCTGTAGCTTCATTTTGAGAACCACCACTAATGACTGAAAAGTCACCAGACGCAAGATTAGAAGAACCTCCAACCACGGCACTATAGTTCCCTCTAACGACATTTAGAAAACCTAATGAAGTTGAATAATCACCGCTAATTGAGTTTCCAAGCCCTACAATTAGTCCGCTATTCCTACTGTAATTATGCTCCGCACCAACGATGATATTGTGAGAGCCACTCTTGTGGGAATTTGACCAAACAAAATTATTGTCTTCACAAGTTATTTGAGTCGTATATAAACCACTGGAACAAGTTTGAGTGTTGCTAATGGTTACTTCGTCATACCCAACCACAAGATTTCCTAAACCATTGTTTTGAGATTCAGTATCATTGCTACCATTATTAACATGCAAATTCACTCCACTAAATATTGCGGCACTATTGCCTTGATTATCGGTTCCGACTGTCAGAACTGTGGATAACCCAACGACACTATCGAGCTGCAACGCATCAATCTCTGCTTGTAAATTGGTATTCTCGGTTTGCAAAGAAGTGATCGTTGCTGCATTGGCTGTAATAGTTTCGCTGTTAGCGCTAACGGTTGCTGTCAAGGTTGCAATTTGAGCTATTAAGTCGGTTAGCTGAGTTTGATTGTCGGTAACCGCGACTGCAGCTGCATCAAAGTTTGCATTGACGTCAGCTGCAACAGCTCGCGCGCCACTGGTAAATTGGTTAGGGATAGTTAAGTCACTGGCTTGTGTGCTGGTAACTAAAGCTAACGACGTTAAAAGCCCAAAGACCTTTATATTATTAATATTAATACTACTTTTCATTTGTTCATTCCTTTTATGGCTAACGCATGGTTAATTTTTATATTTCGTGTATCTATATTGGTATCTATCGTTTGAAAATCAAAAGTCTTCCGGTGGAGTTTCAGTCACTCGGGACAATGAAACTCTTGTCACTAATGGTTTAAGCCCCGCATTTCTTGATTCTGTATAGGCGATTTGCGTTGTTTCATCGGCAATGCAATAATCAACGGTAAAAACAGGAAGTCCCCTATTTTGAAAATCGGCATATTTTAATAACCGATTTTCTGTACTAAAATCACCCTGTTGACGCTCATCACCACTTAAATCACCGGCATTAGCATTATCCCAATCAGCATCGCCTTCACCGTAATACCAAGTATCTTCCATTGAAACCGCATCAATCGCACTTTCGTAACGGTTAGTATTGTTTTCAATATCGTAATCAATCAAATAGGGGGCATTTTGTGCAATTACTAAAAAGTCTTCAGTAACCGCTCGACCGGCGGCACGTAACCTTTCTATAAATTCAATCATTGCTTCATCGGGATCATTTACACCATCATTGGTCGCAAACTCACGTACAGATTCATCATCATAGGCTTCGACCCAATCAAGATAGATCCCATCAAAACCCATTTCTGCCAGCTCGCTAATAATGCCAGTACTACC
>CAZRPK010000032.1:0-21395 GCA_964601915.1 uncultured Kangiella sp. | reverse complement strand
ATCTTGCCAATAATCCCTGTAATCTTCTGCCTCGCCTATATCGATATAGGCTAAAAGTAAGCGTTCAGTTCCATCAGGAGAAGTACGTAATTGATTGATAATACTAGCGGTATCATATACATCGGAAACTAGTTTGAAGTTATGCCCTGGTTCTATCACTAACATCGGATAGTTGGTCGCAGCTAGCGCTTCAACAGCGCCATCAAGGTTCAATTCTTGGATTTGATACATCCAAGTTTGTATGTCATTTAGTCGCTGAACTCGGTTATTGGAGGCAGATGGTGGTGCGAGAATAATTGGATCATCCAACTCTTCAGATCCATCACTACCTCCGCAAGCTGTTAAAATGGCTATTAAAAATATTAATGCAAAATTAATTGATTTTTTATAAAGTGGTGATCTTTTGAATAGTTCTAGTCCTTGTGTTTTCATCTCTTTACTCCTTACCTACCCCTAGTATTTATTACGTCTTGAATTTGTATCTTGTAATAAGAATTTTATTGGCTAACTCTCTATTAACCCAATTGGTAGTTAAAACGATTAAAGTGATACCAACCTTAACCAAAATTTATCTGATGAGCTTAATGTTTAGCTAATGATTATCTATTTTTTACCTATTTTTGATTGGGAAAGTCTTTAAAGACTAGGTACAATCAAGTTAACCAAGAAAAATTGCTAGATCCAACGAATAAGATCTCTTTGATTCAAAAAGGAAGTTAACCAATATGATTTATGAGTTTGGTCATTTTCATCTAGATACCGATAAATTTCTATTAACTGCCAATGACAATAGAATTGAAGTGGAACCCCAGGTCTTCGATTTACTAGTCTTTTTAATTGAAAACAAAGATAAACTTGTCACTAGAGATGAGATTTTTAAAAATCTGTGGCACGGAAAGGAAGTTCTAGATGCCACCTTAAGCAACCATATAAAAATTGCTAGAGCAATACTTGAAGATGATGGTCAAGCCCAACTAGTAATTAAAACCATTAGAGGACGGGGTTATCAATTTATAGCACCGATTGAGGCAAAACCGGACGATAGCGCCTTAAATAATACTGATAGAAATCAAGCTCAACCTTTTTTTCAGTCAAAAACAATATTCCTAGTCGTTTGCGCCCTCCTTTTAACTCTATTATTGGTACTTATCAGACCTTACTTCCCGTTTAACCAAGAGACAGTTGAAAACATCTCTACTATAAACAAAATTTCTAAATCAAAATCCATTGCCATATTACCATTTGTAAACAGAAGCAATCTGCAAAGCGATCTGTTTTTTACGGATGGCATTCATGATGATTTATTAACTCGAATTTCAAAAATCATTCAACTTAAAACTATCTCACGCACTTCGGTTATGGCTTATAGAAACACACAAAAAAATATTAAATTAATCGCTAAAGAATTAGGTGTGGCTAGTATTTTAGAAGGTGGCGTACAAAGGGCTGGTAATGAAATTCGTATTAACGTGCAATTAATTAATGCTCTAACCGATGAACATGTTTGGGCAGAATCTTATACTCGTGAATTAACCGCAGAAAATATTTTTGCGATTCAAACGGAAATATCAAATGAAATTGCTAAGCAACTGAAAATAAAATTAGCTTCAGAAGATAAATCTCCACCAACACAGAATATCGTAGCTTTAGAAGCCTTTTTTCATGCACAGTTTAGTAGTGACTTATTAACTAGAGAAGGTAAACTTTCTGCTAAAGAGCATTTAGAAACAGCTATCAAGCACGACCCAAGTTTTTCTATGCCCTATGCCATTTTAGCACTAGTTGAGTTAGAGCGCGTTTTTTGGGATGGAAAAGCGGCAAGCGAGCAAACACCGAAAGCCGAAATATTAATTGAAAAAGCATTGTCTCTTGATGAAAACTCTTCTGAAGCTTATTCCGCGCTTGCTTTGTTAAAAATACTTGAAGAAGACTTTCAAGCCGCAGAAAAATTTTACAATAAAGCAACATCACTCGAACCGAATAATATTTCAGCATTAACTGCTCATGCAGACTTTCATTTACTAGAAGTTAAAGATTTTAGTAAGGCTGTTTCTCTTTTAAAGAAAGCGACAAACATTAGTCCAAAAGATAATTCGTTAGCCTACCTACTTGCAAAAGCTTATATATCTGCTGGTGAATATGATAAGTCGAAAAAAATATTGAATAGAATACTAAAAGAAGCCCCAACCTTTGCTCAAGCTTTTCGCTCATTATCTGACATTGCCTTTTTTAGTCATTATGATTATGCAGATTCCATAGAATTGCTTTATCGGTATATGAAATTAGACCCAGGTGTTTCAGGTACCCCTAAGCTTATCGCTCAAACCTATTTACACACTGGTGATACTCAACAAGTTATTAGTTGGTATGAATACTCTCTTAAACTAACTAACAATTCTAAAAGATCGAAACAAACTCAAGCTTTTTTATATAGAGCTCAAGGGAAATTTAACGAAGCTTTTAATTTATATTTGGACTTGTCTGGAAGTTCAGGTACTTTTAAACGGGCACTTTTCACACTGGCTCAGCTTGGCAAAAAAACCAACCGAATGAAAGAGGTTTTAAATAAATTTGAAGAAGTGTTACCTTCCTTATTTGAAAAGAACACTACAATCAATCGTTCGAATTATATTTCAGCCTTCACTTTAGGAAAGTTATTAAAAAATAGCAATCCAACTCAATCAAAATATCTACTACAAAAATCGCTTAATGTGGTTGAAGAGAAGGAACGTAAAGGGTGGTTTGGAAAACACTATGCTTGGAAAGCAAAAATTCTTACGGCTATGGGTCATTATAGCGATGCTATTGAGAATTTACAAAATCTAGAGAAGTATGGTTATGCATCAGAATTGTTAATACATGATCCTGATTTTTATGAACTTCGTGAAATAGATAACTTTAAACTGATTGTGAATAAAATGAGTTTACGTCTAAATTCTGAACGAAAAAAACTAAGACAACTAGAATCCGATGGAATGTTAAACATTCCTAAAATCTAGCATGAATTATCAGTTTCTTCAATTCAAATTAGAACCACAAAGTTTTAAATTATTTAAAGGTGAAGAGCCACTCGATATTGAACCACAGGTTTTTAACATAATCTGGTATCTGTTAGAAAATAGAGTTCGCATCGTCTCTCGCGAAGAACTTTTAGATAAACTTTGGACTGGTAAAGAAGTTCTAGATGCAACGATTAGTAATCATATTAAAACTGCACGTGCTACACTCGGAGATGATGGTCAAAAGCAGTCTGTTATTAAAACGATAAGAGGGAGAGGGTATCAATTTATAGCTAAAGTAACAACTTCGAATGATTCGGACAAAGCAAAGTTAAATAAGAATGAAGAAAATCAAGGGCTCTTATCTAAGCTGTCACGTTTATTTTTTCTATTGCTCTTCACTCTTATCGTTGGTTTATTTCTTCATTACGCCAAGCACTCAAACGTTAATTCACAAGATAATTTGACTGACTCTCAAGAGCCTTCATTAATATTAAAACAATCCATAGCCATTCTACCATTCCAAAATAGAAGTAATCTTAAAGAAGATCAATTTTTTACAGATGGTTTTCATGATGAACTTATCACTCAAGTGTCAAAAATAAATAACTTGAAAACTATTTCTCGCACTTCAGTAATGCAATATAGAAATACAACCAAAAACATGAGAATCATAGCTAAAGAACTTGGTGTGAAAACTATTCTAGAAGGAGGAGTGCAACGATCTGGTAATAAAGTAAGAATCAATATTCAATTAATTGACGCTATAAATGATCAACATATTTGGGCGTCAACTTTCACCAGAGATTTGAATGTAAAAAATCTATTTGTTATACAGTCTGAAATATCCAAAAAAATCTCTTCAGAACTAAAATTAGCTTTATCACCTTCGCTTAATAAATTACCAACTCAGAACATGAAAGCCTTAGAGTTCTATTTTAGAGCAAAAGGAAATCTAAATGAAAAAACGAGCGCAGCAAATAAAGAGGCCATTAATAATTTATTAAATGCCGTAAAAGCCGACTCTAACTTTGCATTAGCGCAAGCTGAATTGGCATCTCGTTATCTTGATCAAATTCAGCTCGATGGTTTACCAGTAGAGCGACAGGTTACCTTAGCTCAACCTTTGATACAGAGAAGTTTACAATTGGATAGCCAGCATAGTCATATCTTTCGGGTGAAAGCTAAACTAAAAATGTATCAAGAACAATTTCCTTTAGCCAAGCATTTCTATGAACAAGCAATCAAATTAAATCAGAATAATTCTGAAGCTTTAGGAGCCTTTGCAAAATATTATATGTTTAAAGGTAATCTTCCCAAAGCAATCATTCTTATGAGAAAAGCGAGCAATCTAAACCCTGCTGATTATGAGTTATTAAGTGATTTAGCTCTAATGCTAATAAAAAATAGCGAGTTCATTGAAGCGAATAATATTGTTGATGAACTAATCCTTGAGAAACCATTATTTGCAAAAGCATACAAACTTAAATCTGACATCAGTTTTTATTCTAATCATAATATTCATCGGTCTATTCAATATCTTAAAAAAAGTATTGAGTTAGATCCCTCATTTATAGAGGGCTTTCATTCAATTGCTAACCGATATCGTTTTTTAGGGAAAAAAATGCGAGCTATTACTTGGTTAGAGCGCTATAAAAAATTAGTTGCAGGAACAAGAAATGAAAATATTGCACAAGCAAAGATCCATGAGTTAAATCTGCAGTTTAATGCTGCGTATAATATTTACTTAAAACAATCCCAGAACGACCATCGCTATCTATATAACCTAATGTTGGTTGCTCAAAAAATTGGAAAAGTTGGCAAAGCAACCATTCATTGCAAAAAAATATATCCAAAACTATTTACACGCGATATAGTTATTGGATCAAGAAATATGGCAAGTGCCTTTATCTTGGGAAAATATTTAATGTTTAATGATGAAATTAAGCAAGCTAAATTGTTACTTATCGGCAGTTTAAAAATAGCGAAACGAAAGATAAATGGTGGCCGTCAAAGCCGTCATTTAGACTGGGAAACTAGGTTATTACTCGCTATTGATGAAAAGAAATTAGCTATGAATAGCTTTAGGAAATGGGTTAGTTTGGGTTTTTATTCAACTTTACCAATAGAACATGCAGATTATGATTCTTTACGCACCAACAAAGAATTTCAAAGTTTGATAGAAATCATTAAGAAAAAATTAAAAGAAGAAAATGACTTAGTTTCGTAATACCTTCATGCTTTCAAGATCTACTATTTGTGAAGGTTCTTGTTCACAAGAAATCCCTGATACAATATCAACCGAAGCCATCATTTTATTTCTAATAATCGAAACTCGGTTAGAAGTTGGTTTTTTATTAAGATTACAACTGGTAGAAATAATTGGCAAACCAAAAGATTGACATAATGCTTTAGCTACTGGATTAGTCGTAACTCTAATCGCTAGTTTTTCATGCTCACCGCTTAAAAGTGGTGATACATTATATCTTTTCTCTATTAACCAAGTCGTTGCTCTTTTTCTTGATTTATTTATTTTATCGAGTTGTTGTTTTGTCAAAGGTGCGATTAGATTTTCAACATGGTTGATATCACTGACCAATAATATTAGGCCTTTTTTATAACTTCTTTTTTTGATTGATAATAATTTAATGATAGCTTCTAAATTTGAAGCATCACATCCTAAACCATAAACAGACTCAGTTGGATAAGCAATAATGCCACCAGATTGGAGTCTTCTTACAGCAAGATGAATTTGCCAGCGATTCATGATTTAGGTTTTACTGTTTATATTTGCTAGATTGAATTTAATGATGCTTGCAGTTTGGCGTCTTTATCCATAACGGCTTGCGCATTTTTTTCTCGATCATCGGCAACTGCTTTGGCTACTGTTTCATCACCAATTGCGAGCATTTGTGCCGCTAAATAAGCAGCATTTTTAGCGCCCGCTTTTCCTATGGCAACTGTTGCAACTGGAACACCGGCTGGCATTTGTACAGTTGATAATAGTGCATCTTGACCATTCAAAGGGCCGCCGTCCATTGGTACACCAATGACTGGCTTAGTCGTTAAACCTGCAACGGCGCCTGCTAAATGGGCGGCTAAACCTGCTGCACAAATAAACAAAGCACAGCCACGAGTTTCAGCATCTTTAACATAGTCATGAGTTGCGGCAGGGGTTCTGTGAGCAGAAGTCACTTTTACTTCTGATTTAATGCCTAAGTCAGTCAGAATGGTTAAAGTGTTTTGCATGCATGGCCAATCAGAATCTGATCCCATTAAAATTGCTACAAATGACTCGTTCATTATTATGCCTTGTTTAGATTGTTTGATGTTCAATTGATCATTATACCTGAATTCAACATATCAAAAATATGAATTATTCAAATATAAATTCAAAGCCTAAGGCATCTGGATGAGGTGTTTTAGTATCAAATTGGATATGCACCTCTGCATTGGATGGCATAAACTCTTTTTTAGATCTATTTCTTAAATAGTTACTAGGCTTAAAACGCTTTACCGCAACTTCCTTACCATTTTTATCACTAAATATAATTTTAATTACAGGATAAGGTTGTGCAAATTTAGCTTGGTTAATTAGTAAAACTTTTACATCTAAAGTTTTCTCTTTTTCCTGATGAGGTGAAAACTGTCTTTGTAACAATTTTATTTCATTAACTGCTCTTTTTGGTTTTAATTTACAGGGAAGGGCATTGCAGACAGTTTTCATCATCGATCCCCATGTATCGTTCCAAGCAATTGCTTGTCGATTTGTCCAAATTTGGAAAAAGACAACAACAAGTAAAAGTGAAATAGAAGTCAGGATTATTTTTGAACGAATACCTGATTGATCCGCTTCGACTATGTCACTAAATTCATCTAGTGGATCTGGTTCAGACTCCGCATCATCTATCTGTGCATTTATTTGTTCAGCCAGTTCTGATTCATTTCCAAAATCATCTGTATCAACTTCAATGCTATCAAGCTCATCAAACGCTAATCCATTTTCTTCGTTTAAATGATTTTGATCGCTTGGCTCTATTTCAAACGATTCATCTAAATCATCGTTTTTATCAAAGTCATCACTTTCATAAAACTCAGGATCTTTCTCTTCTAATTCAGAATCATTAGTTTGAGGCTTTTCTATATCGTAGACTTTTTTTTCTTCTAGTTCATCTTCAAAGTCGAACGCTTCTTCAAAAGTTAGTTGTGGCTCTTTAATATTCTCAGCTTGCTCAGACTCATCTTTTAAATCAGATTCAGGCTCTAAATCAGCCTCTTTGTAAAAATTTTCACCAAAAAGGGGTTGATTTTCACTTTTGCTTTGCTCTGGATCTTGAACAAATTCGGTATCAGGCTCTCGTGATGATTCTTGTTCAGGTTCCGGATCAGTTTCTGAATTTGGTTCTAACTCTTCCACTGATTCAAGTTCAGGTTCTGGCTCAAGTTCGGTTTCAGTTTTTACTTCTGATCTTTGTACTGATCCTGGTTCCGGTTGATTGTCTACCACTGCTTGTTGAAGGAATTCTGATATAGACGTTTCAGTTTTGACTATCTCTGGTGATGGTATTTCTTCAACTGCCTCTGCTTTTTTTACAGGCTCTAACATATAATCGCTAGCTTGAAAAATAGCTAAACATGCGCCACAACGAACTTTTCCACCAGCAATGGCTAAAAACTCATTAGTCACTTTAAATGCTGTACTACAGGTTGGGCAGCGCGTATAAAGAATCGAATTGTCCATATTTTACTTCCATCAAAAGGCTGGTTTTATTTTAAATACTCTATTTTAAAACTCAGTTCTGATTTTCTTTATTTACATTCAAGTATTAACTGTAAATGTTAAGTATTTGTTAAAAGTTCTTATTGTTTTTTTATTCCGTTTAATCGGCTCCAATCTTCTTGATAAACGGGGTCAGACATTTCAAACCAAGGTATATAAGCTGTACTAGTCGTTTTTGCCTGAGTTTCTAGTATACCTGATAACGCAATCTTTCCGCCAACTTTACAGTGTGCACTTATTTCTGCCGACAACTCGACTAATGGGCCAGATAAGATATTGGCGATGACTATGTCGACACAGACATCATTAAAATCCTTTGGATACCCGATAATTAATTTATCATCTAAGACACCGTTTCTTTTCGCATTATCCTTTGTTGCAATTATTGCTTGTGGATCAATATCAACCGCATAAACTTTTGATGCACCCAATTTAAGGGCTGCGATCGCTAGAATACCTGATCCACAACCATAATCTATTAAAGTTTTACCTGCTATATCTTCGCCATCAAGCCAAGTTAGACAAAGAGCTGTCGTTGGGTGAGTGCCGGTACCAAATGCTAACCCAGGATCCAACATAACATTGACCGCACTTTCATCAGGAATGGCTTTCCAACTTGGACACACCCACAAACGTTCGCCAAACTGCATGGGTTCAAAAAGATCCATCCACTCTCTTTCCCAATCTTTATCTTCTAATAATTCAAACACCTCACACGATGTGTTAGTTGAGTGTTTATTTTTTTCCCAGGCTCTCAAAAAATCTTTTGTGCTAATTGAAGCATCAAACAACAGCATCATCGCTATCTCTTCCCATAATGGGGTTTCCCCTGGTGCGGGTTCCAAAATAGGATTTTCCTGAGCATCATTCCCTTGCGCATCCATCAAAGTTACTGATAACGCCCCCAAATCCATCATCTCATCACCTATGAGATCGGCATATTGTTGACTGGTTTTAAGTCTTAATTGCAACCAAGGCATGATTTTCCTTATAGATTTTTCAGAAGCTTTATTAGTGCATCAGTTAATATCTGATGTTCAGATGAACTTAAAAATTTTAACTTTTCTTGCCAAAATAATTGATTATCATGCTGGCTTTTTTCTAACATCTTTAACCCTTTTTGAGTCGGTACAATCCATTTTTTTCTGGCATCATTTTTTGCTTGAGCTCGAATCACTAAAGATTGCTTTTGTAATTCATCGACCAACTTAGATAGAGTCGGTAAAGCTACTTTTTCTATTTCAGATAACTCTTTTAGTGTAACTGGATTTAATTTTTTAATTTTCTGTAATAGATTTAATTTACCGGGCGACAAATATTTGTTGCTGGAATTTTGACGTTCAGACTCAATTTGTCGTAATTTTCGAGATAAATGACTGATTAATTCATCAAATGAATGATTATTTTCATTTGTCACATTAATCGCCTTCAACTTTCATTGCGCGAGTTAATAAATCTTTTGCTGCCTCTTTTGGTGGCTGCTGTTCATAAAGAACCTTATAAATCGACTGGCAGATCGGCATATCAATGAGATGTTTGTTAGCTAGTTTAGCCATTTCTTTAGTGTTTCTGACGCCTTCAACAACTTGACCAATATCTTTGGCAGCTTGTTCAATTGATGCGCCTTTTCCAATCGCTAACCCATAACGACGGTTTCTTGATTGATCATCTGTACAGGTTAAAATTAAATCGCCTAAGCCAGCCATACCGGTAAAAGTCTCAGTTCTACCGCCTAGCTTTGTTCCCAATCTCATCATCTCAGCAAGACCACGTGTAATTAACGCTGTACGAGCATTTGCACCAAAGCCTAAACCATCAGCCATGCCAGCTCCAATCGCTATAATATTTTTAATCGCGCCACCAAATTGAACGCCTTCAAGATCGTCACTTAAATAAACTCTGAATGTTTGATTAACTAAGCGCTGGGTTAAATCAGTTGAAAATTGGTCGTTATTAGAGGCTAGAGTAATTGCCGTAGGCATTCCAGAGGCAAGTTCTTTGGCAAAAGTTGGCCCAGATAAAACACCTTTTACAATATTTTTATCAAATATTTGATCCGCTTTTTTTGACAAAAAATTACCCGTACCTGGCTCTAGTCCTTTACATGCCCACACGACTCGTAACTGTTCATTTTGTTTAGAATATTTTTTTATAGATGACAATGTTTGCTCAAAGGCATGGCTGGGCGTTACCACTAAAATGTCTGTCACACCGTCAATAGAGGATTGAAAATCATCAAAAAGAGTTAGCTCATTTGGGAATTGAATATTTGCTAGATATTTTTGGTTTGAGCGAGCTGCTCGCATTTTTTTAATATGTTCTGGGCTTCTGCCCCATAAATGAGTTGGATTTCCATTTTTAGCCAGTAAAATAGCCAATGAGGTACCAAAAGAACCCGCTCCCAATACGGCGATTGGCGTTGTTTTTATTTTAGTCATATTAGTCGTCATATTGGACAGTGTGCCAAAATTCATTCGCTTTTTCTTTAAAAAAACAAAACCCCCAGTCTATCAGACATGGGGGCTTTAATTTTTACTGACTACTAACAATCAGTAATTTATTGAATTGTCGTTTCTTCACTAGGTGCATCACCAGTTTGTTGTGCCTGTGCTTGTTGTAACTTCTGCATAAATAATGCTTGGAAATTAACTGGTGCTAATTGAACCGCTGGAAATCCAGTTTTACCAATCAATGACGCAATAGTTTCACGAGCATATGGATATAAAGTTTCTGGTGCCATAACACTTAAAGCATGTTGTAATTGCTGCTCAGATACATTTTTTACAAAGAAAATACCAGCTTGCTGAACCTCTGCTAAAAAGACTGTTTTTTCAGCTTGATCCGCTTTTACAGAGATATTTAAAACAACTTCATAGTTATCATCGGCTACTTTTCGAGACTTGCTGTTCATTTCCATTTTGATTTCAGGCTTATACTCTGTACTAAATAATTCAGGCAAATTAGGTGCTTCAAATGAAATATCTTTTACATAAACACGCTGAATAGCGGCTTGTGGTAAGTTTTCTTGATCGGCTGGAGTTGGTGTAGTTGGTGTAGCTACTTCTGGTTTTACTTCATTTTCATCAGTCATAATTATTCTCTACTTATTGTTACATTATTAATTCGGTTAAAGCTTTTTCAGATTGTATTTTAGCTCTTTTTTTATTCTATTTTAAGCTCTTATTTAACAACAGGTAAATTATCACCCGTCCATGAGCTCATTCCACCTTGCAGTTTGAACACTTTTTCCATTCCAGCTTTTGCAAGTATAGTACATGCCGCAGCAACGGAGATCCCATTTGCGCAAACCATAATTATGGGTTTGTTTCTGTGTTTTTCAAGGCTTTTGGTAGACTCTTTTATTTTGCTTAAAGGAATATTAAGCGCTCCATGAATATGCCCTTTGTTAAAGTCGTTAGCGCCACGAATATCGACTACGACGCCTTCTTCTCTATTCACCAAATTTGTCAACATTTGCGTGCTGATTGCTTTCGGTCCATTTGCCATCACTCTAAATTGAACGAACAGCAAAGCACCTGCTACAATAAACCAAGCGGCAGACAGTTCAATGTGATTTTGTGCAAATTGTATTAGCTCGTTCATTAACGGTAAGCCTCGGAATAAAGAGAACAGTAATTAAAGGGACGGGCGATTATACACAAGGAAACGAAAAATTCCCAGCTAGATGCTAGGAATTTCAAGAGATACAACAGTTTCTTAGTTGATTTATACCCGTGTTACCTCAAAATCCAGATTCCAGCACGGATAATATGGCGTTCTAATCAGATTTATTAACTTTAAGTGTTGCACCATCAGAACTAGTTACCGTCACTAACTCGCCCTCTACCAAGTCTTCACCTTCTACACGCCAAAAAGTATCATCTATTTGAACTCTACCAATACCATTGACAATCGCTTCTTTTAAAGGGACTCTCCTACCAACTAAAGCTTTTCCTCGTTGATTTAAAGTTCCAGATTCGGTGTTGTCATCTTTGCTACCTTTTGTTAATTTTTTCCAAATAAATACACTTGAGAGTGAAAAGATCGCAAAAATAAATATTTGCCACTCCCAAGGTAGATCGGGTAGTAGGTAAATAATGCCGCCAACAATTAAAGCACCTACGCCAAACCACATAATAATTGCGCCAGGTGCTAGCATTTCTACAACTAACAGCAAAAAACCCAGTACAATCCAATGCCAATAAAGTAAACCTTCTAACATTTGGTTATCCTCGTCTTATTTCAAAAAAGTCGCTCTAATGATTAATATTATTTTGTAAATCCAGCGCCTTTAACTAATTCAGTGATACCGGCAATTGATCCAATCACTGAGCTGGCTTCTAAAGGCATCATAATTAGTTTTGAACTTTCAGCCTTACCAATTTCAGCTAATGCTTCGATGTATTTTTGAGAAACAAAATAATTGATTGCTTGAATATCACCTTCTGCAATCGCTTTAGACACCATTCCGGTTGCTTTAGCCTCAGCTTCAGCTTGTCGCTCTCGCGCTTCAGCCTGTAAAAAAGCAGCCTGTCGTTCCCCCTCCGCTTGTCGGATTTCAGACTCTTTTTGACCTTCAGCTTTTAAGATAGCTGATTGCTTAAAGCCTTCAGCCTCTAAAATATTCGCTCGCTTGATCCGCTCTGCTTTCATTTGTTGTGCCATTGCTTGAACTAGATCTTTAGGCGGAATAATGTCTTTTATTTCGATTCGTGTAACTTTTACTCCCCAAGGATTGGTCGCTTCATCAACAATGCCTAAGATTCGTGCATTAATTGAATCACGTTTTGATAACATTTCATCTAAATCCATGGAACCCAAAACCGTTCTCATATTAGTCGTAATCAAATTTTGCATGGCTCGCTCAAGATCATTCACCTCATATGTTGCTTGAGCGGAATCAACTATTTGATAAAAACACACTGCATCAATAGTGACGGTTGCATTGTCTTGAGAAATTACCTGCTGTTCATCAATATCTAATACTTGCTCCATCATGTTAACCTTTGCACCAATTTTTTCTATAAGTGGGGTTATCCAATTAAAGCCCGGTCTTAAACTTTTAGTATATTTTCCTAAACGTTCAACTGTATACTCATGCCCCTGTTGAACCGTTTTTGCGCCTAATAAAACTAAAAATATAATTGCGCCAAGAATGGCTATTGCTATTGCTCCACCTTCCATAATAACTTCCTCTTTTTATTCTAAATTTTATTTAAGTAATACGTTTGCCTTTACTAACGATTAACTCGCTAAAAAATTCCATCAGTCAACAATGACAGCTGTCTCATCCAGATGATTAACTTTGCTATCGATAAACTTAAACTGCGTAAAACCAATTTTTAAACTATCTTCATTGAGCAATTTTTGTTTTTTTATAAGGTGATCGTTAACTTGAGTTCCATTGGTACTTTTCAAATCTTCTAAATAATAATGTTTTTGTCCTTCAAGATAAGGATCTTCTTCTACGATAATTCGAGCATGTTTAGAACTGACAGATTGATCATCAATTTGAATGTCGCTATCTTTACTTCTGCCAAATATAACGACCTCTTCAATAATTTCCCATTTGTTGATAACAACATCTTCAATAATTAATGCGATATAGGGCATGTAATTTCCATCCTTTTTAAATTAACGCGATAGTGCCAAAACTAATATTGTCTCGACTTCCTGCCGCAATTGCATCTTTTAGCATTTGCGTTTCAATTGGATTGCCTTGACTAGCCTTTGTTAAATAATCAATTAACTGTGAATCAGAGAGGTTATCATGCAATCCATCCGTTGATAAGAACAAGACATCACCTTTGTGAAGTTCGTGCTGAACTGTATCCACTTCTATAGACGCTTTAATACCAATTGCTCTAGAGAGCATGTTTTTATTGTTGGCTTTATCAGCTTCTTCTTGGGTCATTACACCTTTATCAACAAAGAGTTGTACCATGGTGTGGTCTTTAGTAATTTGTTTTAAGGTTTGCTCGCCAAGCCAATAACACCGAGAATCACCCACCCAGCCGATATAAACAACTTCTTTAATTAATATAGCAACCACCCCCGTAGTTCCCATTCCTTGTTGCTCAGGGTTTTCTAAGGATTGTTTAAAAATTTTAATATTGGCAATTTTAATCTGCTGCTCAATCCACTCAATCCAGTCTAGATCATCAGTTGATTCAAAATTGGTTATTACCGATTGGAAATGTGAAGTAAATATTTTACTGGCGACTTCACCGGCATTATGTCCACCCATACCATCAGCTATCACCATCCATGCAAATTTTTGATTGTCCGAAGTCGTATTACCTATATTTTTTATTCCATAAAGAATGGCATCTTCGTTATTTGAACGATACGCACCTTGGTCACATTGTATTTGGAATTGATATTCCATATTCATTCCTTCGTTATTTACAATTTTTTCATATCAATAATAAACTATTAATAATCAGCTTTTAATAATTTAGCATGACTAAATAGGCTGTTTTTTATAATCCTTTTTTAAAGCATTTACTAATGCTTGTTTGAATTCTTTCATACTTTGATAACGTTTACCTACATCTTTTTGTAACGCTTTGTTAGTGATCCTGGCGGTACTTGAGGGTAGCTTGCTTAAATGATTTCTAACTGACTGATGTTTTGTATTAGTAATATGAAAAGCAACACTTGCTATTGATTCACCTCGGAACGGTAATTCACCCGTTAATAACTGATACATTGTAACGCCCAAGCTAAAGATATCACTTCGACCATCCACCTTTTTACCGATCACTTGTTCTGGAGACATATAATAAGGACTTCCCATTATGGTACCAGTTTTAGTTTTACTATGATCCGCAATGTATGCAATACCAAAATCCGTTAATGTTGCTTTATTGAGTGTTTGGTTAAAAATTATATTAGCGGGCTTAATGTCTCGATGCACAATATTGCTTTGGTGAGCGTATTCAAGCGCATCTGCCATTTGGATCATTAATTGAAAAACTAAATAAGGAGGTAGTAAGCTTTTTTGATTCGTAAATGAATCGAGTGCTGAGCCTTCCAGTAAATCCATCGCGATATAGCCAAGTGTTTGAGTGCCAGTTGGCGATTCAACCTCTTGCTCACCCACGTCGTAAATAGTCACGATGTTTGCATGGCTTAAATTACCGGCGGTTTCAGCCTCTCTAAAGAACCTTTCGACAGCTTTTTTTTGTTCTGTTTGTTCCGATCCAGATGAAAGCTCGCCTTGCATAAATGAATCATGTAGATAGAGCGTTTTAATTGCAACATGGCGATTGATTTTAGGATCAACACCTTGAAAAACAATCCCCATAGCACCTTTGCCTAAAATACCTTCTGTTTGATATCTACCAAAGCTTTTTATATTAAGTAACTCTGCGCGTGTAACGCTATTTTCTTGAGAGCCATCAATCACTAACGTAGTTTCTAGCTCATCTTCAAGATCATCTTCTTGTTCATTTAAGTTAAAAACTGTCAGTCTTTCCAAACTGATCGAATTATTAGGTTGATGAGAAATAATCCAACCATGAAGACGTTTTGCCAGTTGGTTGTTTTTTTCATCTTCCGCTAAAACTGCGACTTCTTGAATTTTATCGACGAGAGTTTTTGTGGGAGATACACATTGTTCGATCATCGGAATAATCGGTTCAAAAGAAAGCTCATGGTACAGATGAACGACAGAACTTTCTAACAAGTAATTTATTTTTGTATTTTGATTTGAAAATAACGCTAATTCTTTTTGATATAAATAAAAAATACTCAACGAGATTATTAGCATTAGATTAACAAATACAATGGAGAACCATATTGAAAAACTTAGGAATAATATTTGTATTAAAAACGTCAATAATATATACAGGACTATTGTAACAATTTTAAAGCTAATCGACTTTTTAGAAATGCACGATAAAAACCATACCGCGAACAAACAAAATAATATTTCAGCTAACAGTACAGCACTCGACTCAATCAAGTAATCGGTATCGCGTAAGTGGAGCGCTGTCGTTTTATCTAACATCGGCTTTTGTAAAAATGCTCTTTCTGTCTCCTTGATTTTGACAACATTCTCACCAGATAAACTGATTTGGCTCAGGTTTGATAGATTAAATAGCTCTAAAGAGACAAATTGATTATTTTTACTAACTAGCCAAATAACAATAAAAATAATCAACCACAGATAAAACCAACCTGTTTTAGTCCAGATTAGTTTATGCAGGTACTGATGATTATCATTTCGTTTTTTCACCAATTAAGGCCTTATTTTCTATTGTTTTTTAAACATTTATCACTAATTAAAAGGTATACTGCTTGCTAAATCTTAGTTCAAATACCGATAATACGCCTTACTATGAAAAAAACCACCGCCCTTATTATTCTCGATGGTTGGGGATACAGTGAATCTCCAGGCTCTAATGCCATCATGGCCGCCAACACCCCCACTTGGGATAAGCTTTGGAATACATACCCCAAAACACTTGTTTCTGGCTCCGGTACGGATGTTGGGTTACCGGATCAACAAATGGGCAACTCAGAAGTGGGTCATTTAAATTTGGGTTCAGGACGTGTAGTCTATCAAGATTTTAGTCGAATAAGTAAAGCAATTGAAGACAGAAACTTCCAAACTAACCCAATAATTTGTGAGGCAATAGACAAAGCTATCAAAAATGATGCATCTGTACACATTATGGGACTGTTATCGGATGGGGGCGTGCATAGTCATATTGATCATATAAAAGCAGCCATTTCATTAGCAGTCAAAAAAGATACAAAAAGGGTTTATTTTCATGCTTTTTTAGATGGTCGAGATACACCTCCTCGCAGTGCAGAAAAGTATATTGCAGAAATTGATGCCTTATTTGCCTCTTTAAAACCTGAAAACTCAGGGCTAGGTCAATTTGCTAGTATTAGTGGACGTTATTACGCAATGGATCGTGATCAACGATGGGATAGGGTAGAACTCGCTTATAACATGCTTACATCAGGGAAAAGTGATTATCAATTTGATTCAGCATTGAATGCTTTGAACGCCGCTTATTCTCGGGATGAAAATGATGAGTTTATAAAACCTACCACCATTGGTAATCAGTGGAGTATTGAAAAAAATGATTCGATCATCTTTATGAATTATCGAGCCGATAGAGCGAGAGAGCTAACCCGCGCATTTGTCGATGATGACTTTGATGGTTTTGATCGAGCCAATAAAATTCGGTTAAGCGAGTTTGTTATGTTAACCCGATATGCAGAAAGTATTAAAACCGTTTTTGCTTACGGCCCAATTCATTTACCCAAGGTATTAGGTGAGCACTTACAAGATTTAGGTAAAACCCAATTACGAATAGCAGAAACCGAAAAGTACGCACACGTTACTTTCTTTTTTAATGGGGGTGTTGAAAAACCCTTTGAAGGAGAAACCCGAGAATTAATTCCCTCACCTAACGTTGCCACCTATGATCTTCAACCTGAAATGAATGCGCCATTACTGACACAAAAATTTGTTACGGCGATTGAAAGTGGTGAGTATGATTTCATCATCTGTAATTTTGCAAATCCTGATATGGTCGGTCATACTGGAAATTTTGATGCTACAGTAAAAGCTATTGAAGCACTTGATACTTGTTTAGATAAAATTATTTCATCGCTGGTTGAACACGGTGGTCAGGCATTGATTACTGCCGATCATGGTAATGCCGAAAAAATGAGTGACCATCAAACGGGACAACCTCATACCGCTCACACCAACTTTTTGGTGCCTTTTATTTATGTTGGACAAAAAGCAGTTGCAACGACAGAAAGAGGCGTACTATCAGATGTAGCTCCGACCCTTTTGTATGTTGCTGATTTACCTATTCCTAAAGAAATGACGGGAACCCCTCTAATGAAATTAATCGATTAAAGAAACTAATAAAATTGTCTTTTAAAATAAACCATTCTATTTTTTGTTTTCTAGTCCTAATTATTTTAGGGCTTCCTGTTGTTCCCTTGTTATGCCAAAACAATTTTGAAGATATGGAAAATATCGATGCACAAAAAGAGCAACAACAAGCGATTGCAGAAAATGAATTGAAAACATTACAAAAAGAAATTTCGCAATTACAGAAAAACCTAAAAATCAAAAGAAAACAACAATCTAAAGCATTAAAACAGCTTAGAATTTCGGAAAAAAATATCGCTACCATCGCAAAGATTTTAAAGTCCACGTCGAGACAGGTCAAACGAAAAAATAAGGAACTTAAAAAACTTAGCCAACAAAAAAATAAATTTGAAGACGATCGTAAAATTCAAAAACAAGCATTAGCCAAACAACTAAAATCAGCCTACATGAATGGTAAACAAGAATACCTTAAACTACTTCTCAATCAACAAGATCCCGATCAATTAGGTAGAATGTTAATCTATTATGATTACATGAACAAAGCTCGTAGCAAACAAGTAAAAGCTTTGCAAAAAACTCTAAAAAATTTATCTAACATCAATCAAACGATCATTAAAGAAATCGAAAAATTAAAATTACTAAAACAAAGTAAACTAAACGAGCAAAAACAATTAAACTCATTAAAGATTAGACGGCAAAAACTGGTTACTCAATTAAAGAAAGAAATTTCCACAAAAAGTAACGCCTTAACTGAATTAGAAATCAATGCTCAAGAATTACAACAACTAGTTGACTCAGTTGTGGAAACAGTAGAAGAACTCGTCTTTACAAAAGAGTTAAATGGTTTAAAATACTATAAAGGAAAAATGAACTGGCCTCTAAAAGGAAAACATATTCAAAAATATGGGAGTCGAAAACAAGGGCAAAGAAGTAGCGGTATTCTTATCGCCTCAAAAGAAGGCTCAGAGGTATTATCAGTTTCCCATGGTAGAATTGTTTACTCTGACTGGCTCAGAGGTTTTGGTTTACTGCTAATTGTCGACCACGGTAAAGGTTACATGAGCCTCTACGGTTATAATCAAGCGCTTTACCGCGAAGTAGGTGATTACATCGAATCCGGCGACGTCATTGCCATATCGGGACAAAGTGGCGGTCAAAAACAACCTGCGCTTTATTTTGAATTACGCCATAAAGGTAAACCGATTAATCCTAATCGATGGTTTAAATAAAATGATAGAAAATAATAATCGTAAAATAGTTCTAATTACCGGTGCTAGTAGAGGGATAGGTGCAGCAACAGCAAAACTTCTCGCTGAGCAAGGCTATTCTGTTTGTGTTAATTTTCTACAAGATCAAAATTCTGCAGACAAAATCGTATCTGAAATTAAAAGCCATCAAGGAAATGCTATTGCTGTACAAGCTGATGCTTCAAAAGAAGAAGAAGTCATTGCACTTTTCAAAGTGATAGATGATTCGTTAGGATCTATCACTCATTTAGTTAACAATGCAGGTATCTTATTACCGCAAATGCCGTTATTAGAAATGAATGAAGATCGGATAAACAAGATCTTAACTACCAATGTCACAAGCTATTTTTTATGTTGCCGAGAAGCTATAAAACGAATGTTTAATGGCGGTTCTATTGTCAATGTATCATCCGTTGCATCCAGAACGGGTTCTCCAAATGAGTACATTGATTATGCCGCATCAAAAGGTGCAATTGATTCTTTAACAAAGGGTTTATCACTGGAAGTAGCAAGTAAAAGCATTCGTGTCAATTGTGTTCGACCTGGATTTATTGATACTGATATGCATGCTGACGGTGGAGAGCCAAATAGAATCGAACGAATTAGACAATCGATCCCATTAGGGCGCGGTGGTACAGTTAATGAAATAGCTAAATCTATTGCTTTTTTATTATCTGATGATGCTAGTTATATCACAGGAAGTTTTATTGATATAGCTGGTGGACGTTAAAACTGATTAAAGTCGATCTTGAAGTTGACTACTTTTTAAAATTATAAATTTTCTATCTGAATTACGAAAAAAGAACGACTCCTAACATATAAGTTAATATCTACTGCATTTGTTGAATATCATTACCATAGCAGATATAGTCAATTCAATAAAGAGCGATAAAAATGGAAGCTTAATGCAAACGAAAAATAAATTGATAAAATCTATTCGAGTTATATTTTTTTTAACTATTAGTTCTTATTTTTCATTAAATGCAATCGCTAAACCGCTCAATTTAATTCAATTAGATCGAATTGCTACTTTAACCACAAAAATGACGATCCCAGAACTTCAGGATGTAATGAATAACGGGGAATTAACTTCATTACAATTAACCCAGTTTTATTTACAGCAAATTGAATTAAAGAATTTAAAGCTAAATGCCATCATCAGTGTTTTACCTAATGCGTTAGACAATGCCAGAATGCTAGATAAAGAAAGAGCTAATGGAAAAGTTCGTGGTGCGTTACACGGCATTCCAATTATCATCAAAGATAATATCGAAACAAAGAAAGTCGCCACTACCGCAGGCTCGCTTGCATTAAAAGACAATACCACTAATCGGGATGCAACCTTAATTAAGAATCTCAAACGTGCCGGTGCCATTATTCTAGCTAAAGCTAATTTAAGTGAGTGGGCAAATTTTCGATCAGAACGCTCATCTTCTGGTTGGAGTGCTATCGGAGGGCAAACTCGTAACCCACATGATCTTAATCGCTCTCCTTGTGGATCTAGCGCGGGTTCTGCGGTTGCGGTTGCGGCAAACTTAGCTGTAGCGGCTGTCGGCACAGAAACTGATGGCTCCATTACTTGCCCAGCATCTGCAGTAGGCGTTGTAGGCATTAAACCAACACTCGGATTAGTTAGTCGATACAGAATTATTCCGATTGCAGAGACTCAAGATACTGCAGGATCTATTGCTAAATCCGTGCTTGACGCCAGTATTGTATTAGCCGCAATGCAAGGCAAAGACAATGCTGACTTGGCGACTAAACAGCGACATTTTAAATTTGCTGAAGACTATCAAAAGCAGACAATTGCCTATCCTTTAAAAGGACTTAGAATTGGTTTGTTAAAATCTCAAGTTCATAAGCATGAAGGCGTTGATCAGGTTTATCAAAATGCGATTGAACAATTAGAAAGTGCGGGTGCCATTATCATATCCGGCATCGAAAATACCCGATATAAAGATTTTGATAAAGATCATTACAATGTTCTTTTGCATGAATTTAAATACTATATTAATAAATATTTAAACTCTGTACCAACCAGCGCACATGGAATGACGCTAGAAAAACTTATCCAATTTAATTTGGATAATGCGGATAAAGAACTTGCCTACTTTCAGCAGGAAATATTTGTTAAAGCTCAAGAAAAAGGCAATCTAAAATCTCAAGAATATTTGGATTCCCTAGCTAGAATAAAAAGATCGACTAGAGAAGATGGTCTCGACAAACACTTTAAAGAGCTTAACTTAGATGTCATTATCACCCCAAGTTTGGGCCCGGCTTGGTCAATTGATTTAATTAATGGTGATCAATATACGGGTGGCTATTCTAGTTATTCTGCAATTTCAGGATACCCTTATTTAACCTTTCCAATGGGGAAAGTTAAATACCTGCCTATAGGACTTTCTGTGTTAGGGCTGGCATTAGATGATGCCAAAATTATTGAGGTTGCAAAACAAATGGAAGCACTGTTTGACGTGGATGTTTCGATAAAGCCTTAACTG
>CAZRPK010000031.1:0-26822 GCA_964601915.1 uncultured Kangiella sp. | reverse complement strand
TAACCAACAGTATAAAAACGATTGATTAGAATTTGATCAGCTGCGGGACAACCATATCTCGTTTCAGGTTTTATTGATGAACGATCTAACATTTTTCTCTCCGCTATAACAAATAATGAATAAAGTAGATTTCTTGAATTCTTTTAATATTCAAAAAACAATTACACAAAGAGTATAATTAATTTCGACTACGAATTATACCCTTCTAACAAACTACACCAATTTCTATGACAAAAATTAAAACCCTCATTAATTTCTAGTTCCTTTTCAAATGAGCGTTTTAACCTATCTATATTACTCTTTTGCCAAGACACTGTTTTTTTTCTAACCTCACACCGATCGAAATCAATCAGCCAAACTTTATTGTAATCATCAATCATAATATTGTGTGCATTAAGATCTGAGTGGTAAATACCTTTATTATGAAATTGAGCGATACTCTTTCCAATTGATTGCCACAAACTTTCACCTAGATTTGTTGTTTTTAACAATACTGCCAAATCATTAGCTTCCAGTTTTTCCATTAATAAATCTGCACGGTAGAAAATACCTTTTCTTTGAATTCTTCCAGCGATTGGTTTTGGAACAGGCAGTCCAAGCATAATCATTTTTTCTAGTAAGGCAACTTCCTTGTACACTCGCGTGTTATCTATTGAAGAAAATAAATATCGATCTTTAATAATTTTTGCTACCAAACCACCTCGATAATAGTGCCTCAAAACCCAAGCTTTATTTGCAAGTTCAGACTGTATAAACCAAGTGACATTCCGGCCTTTTGATTGACCAATAACTTGCTTATTATCTGCCCAAAAAATTGTATTAAAATAGTTTTCTAATACATTATTCACATCACTATTATCTGATAATAAAGAACTATTATCAGGTAAAAGTAAACTTGAATTATTTAATTGTATTACTCGCATATTTTATGTTTATTAACTAAACTTTGTATTAACTTTAAATGTTTTTATTAAATCATCTGTAAAATCACTGATAGTATCTGTCATCAATGCAAAATCAGCATCAAAACGAACAAGTTCATCTTCGCTATTTAACTCATCATTTTCTTTAACTAATTCATCATCAAACTTTAAATTCTTGATTTGCAACTCATCTTGAATTAATGCTTTAAAATAGCTTTTGTATTTTATTCCTAGTTTTTGCAACAAGTATCCATCATCAATTAAATCGTTAACAAAATGGTTCTCAACATCATTTACCGTCTGATCCTTAAATCTGGCCACACGTTCATCTTGTGGGTCTTTAAGCAAGTACTCGCCACTCAATTGCCAATTTTCAGGTGGCCGATCTTTTAACCATTGACTCATCACAGATGCTGGATTCTCTTCCGCGACTAATTGAACACCTCCAAATGAGCCAATCGTATTGGTTAATAATTCATAAAATTCATCTACCTGAGCGGCACTTGACGCATTAATAAATAGTCTATTTTTCTTTGTATCAAAATATGCATGAATATGGCTAGAACGTGGAAAAACGTTAGGTAGCATCATTGCAACAATATCATCTTTAATCGATTGTTTTTCCTTTCTGTACACTTTTCTTGCAAACTCTTCCTCTAGTTCAAAGACCTTTTCCTCTAGAGCCTCTTTAACAACACTAGCAGGGATCATTTTTTGCTCTTTTCTCATACAAAACAGAATACAACCAGAAGCCACATGAATTAAATAATCTCGATGACGGTGAATAGGTGATACCCAACCTACTGATTTATCTGCCATTTTTCCACAAGGTTTAAAACGAAAATCATTCAATTTATCTGAAAGTTCTTCTGCAGAAAATTCAAGAGGTTTAGTGAGTTGATAGATATGGAGATTTTTGAACCACATAATAATTGAAGTCTTTTAATTAGTGTTTTAAGGAACGTTATTATGAACATTAGCGTTTATTTTTGCTATTATTATTTAAATTCAATTTGAAAATAAAACCTGTATGCAGACTTTTAACCTTGAAGGACGCCCATTTGTTACTCTCGATAATCTTTTAAAAATAGAAGGTTGGTGTGAAAGCGGTGGTAGAGCGAAGCAGGTTATTGCTGAGGGTTTAGTGATGGTTGATGCTAAAGTGGAATTACGAAAACGCTGTAAAATTAAGCTTGGTCAACAGGTTGAGTTTGCTGGGCAGGTCATAACTATTTCACAAAATTAAAATCTAATTAAAAATTATCCTTTAAAATATTAGTCTTACCATAAAAAAACAGGCCGAAGCCTGTCTCTTTATTCAGTTATAAAAGCAGTGTGGTTAATTTTTCCTTCTCACTCTAATACCTACTCCAATAAATCCAAGTAATAACAGTAAAGCTCCATCATTTACTGTTAAGGTAAAGGTTTCACCTGTTGCATCGTCAACATCCAGTGCTAAAAACTCTGGCGAAACAACCGTAGTTGAATCAAGCGTAACACCTGCTCCATTAGAACTAATGACCAAGATAAGTTATAGAATCACCATCAATATCAGATGATTGTGAGCCATCAACTGCTGGGGCAATGTCATTAAGTTACATGCCTCTGTATTTAACTCAGGTATTTTGGAGTTGCATGCAAATGTAGCTTAGTTCTCTGATATTTCAAGATCTTCGGCATATTACTGAGTAAGGTGCAGAGGCATGTAAATTATTGTACATATCAATATTTAGGTAATTGATTACATCATAACCATAGATCCAACCCTCCTACTGCTCTTGAGCAACCCTCAAAACCATAGTATCAAACAACTTCTTCATAGATTCACTAGGCTCAGCACTAACCAAACTAACCCCAATAATCGCTATCGTACTTAAAACAACACCCGGTACAATTTCATAAACAAAACGACTTAACGATTTTCCATCAATAGTAATCGGCGCATATATCCAAAACAACACGGTCACCGCACCAACAATAATCCCCGCTAGTGCGCCAGAAAACGTCATTCGTTTCCAGTACAATCCAAGCACCACTAAAGGGCCAAAGGCAGCACCAAATCCAGCCCATGCATTAGCGACAATGGATAAAATGGAACTGTCTCGATTATAAGCCATACCAATTGCCACTATTGCAACCACCGCGACACAAATTCTTCCAATCATCACCAACTCTCTATCGCTCGCATCTTTTTTTAAAAATGCTTTATAAAAATCTTCTGTTAGGGAGCTTGAGGTGACTAAAAGCTGCGAAGAAACTGTACTCATTATCGCCGCTAAAATTGCGGCCAATAAAAAGCCTGCAATTAAAGGATGAAACAATACTTGCGATAAAACGATAAAAATAGTTTCTGCATCTTGTAATAGCATATTATGTTTTGCCATATAGGCAATTCCAAAAAATCCTGTCGCCATTGCGCCAACAATTGAAACAATCATCCAGCTCATACCAATACGCCTTGCTACTTTTACATCTTTAACCGAACGAATTGCCATAAAACGAACAATGATATGAGGTTGACCAAAATAACCCAATCCCCAAGCTAAAGATGAAATGATCCCTAAAGTGCTCGTTCCTGCGAGCCAATTTAATCGGTTAGGATCCACTTGCTCAATCACCTCTTTAATACCTACATATCCATCAAACTCGATTAACACCACACTAGGCACTAAAACTAAGGCAATAAACATAATACAACCTTGCACAAAATCCGTCATACTCACCGCTAAAAAACCGCCAAATAATGTATAAGCAACAACAACGCCCGCAGTAACATACAAACCTAACTCATAACTCAAAGCAAACGATGATTCAAATAACTTACCTCCACCAACTACGCCAGACGAAGTATAAACAGTGAAAAATATGATAATAACAACGGAGGATATAATCCTTAATAGGCGTGTTTTGTCTTCAAAACGATTTTCGAAAAATGCTGGTAGCGTAATCGAATCCGATGCTAGCTCCGTGTACATTCGAAGCCTAGGTGCAACAATCAAATAATTGATATACGCGCCAACAATCAATCCCACCGCTATCCAAACATTACTTAAACCAGTTAAATACATGGCTCCCGGCAACCCCATTACCATCCAACCACTCATATCGGATGCTCCAGCCGATAACGCTGTTACCGCAGGGCTTAATCGACGACCACCTAACAGATAACCTGAAGAGTCTTCATCAGTTGTTTTAAAGGCATAAAGTCCTATTCCTAACATGGTTAAGAAATAAATGCTTAGTGAGATGATGGTGCCCGTATCCATAAATAGTTACCTAGAATAAAAGTAGGATTATTGTGACAGTCTGCCATAGTGAGGATTTTGGAGCAAGCGAGTAAGCTAGTTGTGCAAATTAGACGAAAGATTCGACTCAAAGATCAGCTTAAATAAAAGGCAAGATAAATTTGAAAGCTATGTCGGTAACTTGTGTTTGGAGCCGTTATTAACGACTTCCCAGCCTGTATAATCACGGCGAATTGTACCATTTGATAATTTTGTTGCATTTTTTCTTAATTTATCAAACTGTGCTTTCAGTTCATTATCGTGGAGTTCTTTTAAGGACTTAGAATCTAAAGATATATTGTAAATCGCTAAAATCATTTCTTCTAAGGATAATTCCTTCTTTAGACCAATTAGATTATTAACTGGATATAACATTTCTTCTGTTTTACTAATTGATAAGCTAAAGGCCTTACAAAATGCTTTATAGACCCTCCAAGTACCTCGCAGCTTTCCCTCTAAGGTGTGCCCCGCTATATGCGGTGTAGTAAGCAAACAGTTTTTTACTAATGAGGGAAGAATGTCTGGTTCATTTTCATAAACGTCTAAAATACAGGAAGCGGTATTGGATGACGTTAAGTATTCATTTAATGCTTGGTTATCAATAACTGCTCCACGAGATGCATTAATCAATAACTGACTTTTATTAAGTTTTGCTAGCACGGATTTTGAAAACAAATGATGGGTTGGATGAGCACCACTAGTAGAGATAGGTACATGCAAAGAGATAACATCACATTCCAGAGTTGACTGAAATTCAACTAGCTCTCTTGGATCACCTTGCTCTTGCAATAGTGGATCGCATAATTGGTAACTAATATTATAAAAGTCTAAATACCTAGCTAAAGTAGAACCAACATTTCCCGCACCAATAATCCCAACCGTCACATTTTTCATCAAACGTTCATTTTTTATACACCAAAAAGCAATTGCACTTAAAACATACTGCCCCACTGCTGGCGCATTACAGCCTGCAGCATTCGACCAAGATATACCATTTTGTGTTAACCAATGGGTGTCTAAGTGATCAATACCTATTGTTGCTGTTCCAACAAAACGAACATTTGTGTCTGTCAATAATTTAGAATTAATTTGCGTAATTGAGCGACATAACAGAGCATCGGCTTTAAATAGATGACTTTCAGAAATTTCTCGACCATTGATTAACGTAATATCAGCAATATCTGAAAACAACTTTTCTACACCGGGCATATTTTCATCGGCGACAATTTTGTATGGTTTAGTCATAATTGTTTCGAATATAACCTCTAATGTTGTTTGAACGAACTAATGAGTTACAATAGCCCCGTAATTTACACTTTGAATGAGCCTATCGAATGAGCGACAATCTCGAAAAACACTATTCTAATATTCTTACGGATTTAGGTGAAGATCTTTCTCGTGATGGTCTAGTTGATACTCCTAAACGCGCTGCAAAAGCGATGAAATTTCTAACACAAGGATACGATCTCTGTCTAACTGATGTAGTCAATGAGGCTATTTTTGAATCTGATAATGACGATATGGTGATTGTTAAAGATATTGAACTTTATTCATTATGTGAACATCATATGCTCCCTTTTATTGGAAAATGCCATGTTGCCTATTTGCCTACCGGTAAAGTCATTGGTCTGTCCAAAATAGCCAGAATAGTTGATATGTTTGCTAGGCGATTACAAATTCAAGAAAATATGACCAAACAAATTGCCGAAGCGATTATGGAAGTAACCGATGCTGCTGGTGTGGGTGTTGTAATGGAAGCTAAGCATATGTGTATGATGATGCGTGGCGTTGAAAAACAAAATTCGTCTATGATTACTTCAGTTATGTTGGGTGCATTTAGACAAAAACCAGCTACTCGGGCTGAGTTTTTGAATTTGGTTAAAAACTAAAAAGATATCACCACGGAGAAAAATACAAACGTAAAGTGTTAATTTTTCAATCGCCCAAAAGAATCATTTATGTCTAATACTCAGCTTAAAAAATTTGCTTCCGTTAAACCCGCTGAAATAGAATGGCGCAATGGTTTGCCATTTAGCTTAGAGTTTGATGATGTTTACTTTTCTATTTATGGTGCGGTCGAAGAATCGACTCATGTATTTATCGAAGGAAATCAGCTTACTAACGATTGGAATTCCAATCCTGAAAAAGATTTCACTATTGCTGAGCTGGGATTTGGTAGCGGGCTTAATTTTTTAAATTCCGTTTTCCATTGGCTCGCGCATCAGTCAAAAATGCAACATACGTCTACTAAAATAAATTCTCAGCATCTACATTATGTGGCTATTGAGAAACGCCCATTCACTAAAGATGACTTAATTCGAAGCTGTAAGCTCTGGCCACAATTCAACTCAATAAGTGAACAACTTATTTTGTACTACCCTTCTCAAACCTATGGTCGGCATCATATAGTTTTTAAAGATTGGAACGTTACATTAACCTTAATCTGGATGCCTCTCGATCATGCGTTTAATGATTTAATTCAAGAATCACAAACTCAGGAAAATAAAACGAGAATTGATCACTGGTTTTTGGATGGGTTCACTCCTCAAAAAAATACTAGCATGTGGAAAAAAGAAAATGCAAACCACATAGCATTACTTTCTAAATTTGGTACGCGTTTATCAACCTATAGCGTAGCTGGCATGGTTAAACGGCCATTGATTGATGCCGGTTTTGAAATCACTAAACAAAAAGGTTTTGCTAAAAAACGTGAAATGTTAACGGCTATATTTTCTGGCACAACCAACTATAAAACAAAACCTAAGTTTATCAATATAAAACATGAATATCCTTGGTTTAATATTACCAAAAGCAAAAACACCATAAAAAAACAGCAACGAGTCGCGATTATTGGAGCTGGTATAGCAGGTTGTAGCATGAGCTACACGCTTTCTTCAAAAAACTATATTTGTGATATCTATGACTCTAACAAAAAAATATCACAAGGCGCATCAGGTGCTGCCGCAGGAATATTTCACCCTCAGATTACTAACGATATAAACATGAGTAGTCAATTAAACTGGTTAGCCTATTTAACTTTACTTAGATTTTTGTTGTCACTAAGCAGTAAGGAACGAGAGAAAATTGTTATCAATGAAGGCGTACATCGTTTTCTTGATAATAAAAAAAGCAAACAACAGTTAATTAATTTGGCAAAACAAATAAATATAGAAAACTGGATTTGCTCTACCAATAAAATCATCTCAAACGAACGAAGCGTTTACTTTCCTCATGCAGCCGTTATCGATATACCTGCTTTATGCAAACTATATTTGGAAAAGAGCTTAAACCCTTCTGGCTGTATTTATACGAACTCAAAAATAGATTCCATTATTCGAATAGAGAATGGTTGGCAATTAATTTCTAAAGAAAATCAAAACAATTATGACCAAGTTATTTATTGTGGCGGCGCTAAGAGTAAATTATTACCTGATTTAAATATTAATTCAACCAAACAAACACGCGGTCAAACCTGTCAATTTGAGTTTCCACTGTTGAAAGTAAAACTTAAACAAACAATTACAGAAAAAATTTATTTAGTTCCTATAAATCAGAGCCAACAATTTCAGTTCGGCGCAACTTTTGATAGCTTTGAAGATAATAATCTTAATAGAAATAGCCAGAACGCAATTCTCAAGCAAAGCGAAAAACTATTAAAAGAGTTGTCTTTGCCAACGCTAACAGAGAAACAAATTGCCGATATGCCACTCAACGGAACAGTAGGATATCGATTACACTCAAAAGATAGACTACCCATTGTAGGCGCTTGTATTGATGAGAAAAAATTTATTAAGTCATTTAAAGGAATTGGTCAAAAACGCATTTTACGCGAAACTATGACTCACTATAATCAGCCAGGACTTTGGGTTAACACGGCTTATGGATCACATGGATTGTTATACTCACTATTAGCTTCCCAACATCTAACTAGTTTAATTTCTAATACTATTTCACCTCTGGAGTTTAAGATCGGCAATGTATTTCATCCTGCCCGTTTTCTCATAAAACAATTAATTCGTCAACTACATTGACCTAAATCAACATTAATTCCATTTGTTAATAAGAATGATTTGCATTTAGATTTGTATTCTACTATAGTTCCTCCATCAACCAATAACCACATTTAATTATTAGATGTGTCTTACCAATCGGAGAAAAAATGAACATCAAGCCTGTAGCAATAGCCATTGCCGGTCTATTGTCAGCTGGGAGTGTCTACTCAGCACCAAGTAATAATGAATTACTAGAACAGCTCAAAAATCAACAAGCGCAAATTGAAGAGCTCATTAAAAAAGTTGAAACTAATGAAAAAAGCGTAAAAGCAACAGATGAAAAAGTAGAAAATAGCGTTTCCGCTATTGAAGAAAACCTATCACAGGCAACTAATTCTAAAACAAGTGTTGGGGGTTATGGGGAACTTCACTACAATAATATCAAAGATAGCAAATCAATTGATTTCCATCGTTTCGTTTTATTTTTTGGGTATGAGTTTACAGACTCCATTCGCTTATTTTCAGAACTAGAATTAGAACATGCATTTTCTGGCAATGAAAAACCTGGCGAAGTTGAATTAGAACAAGCTTATATTGAAATGGATTTAACTGAATCTACCACAATGAAATCGGGTGTATTCTTGATTCCTGTAGGGATCACAAACGAGACACACGAGCCACCTACATTTTATGGCGTGGAAAGAAACCCTGTAGAAAAAAATGTCATCCCTGCCACATGGTGGGAAGCGGGTGCAGGATTTAATACTAAATTTAGCGAAGGTTTAAGTGCTGACTTTGCTATCCACTCGGGGTTAAAGGTTCTTACAGATCTAGAGAATGATGATTATGTAAAAAACGGATTTCTAATCAGGAAAGGTCGTCAAAAGGTAGCTAAAGCAAGTGCTGATAGCTTAGCTTACACAGCTAGAATTAAATATACTGCGGTTCCGGGTTTAGAACTTGCCGCCACTTATCAAATTCAAACTGATATTTCTCAAGGTGCCCTCGGGACTGACGCTAATTTATTTTCTGCACATGTAGCTTATAAGAAACAAGGGTTTGGAATTAGAGCTTTATATGCAGCATGGAATATCAATGGTTCAGAAGCCGCCGAGATTGGGCGTGATTCACAAGTAGGTTATTACATTGAACCAAGCTATAAAATAAATGAAAATTTTGGATTATTCGCTCGATACAATGCATGGGATAATAATGCAGGAGATTCAAATGATACAGAAAAGAAACAAACAAACATTGGCTTAAATTACTGGCCACATGAAGGTGTTGTTTTTAAATTTGATTTTGAAGAACGTTCAGGTGCACAGGATGGTAACGGTTTCAATATAGGTGTTGGTTATCAATTTTAGTTTTAATCAAAAAAAACCAATCAAAGCGAATAATTTAATTGGGAATTTCAGGTTATTCGCTTTATTGATCCTGATGATTTTTAATATGTCATTTAGTCCTTTTATGAATGCTAAAATCTATATGACCCAAGACGAATTCTTATCTTCTATCTCAAACTACAATGAGTTTCAGGTTGAGTCAAAAACACTTTGGTTAAATAAAAACATTCAATCCAAAATAATTAAAATACTCAACCATAAATATCCTAAACTTAGACTTCGATATAAAGTTATAAAAAACCTAAAAACCGCATCTCACAATACGAGCGTTTGGTTTTTAGAAGAAATTGGTAAAGAACGCCCTATTTCATTCGCTGTCGCCATTAATAATAGACAAATAGTTGATATTCAAATTTTAGAATTTAGAGAAAGTAGAGGTTTTGAAATTAGCATTCCAGCATTTGCAAAACAATTTACGATGGCAAAACTTAATAACAATGGAAAACTCGATAAAAAAATTGATGGAATTACTGGTGCATCCATGTCAGTTAGTGCAATGAAAAAAATAAGCCGCGTCGCTCTAATGTTACATAATTATATAAATAAAAAATCAAATTTAGATAATGAAGAACTAGTAAAAATTAAATAATGAGTCCATATCAAAAAAACCAAAAAGAGAAGAAAAGAAAAAATCTATTTCGAAAATGGCATCGTTGGATTGGTTTTTCTAGCGCATTTTTTCTATTAAACCTTGCCATTACTGGAATAATTTTAAATCACAGTGATGAGTTACAATTACACAATTATTACGTAAAATCCAATTGGTTAGTCAGTTGGTATGGAGTTAAAGCACCTGAAAAATTTAATTGTGTACAACATTCTTTAAATAGTGAACCGTTATGTCAAACTGGCAACCAGATTATTAAAAATAAATCTACGCTAATTAAAACTAGAAATTCGCTCTTAGGACTAATTGAAATTGAAAACCTGTTTTTCCTCGCAACTGAAAGTGCAGTTCATATATTTACAGCCGATTTTCAATTAGTCGAGAGTCTTGACACAAGTAATGGTTTACCAGCTCGCATATCTAAATTCGGATATATTCTTAACGAGGGGCGTAAACAGCTATCAATTAAAACACAATACGCAACTTGGGCTTTAGATCTTGAAGAGAATTTATGGGAAGTGTCGACACACCAATTTTATTCGTCAAGTCCTTTAATCAATGCATCTCAATTTATTGAGTCCGAATTAAAAACCTATTATTTAAGTCATCAAATAAGTTATTTAAAACTTGTGCAAGACATACACAGTGGAAGAATATTAAATATGCCAGGAACACTATTGATCGATTTCTCTGGACTAATAATTATTTTGTTATCAATTAGTGGCTTTATTGCTTGGCAAAAACGTACCAAGCAATAAATATAGATAGTACTTAAATTGTTTTTAGATCTTTATCAATATATTTTGATGCTTTCATAAATAAAACGAAGAATAACGCAAAAGATAAGCCCGAAAGTAAACCTAACTGTGTATCAGATAAACCGAGGTCTTTTTTAAAAAAGATTTATATTTGTCTTTCTATTTATAGAGCGTCATTCAATTTAGGCAATACCTTGAACAAATCAGCCACTAAGCCATAATCAGCGACTTGGAATATCGGCGCTTCTTCATCTTTGTTAATCGCAACGATGACTTTACTATCTTTCATACCAGCTAGATGTTGTATTGCACCAGAAATACCGACAGCAATATACAGTTCAGGTGCAACAATTTTACCAGTTTGCCCAACTTGATAATCATTCGGTACAAAACCTGCGTCAACCGCTGCACGAGATGCGCCAACACCTGCACCTAATTTATCAGCTATTACTTCTAATAAATGAAAGTTCTCTCCACTTTGCATTCCACGACCACCAGAAATAATGATTTTAGCAGCGGTTAATTCTGGTCTTTCCGACACGGTTAACTCTTGAGAAACAAAGGTTGAATTTGAAGAAATGTGATCAGATGCATCAACGTCTTCAATACTTGCTGAACCACCCGTGGCTTCAGCAGCATCAAAGCCTGTTCCACGAACAGTAATCACTTTTACTGCATCAATTGATTGAACGGTCGCTATTGCGTTACCTGCGTATATTGGGCGAGTAAACGTATCGGCACTCTCAACAGAAACGATCTCTGAAATTGGCTGTGAATCTAATTTAGCACCAACACGAGGTAAAAAATTCTTACCGGATGTCGTCGCTGACGCAAATATATGCGTATAACCGTCAGCATTAGCTACAATAATTGCAGCTAAACTTTCTGCAGTTGGATTTTCTAATGCTGCATCTTGAGCATTTAATACCTTTTTAACGCTTGCACATGTAGCCGCTTGTTCGCAAACTGAGTTAGACTCATACCCCATAACGATCATGTGAATTTCGCTAGATAAATCAGAAGCTACCTTTTCAGCGGCTGCAAGAGTCGCTAATGTAGCAATGCCTAAATCTTGATTATTATGTTCTGCAATTACTAAAATAGTCATTAGATCACCTTCGCTTCATTTCTAAGTTTTTCAACAAGCTCTTCGACAGACTCAACAATAATACCAGCCTCTCTTGCTGCCGGAGGAGTGACTTTTAATGTCTTAACTCTTGCTGTAATATCAACACCTAAATCGGCGGGTGTCATTTCATCAAAAGGCTTTCGTTTTGCTTTCATAATATTAGGTAACGACGCAAAACGAGGTTCGTTTAGTCTTAAGTCAGTGGTAACAACCGCTGGTAAAGTTAAAGAAATAGTTTCTAATCCGCCATCAACTTCACGAGTGACCGCTAACTTACTATCTGCAACATTAATTTCAGAAGCAAATGTACCTTGTGGCCAATCTAAAAGAGCCGCCAACATTTGACCTGATTGATTATTGTCACCATCAATGGACTGTTTACCCATAATCACCATTTCTGGAGATTCTTTGGCAATGATTTCTTTCAATAATTTAGCAACCGCTAAAGGTTGAACTTCTTCATCAGTATTCACTAAAATCGCTCGATCCGCACCTAACGCTAATGCCGTTCTTAATGTTTCTTGGCATTGCTTAGGACCAATCGAAACAACAACAATTTCTGATGCAACTCCTTTTTCTTTTAATCTTATCGCTTCTTCTACCGCGATTTCACAAAAAGGGTTCATCGACATTTTGACATTCGCAGTTTCTATGCCGGAATGATCATCTTTAACACGAACTTTGACGTTATAGTCAACAACTCGCTTAACAGTCACCAGTAATTTCATTTAAACACCTGTTATCAGTATGAATTTTATTTATATCGCTAATACACAATTATAGTAATAATAATTAGGTATTGCATTCTAAAAAAATGTAGCAGAATTTTGCCGTTTTAACCATTTCACGTCAACTGATATCGGTTATAATAATGCCATTATCGAGCATTAGTTGTTATATCAACTATTGATAGCAACTATATCGCTAACGCTATGAAATGAACGTGATCCCTAGGTAACCTCTGTTGCTGTTGAACATCATGTATGAAATGCGAACTAATTGAGTTTAATCAAGGAAATCAACATGTCAGAACCTGAAATCGAACGAGAGTCTTCAACGGTCGAACGAGAATCTATGGAGTTTGATGTCGTTGTAGTTGGAGCTGGGCCTGCAGGTTTATCAACTGCAATAAAACTAGCTCAGCTAGCAAAAGAAAAAGGAAGAGAAACTACTATCTGTGTCGTTGAAAAAGGCTCGGAAGTGGGTGCTCATATTCTTTCCGGAGCGGTTTTTGAACCAAAGGCTTTAGCAGAATTATTTCCAGATTGGAAAGAGTTAGGTGCCCCGGTCAAAGTTGAAGTATCGGGCGATGATATTTTACTAATGAAAAATGCGACTAAATCTCAGAAAATTCCCAGCTTTTTCTCTCCAAAAACCATGCATAATCACGGTAATTACATTATTAGTTTAGGAAATTTGTGTCGATGGCTTGCTAAACAAGCTGAATCAATGGGGATAGAAATTTTTCCAGGATTTAGTGCTAGTGATGTTTTGTACAATGGTGATGGTAGTGTAAAAGGCATCTTAACCGGTGATATGGGTATTGCCGAAGATGGCTCTGAAAAAGTTGGCTATATGCCGGGCATGGAATTACACGCAAAATATACCGTTTTTGCTGAGGGATGTAGAGGCCATATAGGCAAACGATTAATTGAAAAATATGCATTGAATAAAGATAAAGATCCTCAACATTATGGCATCGGTATAAAAGAAATTTGGAAAATTCCAGCGGAGCAACACGTTTTAGGAAAAGTGGTTCATTCAGCTGGATGGCCTCTATCGGAAAGTGGAAGTGCTGGAGGTGGATTTTTATATCACATCGAAGATAACCAAGTAGTCGTTGGTTTGATTACCGATTTATCCTACGCTAATCCACACTTAAGTCCGTTTGACGAGTTTCAAAGATATAAACACCATCCTGCAATTTCACAATATCTGTCTGGTGGTGAACGAATTTCTTATGGTGCTAGAGCCATAACAAAAGGTGGATTACAGTCTCTACCCAAAATGACTTTTGCTGGCGGTCTATTAGTTGGCGATGATGCTGGTACGCTAAATTTTGCTAAAATTAAAGGGTCACATACTGCAATGAAATCGGGGATCATTGGAGCGGAGTGCATTCATAAAGCACTTAGCGAAAATAAATCCGGCGAAGAACTTACCGGATATGCAGGTGCATTTAAATCCTCTTGGGCTTGGAAAGAACTCAATATGCAACGTAATTTTGGCCCTGCACAACATAAATGGGGCAATATATTGGGTTCTGCTTATTGCTTTATTGATATTAATATCTTTAATGGAATGCTACCTTGGACTTTAAAAGATCCGGTAGCGGATCATGCTCAGATGAAGCTGGCTAAAGATTGTAAAAAAATTGACTACCCAAAACCAGATGGCATTTTATCTTTTGATAAATTGAGCTCAGTATTTATATCAAACACTAATCACGAAGAAGACCAACCTATACATCTGCAATTAGCCGCTCCCAATATGCCTATCACAGTTAATCTAAAGGATTTTGATGAGCCTGCGCAAAGATATTGCCCTGCAGGTGTTTATGAAGTGATATATGACGATACTGATACAAACAAAGAAAATCCGAAGTTCGTTATTAATTCACAAAACTGCATTCACTGTAAAACATGTGATATTAAAGATCCTAACCAAAATATTACTTGGGTAACGCCTGAAGGCGCTGGCGGTCCTAATTATCCGAATATGTAGGTAACCTTTACAAACTTGAAAAAGACGATATTATTTATTACTTGAATTCAAGATAAGATATCGTCTTCTTAATCCTAATAAACCGAACAAAGTGAATAAACTGATTAAACTTGGTGAACCGCCCCCATCTAAATTTAAAGATTTATCTTCACAAATGGGCGCAGTACCGGCTAAAGGCCTCAACATAAATGCTCTAGCTTCTCCATTGAAAAATCCGGTACCGGTGATAAATCCGTTGTTATTAATCGATCGTGCTTCATGGATTCTCCAGCCCGTATCACAACCAATCAGTTCTGTAAGATTTTTCATCTCCCCATTTTCATAGATGAATCCACTATACTCAGCAGGCTTATTTTTAATTTGAGAAATCCCTACAATTTGATCGCTATCATTTATGTCATAGGCTTCTGAGGACGGGAAGTTAGTGTTTAAAACGCCCAAATCAAGAGATACATTAGTATTTATATCATATAAGTAAGCAGTTCGATACTTTCCATTGGCATGTATAGCTCTACCAACAATTTTTTTCATATTATTAATTGCTGAAACTTCTTGAGATGTTGTACCAAAAATAGTGTACTCAACGACATCTTCTGGAGAACTCAAATCGACTCCTACGACTTTTCTGTTGAAAATTACGCCTCTAATTTTTTCTGCCGAAATACCTACAGCAAAACCAGTCGCGTCAATATCTCTCAGTGTTACAAAATGGGTAAGCACATTATTTAATGGATTTATTTTTAAAAGCTCACCAGAGCTAATCTCATAAATAAATCCTCTATCAAAAGATGTCTCTGTATCATCGCCTGGTTCATTAAATTTTCCAGTTCCAACAATATAATTATTATTAATCGATAACGCTCGCATATTCGTGGGCGTACCATCAATAAAATCTGGTATTTCTGAAATCTGTTGATTGGACAGGTTAATATATATTGCCCTTTCTATTGCTGTTCCAACAGCACGTTCTGTAACAATACCGGTATCGGCATTCGTAGAAGAATTGACAGAACCAAATATTTTTAAGGAGTATCCCACCGCAGTATTATCATCAAGGGAAAAGATAAAACTGGAAGTTGGTGTTGGAGGATCTAAACTGTCAGTACCAACATTCTCAATTGTAGTCTGTTCATCTCCACCCACTGTGTTGGTAATTTCAACCAACACCTCTGTATTATCTATTGCTCCCAAGTCTGTTAAATTTACATCACCTTCATTAAAAGAGAAACCTCGCGACAATCCTGTGGTTTGATCTATAGTAGAATATCCAACAATGGTTTGGTTATCAATAATATCATATGCAAACACACCACTTGAACCTTCTTCAAATTTACCTAGATCAACAACTTCATAAAAATTTTCTGCATAAGACTTAGCAGAGTACAAACTAGCAGTAGAAAAAATAACTACCAGTAAAGATAAACTGTATTTATTCATATATTCATTTCCAATAAAAAACTCTAGCCTTATTCAACAGCTGCATCAGGTTGACTCTCTGGTAGTGCGACCTTAACACACGGTATAGACAGGCATTTTTTTTCTATTTGACTCAAACGAGGATATTTATCCAAACAAAAATCAAATCGTCTTGCGTTATATAATTGTGGGATAAGACAAGCATCTGCCATCGTAAGTTCCCCACCTATTGAGTAATCACCTAGATAATTACCCTGATTTGCAACACTTTCATAGGCATCCAAACCCTTTTGTAGCCAATGATGATACCACGCTGTTTTTTCATCGGCGCTAACACTTAAATCATTCGTTAAATAATTCAAAACTCGTAAATTATTAAGCGGATGAAGATCCGCACTAATCACCTGACAAAGTTGCCTCACAATTGCCTTTAACTTTAGGTCTTTTGGTAGCAATGGTATTTCGGGGTACTTTTCATCCAAATATTCCAAAATTGCTATCGATTGACTTAATGTGAAATCGCCATCTGTCAATGTTGGAACTAAACCTTGAGGATTTAGACGTTTATAATTTTCTTTATGTTGCTCGCCTCCATCTTTTACAAGATGCACCGATACCTGACTATAATCAATCTTCTTGAAATTAAGCGCTATTCTAACCCGATAAGCAGCCGTAGATCGCCAGTAACCATATAAAGTAATCATTTACTCTCTATTATCCTAACTATTTATTTCAAATGTTTCAGTTTCAATATTAGCCGGACTACTAAGATGATATTGTGTAACGGCTTGATCAATGGCGCCAAAAATAGACTCACCGTTTTCATCAAACATTTCAATTCGTACCTGATCTCCAAACTGCATAAAAGGTGTCGACGGCTTACCGGACTTGATAATTTCTAACATTCGTTTTTCCGCTAAACAACTTGAACCACTCGAACGATCGATATTTGAAATAGTCCCAGAACCAATAATAGCTCCAGCTCCTAAAGGACGCGTTTTAGCCGCATGAGCAACGATTGTAGGAAAATCGAAAGTCATATCAATTCCGCAATTCGGCTCTCCAAATAACTCACCATTTAAATGAGTAACAAGTGGCAAGTGTAGTTTTTTACCATCCCATTGCTCGCCAAGCTCATCAGGTGTTACAGCAACTGGGGAAAAAGCACTTGAAGGTTTGCTTTGGAAAAACCCAAAGCCTTTAGCTAGCTCTCCTGGAATCAAATTTCTTAGTGAAACATCGTTCACCAACATTAATAATCGGATCGTCTTTTCAGCTTGATCAGGCGTCGCTGCCATTGGTGTATCATCTACAATCACCGCGACTTCCGATTCCATATCTATACCAAAATCAGTTGATTCGATAACAATGTCGTCGCGCGGACCAATAAACGCATCACTTCCTCCTTGATACATTAAAGGATCTGTCCAGAAGGTTTCTGGCATTTCCGCATTTCTGGCTTTTCTAACTAATTCGACGTGATTAACATAGGCGCTTCCATCTGCCCATTGATAAGCTCTAGGTAACGGTGATTCACATTGCTCTTGATCAAAATCGAAATTATCTTCCATTTGATCATTATTAAGTTTTTGATAAACCAATTCAAGCTGAGGCGCAATAGTTGCCCATTCATCCAAAGCCTGCTGTAGTGTATTAGCGATTTTATTAACTCGCACAGCTTTAGAAAGGTTTTTACTTACAATCACTAATTCGCCATCACGTGATCCATTTTTAAGTGTTGCTAATTTCATATTTTAACCCCTAATTTCATTTGTTAACTTAACATGTCAATGTCAATGTTAATTTATCTTCAATTTAAATATCTAATATCGATCTAAATGTGCCGGAATGATCTACCAAGATTCATTACTAGTCGTCTAATTCACTCCAAAGAGCATAGTGAGATTCTAATTTATTTTTATCGTCTTCTAACTCTTGCAATGATTGTTTAGATTTTTCTAGATCATTATAAAAACCAGATTCGGTTAATAACGCTTCCTGCTTTTTAATTTTTGATTCTAAAGCATCAATTAAACTTGGTAATTCATCTAACTGTTTTTGTTGTTTAAATGACCTTTTTTTTACTTGAATAATATTTTTAACTTGGCCATTTTTATCTTTTTTCTTGGAAATTTTTGCCCGTTTTGGCATAGCTTGTTGTTGATATTTTTTCCAGTCCGCATAACCGCCAATTATTTCAATAATTTGATATAAAGCATTATCAATAGGTCGTTCATTTTCATCATCAACCAAAACTGATGGTAACTTATTATCAAAAACAAGAAGTTCACTACAACAATTATCTAAAAAGGCTCTGTCATGGCTGATGATAATAACCGTTGAAGTCATTTCAACCAACATTTGTTCTAATATTTCTAGCGTCTCAACATCTAAATCATTAGTTGGTTCATCTAAGATAAATAAGTTTGCAGGGCGAGTAAACAGTTTAGCGAGTAAAAGCCTGTTAATTTCTCCACCAGACAGCGAATGTGCTGGTGCTCGAACACGATCAGGGGTGAAATTGAAATCAGACATATAACTAATAACGTGTTTCTCTTGACCCTCAACGACAACAAAATCTTTACCATCAGCAATATTATCAGAAACGGATTTTTTTAAGTCAATACCATCTCGTAACTGATCAAAATAAGCTACTTCAATATTCTCGCTCGACTTCAATTCACCCGAAAATACGGGAATTTGCCCCAATAAAGTCTTTATAAAAGTTGTCTTCCCACAACCGTTATCACCTAAAATACCAATTTTATCTCCTTTTTGAATAATGGATGTAAATGGTTGAATGAGCGGTTTATCAAATCCAACTTGTAATGCCTCCATAGTGGCCACAATCTTACTACTTTGATTGGATACGCTTGCCTTTAAATACACCTTACCAATAACATTTCGACGTTCAGAATGCTCTTGGCGCATTTTTTTAAGTGCTCGTACACGGCCTTCATTTCTAGTACGACGAGCTTTCACTCCTTGCCTGATCCATTTTTCTTCATTAGCCAAACGTTTATCAAATTCTGAATTTGTTTTTTCTTCATCGAGTAATTGTTGAGCTTTTATTTCTAGATAGGATTGATAATTACCTGGGTATATTCTCAAATGGCCTCGATCTAACTCCATGATCCTATCAGACACTTTATTCACAAAATGGCGATCATGAGACACAAAAAGCAATGCTCCTTTAAATGCCACCAATTGCGTTTCTAACCACTGAATACTTGATAGATCCAAATGATTGGTGGGCTCGTCTAAAATCAACAAATCAGGATTTTGCACCAAAGCTTTAGCAAGTGCTGCTCGCCGACGCCAACCTCCTGAAAGGTTTTCCATTTTAAGATCACCTTGTAGCGATAGCTTTGATAAGGTTTGTTCGACTCTTTGTTCAACTGACCAACCTTCAAATGCCGTGATTTTTTCTTCAAGTGACTCTAGTTTGGGTGAGGTACAATCTTTAACAATTAGATCTTGATACTCATCCACCCATGCAATCACATCTTTTAACCCAGATTCAACAAATTCTCGAATAGACTGAGGCGTTTTTTCTGGCAATGCTTGAGGTAAAAATCCAACTCTGTGATGCTGAGAACGATTAATGAGACCATCATCAGGCATGACCTCGCCGTCGATTAGTTTAAGAAGTGTTGACTTTCCAGTGCCATTTCGACCAATTAAACAAATTTTTTGTCTTTCTTCTACTACAAAAGAAGCATTATCCAATAACACTTGGGGACCGTAACTAAGACTAAGATTATCGCCTCTAATCAGTGACATTAATTTTTATAACTTTCTATCTAAAAAGGGCGGGCATCATAGCAAAAATACAGCGCAAATCCTACTATAAATAAGTATTGTAGGGTAACTTGTTTATTTAAAATCACCCTTTTTTGAGTCCATAAAAAAGGCGGATAATCCGCCTTTAGTTCAATATTGAATAATAATTGTTGTCTTAATAATGCTCTAGCATTTATCAATTAATGCCTGCGCTTCAGATTTTTGTTGTTTTGTTCCATCCTCAACGACTTCAGCTAAAATTTCTTTTGCACCGTCCAAATCTCCCATATCAACATAGGCTCTGGCAAGATCTAATTTTGTTGCAATTTCATCGCTTAAGGTTTCACCAAAATCAATACTTTCATCACCATCTTCTTCAAAATCGAAATCATCATCTATATCAATGCTAAGCTCATCATCATTTTCTTCTATATCTTTTTCAGATAATTCTTCACTTAATCCAAGCTCTTCATCTAAATCTAACGAAAACTCATCATCAATCAATTCTTCACTAGTAGAGGCTTCATTCAAACCACCTTCGCCATTTAAATCATCTAACTCTTCCAAACTACTTAATTCTTCATCACTTTCTTCATCTAAACTATTTAAGTCATCTATTCCATCTAAATCGTCCAACTCTTCTAAACCATCTGACTCATCACCAACAAGAGACACATCGTCATCATCACCAGAATTTAAATCAAAATCATCGTTTGAATCATCATTAGGTATTGCCGATTCATCTAATGAAGCTTCCTTAGAAAGATCAATATCAAAATCATCTTCGTCGTCATCTCCAAAAATATCTTCCGTAGAAGGCAGGTCAAATTCATCTTCATCCGAGTCATTTTCCCAAGATTTATTTTTTAATAAACTAATTTGCTCTGACCATTCCTCTGCATCAACAGCATCATTCACTTCACCTTCTAATTTCTTAAAGCCATCTTTATTATCATTTTCTGCATAACATTCCATCAATTTAACTTTATAGTCTGATCGAATAGGATTGTCTTCAATAGCTTCTAAGAGTAATGTTTCAGCTTGGTCTATTTTTCCATAAGCTATATAAATATCAGCTTCACCTAATGGATCAAATGCTTCGCCACCGACCTGAGTCAACTCATCATCCATATCTAACTCAACGAGCATGTCATCACCAACATCTGGCAATTCAAATACTTCTGTTGTATCCATTGAACCCGCACCAGTAGAAGCAACTAAATCGTCTTGAAATCCATCATCTTCCATTCGTTTTTTCATACGCCAAAAAACAACAATCAAAATAATAACAATAATTCCGGCAATTCCACCCCATAAAAGTTCACCACTATCTAAAACAGAGTCGATGAAGGATTTTTCTTTTGGTTTGGCTATTTGGAATGGTATTTTTGGTTTAGTTTCCGATATCGTTTCTGAATTATCTTCAGATTTCACTTCATCTCTAATTTCAGACTGTAAAGCATCACTTTGTACCAAATCTGATTCAGAATTTTCATTACCAATCACTTCATTTTGGTTAGAAGACGTATCTGCATTTTCATTTTTTGCTAGCAGTGCGAGCTCTGTATCACTCACTTCAACTAAACCACTTTCTTCTTTTGTGCTCTCAGCCTTAGCAAGAATATCGGCTAATCGAGCGCGCAATTCATCATTTTCAGCTTGTAGAGTCGCGGATTGCTCTTGGGTTCGGACTAACTCATTTTGCAAACCTTCTACTTCAGCTTTATCTGCACCATAACCGCTAGCATTTCCATCTGAATCGGCTGTTGCTAAACTTAATCGAGAACCTCGGCTAACTTGATTAGAGTCAGATTGATAACCTGATGTTTGATCAACAATGTTTCTTGCTCCACCGGAACGCCATTGCCTATTTTGCATAACCACATCTTGTAAAGCAGCTCTCTGAGGAACACTTTGAATGGATGACTCTGAAGGAATGTCTAAAACTTTACCGCGAAGGAGATTGTTGATATTACCATTAGAAAAAGCATCTGGATTTGCTCTGTAGATTGCAACTAACGTTTGGTGAATACTAACATTTCGGCTTGGTCTAACTTTAATAGCAATACTCCACAGTGTATCGGTACTAGTAACAGGGCCATATTGACTACCATCATAACTTTGGTAATCATTTTCATCACTACCATAACTAGCTTGCGGAGCTTGTGGCTCCGCATTTTTTCGAATGTTTTGATTATTAGCACTCGATTGTTTCGGCCTAAATGTTGCCTCACTGGTCGTTTTTTCGATTGTGGAAGCCGTCACTTCCTCAAATATAGGAGGATCGAGTAATAATGTATATTCTCTATAAAACTGTTGAGCAGGTGTATTAAGCTCAATCAGAAAATTCAAAAATGGTTCTTTTACCGCGTTATGGGTGGTCACATTAATAACTAACTCACCTAGACTATTCTTAACAGTTTTGAATTTGATTCTATTTAAAAAGAATGGTTTATCAATACCGCTTTTATCAAACGCGCTTTGACTCGCAATTGAGGCAACTACCTCATATTCAGCTAAGTCTCCCGGAGAAAGAATTTTAATTTTCGCATTTAAGGGTTGATTCAGTCCTGAGAACTGCTCAATATCACCTAATCCGACAGCAAGCACACTGCCTGTTAAAAATACAAAACTAGAAAGAGTGGCTACTAAAAGCTTTTTAAACATACGAGTATCCTGTTGCATGTTCTTAAACATATATTTGAATGAAGACAATTTTTTATAACTTTTTATTTTAAACTATAGAGGTTATAGACCAATATCTACCTAATTTACAAATAAAAAAACAACAAACAGGCAATAAATAGATATTCTATTATTTGAAATATCTATAAGCACCATGTAGTTACGTCAGTAACTTGAGAAGTCTCTTTATAATGTCGCGCTAACTATAGCTTATAAATAGCTTTTTACCAATAGTAACCTCGTCACAAATTAAAAATTTTATATATTTGCGCCTAAAAATGAGTTAACGAATATAAAGTATATTAAAGTTGCTCATAATCTATTTGAATATAATCTTGATAGCCCATTTTTACGCGTTGACATAACTCAAAAGCTTGAGGTAATAGATGTTGAGAAAAAAACTTAGCTGCCACTTTCTTTCTTTTTATTAATAACTGATTTTCGGTCTTTTTGGTTCCATGTAACAGCTCTAACCACATCCATGCATAAACTAGATGGCCAAATGCATGTAAGAACTGTGTTGCGCCTCCTTGAATCTCATAACCTCTTATTTTGAAATTCTCTTTCATCCAGTCGATAGTTGTATCAACTTCGGCCTTCAATTCAATTAATTGCTGTTTGATAATACTGAACTCTGGAAGGTCACATTCTTTATTTAATGTTAAAGCAATCTCATCATATACTTCTGACAACATATTCTGTTTATCCAAGCAAACCTTTCTAACCATAAAATCTTGTGCTTGAATACCATTAGTCCCTTCGTAAATTTGACCAATTTTTGCATCTCGCACTAATTGCTCTAAGCCCCATTCCCTTACAAAACCATGTCCTCCCAGAATTTGAATGCCATGATTACAGGCTTCAAAGCCTTTATCTGTGAAAAATGCTTTAGCAACAGGCGTTAAAAATGCCATTCGCTTTTCTGATCTTTCTTGTTCAGATTGGTCTGGGTGATGATATTGTTTATCAATTTGCATACCCATATAAACAGCTAACGCTCGACCAGCTTCAGTGTAAGCTCTTTGCTCTAAAATCATTCGTCTTACATCGGCGTGTTGAATAATTGTGGCCGCCTCACCTTTATCATTCTTACCTTGCTTTCTCTCTAATGCATAATTCTTTGATAATTGATAAGATGTTTCTGCTAAACCAATGCCTTGAATACCAATCGAAAGCCGTTCTAAATTCATCATAGTAAACATTGCAAAAAGACCACGGCTTTCTTTACCTATTAAAAAGCCCTTCGCATTGTCAAAATTCATCACACAGGTCGCACTCGCCTTAATACCCATTTTATGTTCAACACTTCCACAACTGACACCATTAACATCACCCAAGGTCCCATCACTCTTAACGATTACTTTAGGTACTAAAAATAAGCTTATTCCTTGAGCGCCATCAGGTGCACCGGGTAGTTTAGCGAGAACAAGATGAATAATATTTTCGGTGAGGTCATGTTCACCGCCAGTTATAAACATTTTAGAGCCGTTAATGAGGTAACTTCCATCACCACCATCTTGCGCTTTGGTTTTGATGATGCCTAAATCGGATCCCGCATGAGATTCTGTTAAACCCATAGCTCCTGCCCAACGTCCCTCTAACATAGCCGGTAAATAGATAGCCTTTAATTCATCGCTAGCATGAGCGTGGATTGCATGATACGCACCGGATGTTAAACTTGAATAGAGACAAAATGAGGTGTTGGTGGAATAAACCATCTCTTCCGTTAGCACATTTAACATTTTGGGTAAGCCTTGACCACCAAACTTAGGATCGCCAGACAACCCCTGCCATCCACCTTGTGCATATTCACTATAAGCTTCTTTGAAGCCTTTAGGAGTTGTTACTACTCCATCGTTAAATGAACAGCCCTCTTCATCGCCTTCTCGATTAATTGGGAATAGGACATTTTCTGAAAATTTTGCAGACTCTTCAAGCACTGCCGAATAAAGCTCATCATCAAAATCTTTAAAAGCTTCAATATCACCAAGATTTTTTTGAATATCAAATACATCTTTCAACAGAAAGTTCATATCGTCTAACGGGGCTTTATAGGACATATTGTTACCGTACTTTTAATTGGAAAGTTATTAGTAAAGATCAAAAAAAGGCTCCGATGGAGCCTTTTTTTGACCCAATGTGGTCAGACCATAAAATTTTACCACATTTTAAAAATATTCAAACGATTGTTTTAATTTGTCATTTGAATATCTTTATCAGCCTGCACGCATTAGTCTACGGGGTTCTTTTTAAAGTGAGTCCAATAGTCTGCTACTGTTTGCTTCATGTCTTTGTGGAGTAATAAAATTCCAAACAAGTTAGGTAAAGTCATTAGCGCAACGGTAACTAGCGCTATATCCCAAATAATCGATGAATCTATAATAGCGGCAATAAAAAATGCGGAAACGTAAACGATTCGATAGGGTAATACAGCCACTGGGCCAATCAAATAAGTAATGGCTCTATCTCCGTAATAAGACCAAGCGATAGCCGTACTAAACGCAAACAAGAGCAATCCAATTGAGATAATATATTGTCCACTGTCTCCAAAAAAACCTCTTTTGAAAGCTTCCGTTGTTAATGTAACCCCTTTTACTAACGATTTTCCAGATACGACCAGCGAGTCATCAGGGTTAATGATACTGCCATTTTCTACTACTATACTTCCATTGAACAATTTTCCTTCGGTAGAATAAGTCACTTTTTCAGCCACTGAACGAAGCGCAACTAATGTGTAACCATCTGAAATAGATATCCCATTAACCACTTTAATTGTTCCGTTAAACCTCTCAATTTCAGTTAATCTATTAACATGGTTATACAAATTATTAACGTCCTCATTTTTCGTATCATCAAAATGTCCGGTAACATACTCCATATCAGTTCGGTCAAAATTATTTTGATGTTTTTCAGACCAAACACCTGAGGATAAAATAACTAACCCTGTAATGGTACAAATGATAATCGTATCAATAAATGGCTCCAATAACGAAACCATTCCTTCTGATGCAGGCTCATTTCCTTTAGCACTTGCATGAGCTATAGCCGCTGATCCTTGCCCTGCTTCATTGGAAAACAATCCTCGGTTAACCCCTCTTTCCATTGCATAAACAAAACTAGCTCCCAAAAAACCTCCAACAGCGGCAGAACCTGTAAATGCATACTCAAAAATAGAAACAAAAGATGGACCGATGTTTTCCAAGTTCATTAAAATAACAGACAATGCTCCAACTATATAAATCAGTGACATCATCGGAACAACTTTTTCAGCAAAATGTGCTATTCGTTTAATTCCACCAATAATAACAAAACCTAAAAACACAGAAAGTACAAGTCCAGTGATCCAATTATCAATACCGAATGATGCTTTCATTCCTACCGCAATACTATTAATTTGTGGCATATTTCCACTGCCTATCGAGCTAATGACCGTAGCTACAGCAAAAATAATAGCTAACCATTTCATGTTTAATTTCTTTTCCATAAAATACATAGGTCCACCAGCCATAGTTCCATCTGCAGTTTTTTCTCTGTACTTATGAGATAGTGTGACTTCAACAAATTTTGTTGTCATTCCAAAAAATGCAGTGATCCACATCCAGAAAAGTGCGGCAGGACCACCAAAATATATGGCTAAAGCGACACCGCCAATATTACCAGTACCAACGGTTCCAGATAACGCGGTTGTCAAAGCTTGAAAGTGAGTTGTATCTCCAGGAGCATCTTTCTTAGAATATTGACCTCTAAGAATTCGAGTTGCGTGAGCAAAATAACGTATTTGCGGAAAACCAAGATATATTGTGAATAAAAGACCCGTTCCCACCAAAATATAAGGAAAAAGAAAATGTCCACCTAAATAGGCGTCAATAGCCAAAATAAAATTAGAAAATGCTTCCAAAAGTAACCCCTTCATTTATAAATTTATTATAAGTTAAGGGATATTAAACGAATCAGGCGCAAATGTCTTGTAGCAGATAATTCCCAAATCTCGATATAGAGATCTCAACCTAGCCAACACGAAGTAACTTCCGTTATTTTATTCAATCAAAGCCTTTTGGTAAAAAAATTTGGTTCTTATTAAATGGGTGGTGGTTCAGGAGTATCACTCCCTCCTC
>CAZRPK010000030.1:13547-27299 GCA_964601915.1 uncultured Kangiella sp. | reverse complement strand
CCAGCTTAAACTCTATTTATCTCAAAAAGTGAAGCAGCTTAAAAATGCTAACTAACAATATAGGTTTTATTTTTTATCAAGCTTGGTCAAACGGTTATTCCCCAAGTTCTGAGCCTCATAGGGAGACTACACCTAAAAAAGTTTGGTTTGTAATAGACTTTACGTTATTTAGATTGTCGTTCTATAGGCATTGAGAAACAGGCTTCTAAGCCTCCTTTAAGTTGATTATTCAAGGTTATTTCACCATTGTGCATTTCCGCTATCCTTTGAACAATCGCTAAACCTAAGCCCGAGCCTTTGCCTCCTCTAGCTTTATCCCCTCTCGCAAAGGGTTGAAATAGGCGCTTTTTATCTAAATCCTCTATACCTTTTCCTTTGTCTTTTATTTTAACTAGCAACTTACCTTGAGTTATTTCGCTTGTGACTAACACTGGCGGTTCACCATAACGAAATGCATTTTCGATCAAGTTGCTAATTAATCTCTTTAATGCAAGAGGTTTAAAGTTAATAAAAGGCAACTCCTTCAATTCCGTTGATAACTCTATATGTTGTTTTTGTGCCGCATCAACGGTTTGTTGAATTAGTTGATTTATATCTGCCAATTCAAATTGCTCTTCACTTCCATAACGTACATAACCTATAAATTGATCGATAATATCATCCATATCTTGAGTATCATCTATCAACCCTTGCTTTAACTCTTCATCTTGTTCCGATAAAAACTCCAAAGAAAGCCTTATTCGAGTAATTGGTGTCCTTAAATCATGTGATATACCAGCGAGTAAAAGCGTTCTTTCTTCTTCTAATTGATGCACATCTGCTGCCATTTGATTAAATGCAGAAGTTACTGCGACTAATTCTTGTGGACCAGTTTCTTTTAGTTTGCCCGGATAGTCACCTCTACCAATTTCTCTTGCGGCAAATGAAAGGCGTTTAAGTGGTCTATGTAGTTGCCCAACCAACATCCATGCACCGATTAAACTTAAAAATAATAGAACCCCGAAAAAGATAATTAACGAAACTGGTGCACTTCCGTCATATTCACCAATTGGCATTCTGATCCAGTAATCTGGATGTGATGGTTCATTTACCCACACGTATATTCGGTCGGAAACTTCAACTTTAACTCTAGTGCCTTTTCCAAGAAAATTCTCAGCAGCTTGGGTAAAAGCGAGGTCATCTCTAGCGGAAATTAGACCTGCAGGAATTGATCCACTGGTTATCCAAAATAATTCAAGCTCAGTGGTTTTTATAAAACCTTCGGATAGATCCTTAGGTATATTCGATTCAACGCCAATATATTGGATTTTTATTTGATTGGTCACCAAATACATAATGGTTTTGTTTTTTCTATCGACAACAAAATGTTGCACTGACATAAAAGAAATAAGCTGACTGATCGTAAGGAGAATCGCAATCATTAATGTATTTCTACCAAAAAAACTTTTTGGTAATAAACTAAAGTCAATCATAAAAGACTTTCAAGCTCGTTGATTAACATCGCCTTATTTTGTGACTGCAAGACACCCGATTTTAAAATACCAAAACGTCTACCGGCTGGATCAACAATAAATATTCGCCCTGAGTGATCAACAGTGTAATAGTCACCTTCCTCCGTATTAAGGTTATAAAGCCCACCTAGTTGATGAACAAGACTATCGATTTGTTCTTTTTTACCACTGATACCAATGAAATCATTATGGAAATTATCTAAATAAGCCTTCATTCTTTCTGGCGTATCGCGCCCTGGATCAACCGAGAAAAAAATAAACTGAAACTTTTTTCTTAAATCTTTGTTTAGAGCTTGATATAAATGAGTTAAATCATTCAAAGTATTTGGGCATACGTCTGGGCAATTAGTATAGCCAATAAAAATCAAATTCCATTTGCTATTAAAATTTGAATTAGAAAATATTTGTTGGTTAAAATCCCATAACTCAAATTCTAATAAGTTCTTCTTTTTAGGATAGATCAAAAGTGTTTTAAGTTGATCATTAATACTTGTTGTTTTATCTATCACTTCTTTTGGTTCATGTTCTTCACTTTGTTTATATTGTTTTAATATTTCTGCATTAATAAAATAGCCAACAATGATGACTGCAACAATGAGTAAATAAGGGGTTAATTTTTTCATATTGGTTTCAGAATATTAGTTCAAACAGTAATTCAAACTAGGTTAAAAAAGTAATAGTGATCAACAAGTAAAGCGACAAATATCAATAAAAGATACTGGATAGAATACTTAAAGGTATCCATTGCCAGTTTTCGATCATCGGATAATTTTAGTCTTACTGCGTAAACTAAGAATGTTAAACCCAAAATTGTTGAAGAAACTAAATAGATAAGCCCCGACATATGTACAAGATAAGGTAATAGACCCGCAAAAATCAAAAGAATTGTGTAAAGAATTATGTTAGTTTTTGTAAAGTCGATCCCATGAGTCACTGGCAACATTGGAATATTCGCTTTGGCATATTCATCTCTTCTAAAAATAGCCAACGCCCAAAAATGTGGTGGCGTCCAAACGAAAACAATTAATACCAATAATAACGCGTGAGGATGAATCTCACCGTTACCACCCGTAATCGAAGTCCAACCTAATAATGGTGGGATGGCGCCACTTAAACCGCCAATAACAATATTTTGTGGGGTTGCGCGTTTGAGATACATGGTATATACAAATGCATACCCCACTAAACCAAAGACCGTCAATAGCGCCGTTAACGGGTTGATATAAAAATAGAGAGTCAATAAAGAACTGATCGATAAAAAGGTAGCAAAAATAATTGCCTGTTTATCGCTGATTTTTCCTGTTGCAACGGGGCGTTTGTGAGTTCTCGCCATGATCGAATCGATTTTTTGATCAACAACATGATTAACAACAGCAGCTCCACCAGAAGCAAAGCCAATGCCGATAGTCGCAACAACTAAAACATCTAAAGGCACCATTCCCGGTGTTGCCATAAACATACCAACAACGGCCGTTATTAAAAGTAAAAAAACAACTTTTGGTTTAGTTAATTCTAAATAGTCTTTCCAACTAACGTTTACATCGTTCTCATTCATTGTTAGCACCTACTTCAATTCGCTGTTGATATAAGCTGGTTAATAACAAACTGACAGTCAAAAGTAGCAATGCTCCAACACCGTTATGTGCAACAGCATTAAAAAGCGGTAATTGAAAAGTAATATTAAATATTCCTAATAAGATTTGAACAATTAATAAAACTGCAATGATTAAACCGAACCGACGTAACATCGAATGGCTTGTTTGCGTTATTAATTGGAAACATAAGAAAGATAAAATCAGTATTGTAATTATTGCTCCAACTCTATGACTAGAGTGGATGGCAATTCTACCAGCGACGTCTAAAATACCAAATTCATAATTTTCAGCGCCTTGTCCCCAAATTGTAAAACCAGAAATATAATCACTATTTGCAAACCAATCTCCCTGACAAATAGGTAATTCATAACAAACTGTCGCAGCATAATTTGCTGATGTCCAGCCACCTAGAATGATCTGAAAAGCTACAATTATCAGAGAAAAAACAACTAATTTTTTAAACTGTACGATGTCTTTCATTGAATACTTTGATGTGAAATTAAATGCATACCGCCAACTTAAAGATGCTAATAAAACTAGCGTAGTAAATCCCCCCATTAAGTGAGCCATTACAATACCTGGATGTAGCTTCATAGTTACAGTCCACATCCCTAGTGCGGCTTGAAGAATAACTAAAACAAGTAATCCAAAAGAATGAATTCGTGTTACAGCATTTTCTGACTTCAAACTGATTAGTGCAAGTGCTAAAACAAATAGTCCAAGTATCCCTGCAAAATATCGGTGTACCATTTCCGGCCATGCCTTTTCAAATTGATAAGGTTTTTCTGGAAAAGCCTTATTAGCAATTTCGATATCTTGATTTTGAGTGGGGATATGTGAAAAACCATAACAACCAGGCCAATCAGGACAGCCTAATCCAGCGTGTGAAAGTCGGGTGAAAGCACCCAGCAATACAACTACCAGAGCGAAAGCGGTTGCTGTAATAACCAGTTTTTTAGTCATACTATGATTCATTTTAGTCTCTTACTTATACTCTCTTACATCTAGTCTATTATTTCTGATCAATCTTATTTTAACCTAGTCCTGTTTTAACCTAATCTTGAATATTTATACAAATGTAAAATATCCTTTCTTAATTTTTTGCCTAATACTGGAGCATTATTTTTGTCAATAATAAATGGATATCGCATAAAAATATTACCCAAAGGATCAACCAGATAGATATAGTTTGCCTCTAAATCGTGAGTTGCTTTCTTTTGAGATTCTCTCAGAGCTTTTACACCAGAGGTTGTAAATTCACTAGCGGCATGAGGAAAATCATTTTTATAACCTACAAACCCTGTTGGTAAAATAGCCAATTCTTTAATGCGAGAAGCTTCTTTTCCTAGACCAACAAAAATTTGGTTTACAGTATAAAGATTCAATTCAGCGCAAGCCTCATCACAAGTTTTTGGATCAATTGGCACAATCCACCAATAAAGGGTTTCAAATTCTTTACCGGTAATTAGTTTTCCATCTTGACGAATAAAATCATAATCTTCAATATCAGTGACTAGATCGCTGGAAATCAATTCTCCCTTGGCGCCACTTGAACCTGAAAACCAGTTACCAAAATAAGCGACATAAGCCAAAGCAACGGGCGTAATAAACATAACAAATAGAAGTATTAAGGTTTGTCTATTTTTTTTTAAATTTGCATATTTTGATACTTCTTTATCTTCATTAAAATCCAAAAGAAAGTCCTCTTTTTTATTTCACTAATTATGTTTTTTTCGCTTAACAGATGCAACGGCACTGATGATTAATAAAGTAAACGCCAAGGCAAACCACTGAAAGGCATAAGCCAAATGCTTTTCTGGTAACATACTGATCCATTGCCAATCAATATTAAATCCATTGTCATGATTTTTATCTAATCTAATAAGAAAAGGTTCTATACTTTCACCAAGCTTTTCTTCCAGCATTGCAAAAACATGAATATCCATTACTGGCAAACGGTAAACTTGATCGTATTGTTCGATTTCGGCTTCGGATGATAATATATCTTGATTGATTGGATAAATTCTACCAGAGACTTGCCATTCAAAAGGTGGATTGGCAACTTTGGGTAAGTTTTTTCTATTTGTTTTTGCGCTAATCCAGCCTCTATTCACAAAGACCTTTTTGCCGGTTGATTTTTCCGTTACTAAATTGAGTACGTGATAACCTAATTCACCATTTTGTATTTCATTTTCAATCAGATATGTATTCTCATCACTTAAAAATACATCAAATCTAATCGGCATAAATTGTTTCAAATCATCAGAAGAAATTTCTGAAAAATCGGTTATCAATTGGTTAACGCTAGAATCCAACTGTGCTATTCTTTGCTTTTTTTCCTTCGCACGCTCTAACTGCCAATAGCCCAATTCATTAAGTAAGGTCTGCATCAATAAAAATAGGATAAACAGCCAAAAATTAATATTAACTTGGTATTTTCCTATGGAATATGAAATTGAGTGACGCAATTAAAACTCAACTGGTAATTATTTTATAAGGCGCGTATTCTATCATTATGTTGCCTTTCTACCTAGAAGCTTGTCCGGAAAAAGCCAAGAGTAAATTCACTCTAATTTACAGGAAAACCTTATAAATGCTGTTTAAATCCTTAATAGTTGTTGTAATGCTCACCATTTTTTTTACTTTGTTTAGGGCTTTATATTTTTTAGCTAAAGGTAAAAAAGACTCTAATAAGACCGTTAATAGTTTGAGCTGGAGAATTGGATTATCCATTGCGCTTTTTGGATTAATATTACTGGGAAATTATATGGGCTGGATTGAGCCACATGGTTTGCCGATGGTTAAACCAGGATAAACAGACATCACCTTTATTTGAAAAAAGACGATGTGACTCTGTCTCTCATTAATTTACAACTTAAGCATTACCTATAAAAAGACCGAAGCATTGCTTCGGTTTTTTATTTGCTATTTGAAATTTTTATTACATCAAGTAAACAAAGATAAATAAGAATAACCAAACTACATCAACAAAATGCCAATACCAAGCACCCGCTTCATACGCGAAGTGATGTTTTTCAGTAAAATGACCTTTAGAGCAACGGATTGATAATACGATGATAAAGATAGTTCCTAATGTTACATGGAATCCATGAAAACCCGTTAACATAAAGAATGTAGAACCGTAAATACCACTTCCTAAAGTTAATCCCATTTGACCGTATGCGTGATGATATTCCACCGCTTGCAGAACTAAGAAAATAATACCCAACATTGCTGTTAAAACAGTGTAATTCAATAATGCTTGACGGTTATTTTCTTTTAAGGCGTGATGCGCAATAGTTAATGTCCAAGAGCTAGTCAAAAGAATTGCAGTATTAATAGCAGGTAACCCCCACGCTCCCATTCCAGTTGTGGTAGTTCCATCAGGTGTTTTAACTAATGGCCATTCTGGAATAAATTCTGGCCATAAAAGAGCATGAGTCATTACATTGTTTCCTTCACCACCAAGCCAAGGAATGACAAATTGCCTTGTGTACAACAATGCACCAAAAAATGCAGCAAAAAACATCACTTCTGATGCGATAAACCAAAGCATACCTTGTTTAAATGAACGATCCATTTGTGCACTGTATAAACCTTCTACAGACTCTTTAATAACATCTTTCCACCAGTTGAAAACCATATAAATCATGACTGCCATAGCAGCCATAAATACAAATTTTCCCCAACCTGCTTCACCAGTTTCTACAAAGGTTCCGGATTGTTGAATAAAATTTCCTGCGCCATATGCAATAAAAAACAACGCCACTGCGCCAACAATTGGCCAAGGGCTCTGCTCTGGCACGTAGTAACTTTCGTACTTTTCTTCTGTTTCTGTGCTCATTTTAATTCTCCATTTAAACGAATCAAATCGTTTACAATTGTCATTCGTTTTATTTGGTCCCAACCGATCCAGCATTCACTGAATCCGTGATATTAAATAATTGGTAAGATAAAGTTAATCGTGTAATGTCTTCTGGAATATCCGCATCAATAAAAAATTTCATTGGCATTTTAATATCTTCTCCTGCCAATAATTTTTGTTGATCAAAACAAAAACATTCAGTTTTATTTAAATATAGCGCAGCTTCTCCCGGCGAAACACTCGGCACTGATTGTCCCACTATATCGAACTTAGAATTATTTTTAGCGTAAAAAATCACTTCATTAAGTTCGCCCGGATGAACCTCAATCGACTTGAGTTGAGATTCAAACTTCCATGGCATCCCACGATTGACATTCGTTAAGAACTCCACTGTTACAATCCGGTTTTTATCAATATCGACATTTTGGTATAAAGCTTGACCTCGGGTCTTACCATTGATACCAGTAATATCGCAAAAGACGTTGTAAAGAGGGACTAAAGCAAACGCAAATAGAAACATACCGCCAACGATTGCTACCAATCGTTTAATCAATTTACTATTTTCTTGTGCTTGCTCAGTCATTATTTTAACTACTCAACTAATCTACTTTAGGTGGCGTACTGAATGAGTGATAAGGTGCCGGTGTTGGCATTGCATCCCACTCTAAACCCGTTGCTCCATCCCATTGTTTTTCATCTGCTTTTTTACCATTACGAATCGCCATGATAATTGTCACAAAGAAAAAGACTTGAGTTAAACCTAAACCAAATGCACCAATACTAGCCCACATATTGAAGTCAGCAAACATCATATTGTAATCAGGAATACGTCGAGGCATACCCGCTAATCCGCTAAAGTGCATTGGAAAGAAAGTTAAGTTTACGAAAACCATGGATAACCAAAAATGTATTTTACCTACTGATTCGTTGTACATTTTTCCAGTCCACTTAGGGAACCAGTAATAAACCGCTGCAGTGGTACCGAAAATGGCACCAGGGAATAATACGTAATGGAAATGGGCTACAACAAAGTAAGTATCGTGATATTGGAAATCAACCGGAGCCATTGCAAGCATAACGCCTGAGAAACCACCAATTGTAAATAATATAACAAATGCAATTGAGAACAACATTGGCGTTTCAAATGTTAAAGAACCCTGCCACATTGTTGCAACCCAGTTAAAGACTTTAACACCTGTTGGAACTGCAATTAGCATGGTTGCAATCATGAAAAATAATTCTCCAGCAATCGGCATACCTACTGCAAACATATGATGCGCCCATACAATGAAAGATAACAACGCGATTGAAGCCGTAGCATAAACCATTGATGAATAACCGAATAATTTTTTACGCGAAAATGCAGGAATAATTTCTGAAACCACGCCAAATGCTGGTAAAACCATAATGTAAACTTCAGGATGCCCAAAGAACCAGAATATATGCTGGAACATAACAGGATCACCACCACCAGCAGCATCAAAGAATGCTGTACCGAAATGACGGTCAGTTAACATCATTGTGACTACACCCGCTAAAACAGGCATAACCATAATAAGCAAGAACGCAGTGATTAACCAAGTCCATACAAATAATGGCATTTTCATTAATGTCATGCCAGGAGCACGCATATTGAAAACTGTAACGATGACATTAATGGCACCCATAATGGAAGATATACCCATCATATGAACACCCAGAATAAAGAAATCAGTACTTGGTGGCGCATAAGTCGTTGAAAGAGGTGCATAAAAAGTCCAACCGAAGTTAGGCGCTCCACCTTCCATAAATAATGAAGAAAGAAGTAACGTAAAAGCAAAAGGTAAAATCCAGAAACTCCAGTTATTCATTCTAGGTAGAGCCATATCTGGTGCACCAATTTGCATTGGAATTAACCAGTTAGCTAGACCTACCATACTTGGCATAACGGCACCAAAAACCATAATTAAACCATGCATGGTTGTCATTTGGTTAAAAAATGCAGGCTCTACAAATTGTAGTCCAGGCTGGTATAGCTCGGCACGGATAACCATTGCCATTGCACCACCAGTAAGGAACATGATGAAAGAAAACCACAAGTACATCGTTCCGATGTCTTTATGATTGGTTGTATATAACCAGCGTTTTATGCCGGTTGGGCGATGATCGCTCATATTGATCGTCTCCTTTAGTTACCGGCTTTAAAAGCCTGAATGTCAGTGGGTGTAACTGTATCACCAGTGTCATTACCCCAAGCATTACGCTCATAAGTAATTACAGCTGCTAATTCAGCATCAGTAAGTTGTTTGCCAAAAGCTTGCATTCCACCAGTAGAACCATCGACAACCATTGTCATATGAGCTGCTACAGGTCCAGTTGCAATAACACTGCCTTTAAGTGCAGGGAAAGCTCCAGCGACCCCGGTTCCATTGACTTGATGACACATTGCACATTTAGCATCATAGGTAGTTTTACCTAGCACCATCAGTTTATCTAAGTCCCAACTAGCGGCAGCGGCAGCGGCAGCGGCTTTTTCAGTAGCGATACGCTCTGCATCTTTACCTGCAACCCATTTAGCAAAATCTTCTTTACTAACTGCTTTAACAACGATTGGCATAAATCCATGATCTTTTCCACAAAGCTCTGTACATTGACCTCTGTAGATTCCAGGAGTAGGGATATTCGTCCAGGTTTCATTAATAAAACCAGGAATAGCATCTTTTTTAACCGCGATTTCAGGAACCCACCAAGAGTGGATAACATCCTCAGCAGTAACTAAAAATCGAACCTTAGTATTGATAGGTATAACCATTTCATTATCGACTTCTAGAAGATAATTTTCGCCTTTAGGTTTAGCATCGGCATTAAAATCCTCAAACTGATTGCGAGGAGTTGATAGATTACTGAAGAATTCTATATCTTGCTCTAAATATTTGTAATGCCATTTCCATTGAGAACCAGTAATCTGGATACTCATTTCGGAGTTCGTCGCATCTTCCATCTTAATTAACAATTTCACCGATGGTATCGTTAAGTAAATTAGAATGAGAACAGGAATTGTTGTCCAAATAATTTCCATTTTAGTGCTATGTGAAAACGTAGCAGGTGTTGGATTTCTGGATTTACGATGAAAAATAAATGAATAAAACATTGCTCCGAAAACAACCACAGATATAGCAACCATCACCCATACAACCATCATATGTAGTTCATAGGCTTCAATACTAGTTTCTGTAACTCCGGGGCGCATATTCAATTCAGAAGCTGCTTGTACTATACCACTAAGCATAAAGCTCATTAGCGTAGTCATACCAGCAATCAACTTGCGTCGAATGGCCATTGAGAGATCTCCAATTTTTATTTTAAAACGGGTCTGCCCGTCTTTTAGGATTTTATGAAAATAAGGAACTTAGGACTTAATGCAAGCTTTAACCTAGATTGATCCAAGGTTAAACTGATGCTTTTAAACAAAAAGTTACATTAAATTTAGCAAAGACTTTGCAGTTTTGCCAAATATTTGCCTGTACCCCTCCTTATTGTGGTGGAATTATAAAGATCGGTGTTAAGGAATCAAGCAAAATAATCGCTATTTACCTAGATACAAATTGACGCAGAGGTGATACAGGTCATTTTTGATTCATTGAAAAGTAATATTCATTGAATATATGGTTTAATTTTTTCATCTATTGAGTAATTAGGATAGATCTTTCTGAATGATTCTAACTCTTTATTTGCTTGAATATTTTGTGATTCTTTAAAGAGTGTAACGATACGTTTTACCCATATTTCTTGCTCTGGATATTCTGATTTAGATAGTTGGCTTCCAGTATAAAGGTTTTGATTACCAATTTGCTCATGCTTAGTTTCGATTATACTAGTATCATTTTTTGTTGAAGCGATGACTTCGATAAACCCTTTTGAAACAAATTGTGCGCTTTCATTCAGAGATTCAGAATTTTTGCTGTCTGTAACACGAAGATCTGAACTAGGTATTTTTATGTTTTCATCAAATTCGGCTAAAGCTTGTTCTCTTTTTTTCATTCTTGTCAAGCTAACAGTGGATGGCTTAGAAATTAATTGACTTTGCTCTCTATCATTAGCAATGAACTCAATTTGTATTTGAATAGTTTTCTGTTGATCGGCTAACTGAGCACCACTATCAGCAACATACTGAGATGGTACGCTTTTAAATAACGGTTGCCACAAAGCTTGAAAAGCAAAAACGGTTAAAACAAAACCTCCAGCTACAAAGGAAGGCAATGCTAATCTTCTCCACCACTGCTTGGGGTTAAGTGTTCCGGCAAACTGTAAATCAACTGCCAATGACTCTTCTTTTACATAACTATGCCTGCCTTCTAATACCTCTCTATGAGAAAAGGCTAAAATCTGTTTTTCAATTGCTTTATCAACAACCAAATTAGAATCACCGGATAATAGACCCGCAATATCAGCTATAACCTTATTACTATTGTTATTATTTACCTCATATGAAGAATCAACATTCGCATGATTAATTTTCTCAACGCTTTCTTTAGATGATGAATTCATTGTATTGACCTTTATTTAATTCTTTAACTTAAATTCATTAGAGTGTAAAAGTTGCTTTAGTTTATTTGTGGCATATCTTAGTCGGCTCTTAACAGACTCTTTTTTACATCCCGTTATTTCTGCAATTTGTCCTATCGAAAGATCATTGTCCATTTTTAATAGAAGTGTATTCTTTTGTTCAAAAGGTAACTCGCTAATTGCCTTTCTTAAAGAATGGACTTTAAAAGTCCCATCCCCTAATTCAGGCTCTACTGAAGAGTAAGAGTTTCTTGATAAATCGATATTAGCTTCACTTAGGCTGTCTTCATATTCACAATCAAACATACGTTTTTTTTCTTTTCTATAAGTATCAATAATATGATTTTGTGCAATGCGATATAAATAAGTAGTAAATTTAGCTGTAGATTGATAACGGTTACGAGATCTAACTAACTTCATCCAAATTTCCTGAAAGCATTCTTCTGCAATTGATACATTTCTAAATTGCCTAATGCAATATCTATACAATGACGATTGATGGCGTCGATAAAGTTCTTCAAATGCATCTGAATAACCATTTGAGTAATTTTGCATCAAGACTTCATCTGATTGATCTGACAATTTAACTATCTCTGAATGGCTTTTTGTATATTCAGGTGGCAGACTGCTATTAGGTTTCGTTGATGTCATTTCTAAACAAATACCTGTAATGCTTTTAAGATACACTAAATTATATAACCCCTTTTCGCCCATTCTTTTTATACAAACGATTCAAAGACAATAAAGGGTTAAATATTATTATTAATCTTGTGCCATACTTCTATTTAATAGTGAAAATAGCAAAGTAAAAAAATTATGATCATTAATAATACAGTTTACAGTCGTATATCTAATAGAGCCGTTATCTGTTGTTTTATATTTAGTTCATCATTTTCTATTTCGAGTAAAACCGAGGAAAGCTCTCCTAAAGAAGACATTATACCAATTAAGGAGAACAATACTGTTTTACCAAATACCAATTTACTAACTTTATCTTACTATATAGATAACCAATCTTTACTCGAAAATATTCAATATGACTATTACGTTAACCAAAAACATCTTGAAACAATCAATGACGGTGAACTACTTATACTGAAGCATAATGCTAAGAACAGGAAGAAAAGAGGTAATATATTATTTTTACATACCAATGGTGAAAGCGCCAATCATCATCGACTTGTTAGACCGTTATCTATCCAGTTAAGTAAATTAGGCTGGAATGTTTTTATTCCCAATATAGCTAAAGAAGATTTCATTAAACCCAAATTTGGAACAAAAAGGAATATATTTGAATCGAGTAATCAGAAAGCAAAAACGATAAGTCAAACTTCTGAAATCAAGCAAAATGATACTGAAGAGAAAATACAATCAAATGAACCCGCAAAAAAAGAACAAAAAGAGGTGACTACAAAAACTAATCCTAGCAGTCCAAAATCATCAGAGAATCAATATTATTTTGATTCAGTGGATAAATACCAAAATTATACAAAAGAAATATGTGAGAAGGTTTTATCTGATCCAGAATGGATAAAACAACCTGGAATTTTTATTTTAAATCAAACAAGCAGTTATTGGGGGTTAGGCTGTTTAACAAACATCCCGATCCCCACAATTTTCTTAGATCCTCAATTGCCTTTGGGTGTCGAAAACAATATCAAAGAGATTTTTTCTAATCAATCTAGCTCATTTTACGTTTTTTATTCTCAATTAACGGCAAATACAAAAATGGCTTCGTTTTCAAAAGCCCTATCAAGTAATCAATGGCGATCAAAAAATCAAAGATACAGTCAAGGAATTTTGCCAAAAGGAAGTCTAAATATTGAAGATATAAGTCTTGCTAAACGAATTACAGGTTGGGTTGAAAAGTTAAGACAAACACAAAACTAAATTTAAATAATTTTAATTTAGTTTCGATTTTATTAAAAAATAAAATCGAAAGCTTCATTTTAAAACTAAAAATTATTTCCTCTAAAAAGCTCATACATGGTTAAAAACAATAAAATAAAGCTAAAAAGCAAAATATCTTCATTTATTTCCATTTTTCTTTCATTTTTTATGTTTTTTTTTTGTATTTTCTGAAATCTAGTTATACACTTCGCTTTGAACCAACTACATTAAAACTACATCTCAAAAAAGTGGAGAATATTATGGCCAAAGGTGGCATGAAAAAGAAACTCAAAGTAGCTAAGAAAGTAGCTCCTAAAAAATTAGCTAAAAAATCAGCCAAGAAAGT
>CAZRPK010000030.1:0-13447 GCA_964601915.1 uncultured Kangiella sp. | reverse complement strand
GCTCCTAAAAAATTAGCCGTAGCAAGTAAAGCAACAGCATCTGCAATTGCTAAAACATCAAGCGCTTGTAATACAGCAAATACTGGTGTTAAAAAATCTGAATCTTCTTTAAAAGCTATGGTATCTAAAGTTGTAGCTGCAACTAAAACAGTAGCAGCAAAGAAAACAGCAGCAGCAAAAAAGAAAACAGTAGCAACCAAAAAAGCGGTTAAAGCAGCTGTTACAGCAAAAGCAAAAGCATCTGCTAATGTTAAAGCCCAAAAAGCTAAAGTTAAAGCCGCTAAAGATACTCAAAAAGCAGCTATGACTTTACATAATGCAACAAGTGCTGTTAGTGAAAAGCTTGCAAGTGCAGCAGCTAAAGATGCTAAAGCAGTATCTTCATTGCAAAGCAAACAAGCAAATGCAATGAGCAAACTTGAAGCTAAACTTCTTAAAGCTGCAGCCATGCCTAAGAAAAAAGCTAAAAAGAAAGCAAAGAAAAAAGTAGCAGCTCCTGCTAAAAAATAAGTTTTAACCAAAACTTATCAAAAAAGGAAGCCTAGGCTTCCTTTTTTATTGTATTAATTTTAGTTAACCGCTTAACTTGCTTTAGCTGTTACCACTCTTGGTCTTTCTACCCGCTCTAATAATCTGCGCATCTCATTTTTTGCATCATTTGAGCCGTAGAGATTTTGTTGAAATACCGTTTTCCCTTCAAAAATACTTCTAACATAAATAGATCGATCTTTTATCAAATGAGCCCCTTCATTGTAAAGCTTCATTGCAAGCATTCTTTCATCATGTCTTCTTGTATCAACAGCATTTACACATTTTATTATTCGTTTATTTCTTATTAATCGAATCGCTCGGTTCACAGCTTTAAGATCAAGCGTGCTAGCTCTCATCGGTAAAATAATAGTTTCTTCTTCAGGTAACCTTTCTAAACTAGGGGCATAGTCACATATTAAATAATCGACATTAGGCATAACCTGTGGCTTGTCGGCTAATACGGTAAAAGGTAATTTTCTACTAGCAAAAACATCAAAAGCAGAAAGTTGAGGATCGAGATCACATAAAATAACCTTATTTCCAGCATAATAAGCTGCCGCGGCAAAGTTTAAAGCTAAGGTTGTTTTTCCAACACCTCCTTTAGGAGACCAAAATGCAATTCTTCTCATAGTCGTTTCTCTACTGCTCTTTTGAGTTCAAATCTTGAATCTCTCTTGCGTACTAGCCATAAAATATTTCAATTAAGTTATCTCCCGCTTTATGAGTGGGCACTCCAAGAGATAAGTCACTATCTTCTAACAATGGAAATTCTTCTCTTCTTAAATAGAATTCTAGACCATTTTTGGGTTTTAGGTAACATCCATTAGTAGAATGATCGATTAGAACGAACTTTCCTCGGTTAAAACCAATATGACAATGTTCTCTTGAAACTTGCGTTCCCTCTACAGTTATCTGACAGCTAGATAGATTTCTTCCAAACATAAAAGGTGTCATTTTTGCATCAATCACTATTTCTATGTCACCTTTCTTAAGCGTTAAAATTTGATCCTTAATATGTTCTAATACGACATCCATGGATAAAAACCGAGTTTCATTATGTAAATCACTATCACCTTGCCAATACATTCTAAAAACGGCTGAAGGTTCAGTAGCTCCTTTAAATGTAACTCTATCAAACTCTCTAGCGTGAGATTTTTGTGAAGTGGGTAGTTCTACCAATAAACCTTGGGAAAATAATATTTGGCTACCTTTTGCCATTTTTGTTAAATATGCTGCATCATTCACGGTTTCAGCAAATAGATCACCATTTTCCTCAAGTACTTCACCAAAAGATATTCCAATACTAACTTGTAAACGATGCTGAGAAAAACTTGCTTCAAAACTTTTCTGAATAGCAATAGCGGTTTCGATACAGGATTTCCCGTCATTAAAACAAACCATGACTTCATCACCAATGGTTTTTACAACTCGACCCTTATATTTGACTGAAAGATTCTTAATATCTAAGATAAGTTGATCAATAATTGATTTAGCGTGACTATTGCCTTTAGTTTTATAGAGAGCACTACTTCCTGAAATATCAGCAAATAACACCGCTTTATTTTTGTTTCTATTGATAAGCATTAGATTGTAAACGAATTAATTTAATAAAGCTTGTACCATAAAGTATAGCATTGAACCTTTAGTTAATAATGTCGATTAGATTTTGTTTCTGCGCGATAAACGCGTTAGTTGGTCGTCCATCTGCTAGTTTTTCAACCTCATTATATAGAATTTCATAACTCGAGAAAACATTAGCAAGCTCTCCTGATTTTAACAAATACCTCGGATTTTTTGGACTACCAAATTTTTCACTACCTTCCAAGAAGGTTTGGTAGACAATAAAGCCACCCGGTTTTAATAGTGAGTCTAGATGTTTTAATAATGGTCTATGTAAATATCGTGAAAGAATAACTAGATTGAAATAACTAAGCCACTTGCGAGGAAATTGAATGTCACCTCCGTTAGTTCCAGTTTTTTCTAAATCAAATTTAACCGTTTGAACATCACAATGATTATTGCTAGCTAGGATCTCAACTCTTTCTAACGCTGATGATAGGTAATCGACAGCTGTCATTTCCCATTGGTTGATTGCCATGAAAACACTATCTCGACCTGCACCACAAGCCAAATCTATTCCAGTTAATAACTGAAAATCATCATCTTTATTACATCCATTTTCATCTGAGTGAATTGCTAGAGAATTCTCTACAAACCTTGTAACTACAGAGGATGGCTTCCATAACCGATTCCTGGTATTACCCGACTCAAACCAATTATAATTTTTATAGGTGGTAAAAAAAACATCCGAATCTAACTTAAAGAGGACTTCATACCCCTTATTATTTAAAAAAATTTCCGCTTTAATTATGTCATTTATATCACCAATTAAAGAAATTTTTTGGCTTGATTCAGGAAGCTCATGCAGCCTATTGACTAGATCTGACGCAATAATATTGCAGGAATTTTTAAGGTGTCGCTCAATGAATTGAATTGTATTTCTAAGATCAATAACAGCGGATTGAGTCAGAGCATAAAAATCAAATTTACTCAAAATAGGTACCATAAAGTTGTTTGTTGTGAAGATAAGTTATTTTTTAAAACCCAGCAATTGACGCTCCTTTCGCCACTCTTCATCTTGAATATAACCATTTTCATCAATGTGAGGATATCGAAAATTATTTTTATCGCAAAAAAATTTGACCTCGGGGTGTAACCAGCCAAACCTTAACAACTCACAATGATCATCTTGCAGTTGTCTGGATTTATACATTTTTTTAGCTTTTCTTTGCCTTTGCGCTTCATACAAAATGATAGCAGTTGCTACTGACACATTAAGTGATTGAACCATACCTAACATAGGAATTAAGATATGTTCATCTGCCATTTCAGCAGCCTGCTCACTAACACCATACAATTCAGAACCAACCAAAATACAACTGGGTTTTGTATAATCAATTTCTCTAAAGTCGGTGGCACGATCAGAAAAATGAGCAGCTAAAACTTGCTTTTTCTCACTTTTCATTTGCTCTAAACCCATTTGCAAATTTTCTTTTCGATATGTTTTAACCCAACGACAACTTCCCATTGCTGTATTCTCCATTTTTTTCTCATGGGCTTTTAATCGACTATTTTCTGGAAATACAGCATGAACTTCACCAATACCAACAGCATCACAGGTTCTAATAATCGCCGCTAGATTGTGAGGTTTATGAACTTCATCCATGAAAACTGTCAAATTTTTTTGACGCTTGTTTAACAGCTGAATGATTTTTTCATTTCTAGGGTTTTGCATTCTTTCTGTCTCTAACTTAAACCCACAACTGCATCCATCTCTACCAATGCACCTTTAGGAAGCTCTTTCACTCCAACAGCCGCTCTTGCAGGGTAAGGTTGCTCAAAATATTCTGACATAATTTCGTTAACCGTTGAAAAACAACTTAAATCAGTTAAGAAAATATTAAGTTTGACGATATCATTGAGAGAGTTATTTGCGGCATTACAAACTGCTTGAAGATTTTTAAATACTTGATGAATTTGTCCATTAATTTCTTCCGATACAAAAAGCATAGTTTTAGGATCAAGAGGTATTTGACCAGAGATATACAGGCAATCACCATGCTTTACGGCTTGAGAATAAGTGCCGATCGCTTCAGGCGCATTGGCAGTATTTATAATTGATTTTGTCATTTCATTGCCTATTTCAAAGGTTAATTATCTATTTCTTGAAACTTTCAAAACAAAGTTTAAAGCCCTAATTCTTTTAATTAAATGTGCTAACTGTAAACGACCTTTTACCTCAATTAAAAAACTTAAAAGATTTGTAGAGCCTTCTTTAGTATCGATATTAATATTAGCGATGTTGGCTCCGTCTTCTGCTATAAGGTTAGTCACTTTAGCCAAAACACCATGACGATTGACGACTTCGACTTTTAATTCAACCCTAAAAGTCCCTTCAACATCTTTTTCCCACTGTACGGGCACATATTTATCTAATTTATTTTCATGATCGGAAATATTATTGCAGTCTTGTTGATGCAGAATAAATCCGCCCGCGCTGTTAATGGTACCGACGATTGAATCACCAGGAACTGGGTGGCAACATTTAGCGTACTCAATCATCATACCTTCTGTACCCTTAATGGCTAATGGTCGGTTACTATTATCGTGGGGTTTAGTAACTTCTTCAATTTTAGGTACTAGTCTATGAGCAATAATAACACTCGCCGTTTGACCTAAACCTATCTCAGCCAATATATCGTCAAAACTTTCTTTATGTGTTTCTTTTTCTACCTTGTCTAAAACACTCTTATCTAGCGAATCTAATGAAATGTTGCCTAGGCTTTTTTCCAATAATCGTCGACCCAAATCAATAGCATCATCACGCCTTAGATTCTTAATAAAGTGCCTAATGTTGGTTCGCGCTTTACTAGTTGATACAAAACTTAACCACCCTGGATTTGGTTTTGCACCTGGAGCAGTAATAATTTCTACGGTTTGACCATTAATCAAAATACTTGAAAGTGATACTATTTTTGAATCAACTTTACAGGCAATACAACTATTGCCAACATCAGTGTGTATTGCATAAGCAAAATCAACGGGGGTCGCATTTTTTGGTAACTCAATAATGCTCCCATTTGGTGTGAATAGATAAACCTCATCTGGAAAAAGATCAATTTTTACATTTTCTATAAAGTCGAGAGAATCAACCGTATTTTTTTTGAGCTCTAAAAGGTTATTCATCCACTCTCTAGCTTTTAATTCAGCTCTGTTTACATCCGACGTATTTTTATAAATCCAATGAGCAGCAACGCCATTTTCTGCCATATTATCCATTTCATTTGTTCTGATCTGTACTTCAATATGGAGGCCATACGGACCTTTTAAAGTGGTATGTAGAGATTGATAACCGTTAGTTTTTGGGATCGCTATATAATCTTTAAATCGGCCAGGCACAGGGCAGTATAAGTTATGTAATTGACCAAGAATTCGATAACATTTATCCTCGCTATCGGTAATAACTCTAAACCCGTAAACATCCATAACTTGTTTGAAAATACCGGTTTTTTCCTGCATTTTTTGGTAGATACTAAAAACGCTTTTTTCTCTTCCATCAACTTCAGATTCAATACCTTCAGCTTGTAACCGACTATGGATATTTTGGGTCACATTAGTGACAATTTCTTTTCGATTACCCGATGCTTTTCTAACTGACTCTTTTAAAACTCGGCATCGCATTGGATATTGTGCGGCAAAGCCTAAATCTTCCAACTCACGTCTAATTGCAAACATCCCTAATCGGTTTGCAATCGGCGCATAAATTTCCATCGTTTCTTTTGCAATTCGAACACGTTTTTCTGTTTTAAGCGCACCCAAAGTTCTCATGTTATGAAGTCTATCGGCAAGTTTGATCAAAACCACTCGCAGATCTTCGACCATTGCCATCATCATTTTCTGGAAATTTTCAGCTTGTGCTTCTTGGCGAGAACGGAATTTAATTTGAGTTAGCTTACTCACCCCTTCCACTAACATCGCAACCCGATCACCAAATAACTCTCTAACTTGCTCTCGGCTTACTTCACAATCCTCAATGACATCATGCATCAGCGCAGCCATGATAGTTTGAGCATCTAAATGTAAGGTTGTTAAAATCTTTGCGACAGCTACAGGGTGGGTAATATAGGGATCGCCACTCGAACGCAGCTGACCTTCATGTGCGTCTCGAGCAAAAATATAAGCTTGTTGAATTGATTCAACTTGAGATTCATCTAAATAACTTTGAACTTGTTCTTTAAGTCCACGAAATAGATACACTCAGCCATTCTCCTAAAAAATTAAGTACTAATTAAATAATAAGTGTTTAAGAGAATAACAGGCGACATTTAGACAATAAAATCTTCACTTAATTCTACATCCAACACATCTTCTACTGGTGGAGCGCCTAACTTATCAATATTTTCTTTTGTTACTAAAAATGCTTCAATTTCTCTTAGTGCTACAACGGTTGGTTTATCATTATCCCAATCGACCATAGCATCTTTTCCACCTGTCGCTAATTGACGCGCTCTTTTTGACGCTACCATAATTAGGTCAAATCGATTACCAATTGCATCTACTGCATCTTCAACTGTTACTCTTGCCATCTGAAACTCCGAACTTAAATGTTAATCTACTAGCCAATGCAACAAGTGACACCAGCTTTAATTTTTTTGACAGCATTACCACTTAAAATCAAGTATCAAAAAAGGTCGCATAGTGTACCTCATATAGCTTATTACTCCAAAAGATTGCTCAACATTTGGGCATGTTTTTGCTGCTGAATCGGTAATTTTTGCCTTTCAGCTTGTATAATAGCCTTGATCTCTTCAACCGCTATAGAAAAATCATCATTAATGACTAAATAGTCATATTCATTATAGTGAGACATCTCACTAATTGCTTCACTCATTCTCTGATTAATCACTGAATCATCATCTTGACCTCGACCTTTTAATCTTGATTCTAATGCTGAACGACTAGGTGGTAAAATAAAAATCGAACAGCTCTTAGGAATTTGTTCTTTAATCTGCCCAGCACCTTGCCAATCAATTTCTAAAATCACATCAATGCCTCTGTTAATTTGCTCTGTAATTGATGATTTACTCGTACCGTATAAGTTACCAAAGACAATCGCATATTCGTGAAACGCTTTTTGCTCAATTAGGGAGTTAAACTCTTCAGCAGTAACAAAATGATAATCTTTGCCGTCCACTTCAGATTCACGCTTACTACGAGTAGTATGAGAGATGGCGGTTTGCACGTTTGTTAACTCTTTAATTAACTGTTTTAACAAACTAGTTTTTCCCGCACCAGAAGGAGCAGAAACAACAAATAAATTAGCTTTGGCTACCATCTTTTACAACGTTCCTTAAAGTTCAACATGCTAAGGCTATTAATCCCAAGACTATTAATCAATATTAACAATTGTTTAAGCTTTTCTAAAGGGCTATTCAATATTCTGGACTTTATTTTTGAGCATAAAATTACACTCTTTAAAATTCATACCGTTATTCTTTCTAAAATAAATTTGTTTCTTCACTTTCCATATAGATGTTTCTCCTATCCTTAATTGACCAATCTTTGAATAGTATTGCAACTAATATCGACTCATATTTTGTCTTAATTTATTGCCTTCATTCACCCTTTCTTTTACCTGTCAAAAAATAAGTGTATTTAGATAATTAAACCTTGTAATAGAACTCAAGTCACTCTATATTGTGCCTCATTGAATAAATATAACCCTATATAGTGTTTTTGGTTATATTTTATTTATTGAGATTGAAGCTCAGGAAGTTGGTGAAAATCCAGCACTGTCGCGCAACGGTATTAAAAGCTTTGGCTTTTTAAGTCCGATACTGGCTTTAACTTAACCCCTATTAACCAACTTGCCTCGCGTTAAGGTATTGGAGTAATGAGCTATCTCATTTTCTTTTTTGCGCGAGTTTGTTTTTTAAACAAGCAATAGAAGGAAATAATATGCTCGAATCTAACGCTCTTAAATCTAATATAGTTACCCAACTAGATGATCGGTTAACACCAGACTCTCCAAAAACAGCTAAAGATGAAGATTTTGCCGAGTTAGGCTCTCAATATTCAGTTATTAGACGTAATGGTCAACGTACACCTTTTGATGTAGTAAAAATTTCTGTGGCACTCACTAAAGCATTTTTAGCGGTAGAAGGTAGTCAAGCGGTTGGCTCAACTCGCATTCATAAATTGGTTGAAAATATTGCGAAACAAGTTTTTACAGCGCTCATTAGACGTATTCCTGAAAGTGGCGTCATGTACATTGAAGATATTCAAGACCAAGTAGAGCTAGGGTTAATGCGTTCTGGTGAACAAAAAGTGGCTCGTGCTTATGTGTTATATAGAACGGAGCGAATGCAACAAAGGTTAGAGTCCGAAAAAGATGATCATCAATCCGCCAGCGAAAAACTAACTTTTGTGGAAGTGAAGCGAGAAGATGGCACATTATTAAAAATTGATCATTCTGTAATACAAGTGCAAATTAACTTGGCTGTACAAGATTTAACGGAAGTTAGTTCTAACGGTATTTTTGAACAAATACTTAAGAGTTGTTTTGAAGGGATGAAAGACTCTGATTTAGCTGAAATTATGGTGCTAAGTGCTCGTGGACTAATTGATCAAGAGCCCAATTATAGTCAAGTTTCTGCAAGATTATTGTTAGCTAATTTAGCCGTTGAAGCGGTTGGCTTTGTTCATAAGTCAGCTATAGCTTTAGGAGAACTTGATATGAACCAAGTTTATAATAAGTATTTTAGCGATTATTTAAAAACGGCAAGCGAGTTAAAATTATTAGATGATGAACTAACACGTTACGACATCAAACGATTAACCGCAGCCATTAAACCAGAGCGCGATCAGTTATTTAATTACCTTGGTTTACAAACACTTTATGACCGTTATTTTATTCAAAGTGATGGTGTTCGGTTTGAATTACCGCAAGCGTTTTTTATGCGAGTTGCTATGGGACTTGCCATTAATGAAGTGGACAGAGAAGAACGTGCTATAGAGTTTTACAATCTACTCTCATCTTTTGATTTTATGAGTTCTACACCAACGTTATTTAACTCTGGCACATTAAGACCTCAACTATCTTCTTGTTATTTAACCACTGTACCTGATTCACTTTACGGTATTTATGATTCGCTGCGAGATAATGCAATGCTGTCTAAATATGCGGGTGGCTTAGGTAATGATTGGACGCCCGTTCGTGGAATGGGTTCACATATTGTTGGCACAAATGGTAAGTCTCAAGGCGTGGTTCCATTTTTAAAAGTGGCAAACGATACAGCGGTTGCCGTTAATCAAGGTGGTAAGCGAAAAGGGGCTATGTGTGCTTATTTAGAAACCTGGCATATTGATATAGAAGATTTTTTAGAATTAAGAAAAAACACGGGCGATGAAAGACGCAGAACTCATGACATGAACACGGCTAACTGGTTGCCAGATCTGTTCTTAAAGCGTGTTTGTGAAGAAGAGCTGTGGACTTTATTTTCACCAGAAGAAGCACCAGACTTGCATGAGCTTTATGGCAAAGCGTTTGAAAAAGCTTATGTGGCTTATGAAAAAAAAGCGGCTAATGGAGAGCTTCAGTTAACTAAAACAATCAGCGCAGTTGATCTTTGGCGAAAAATGTTAGGGATGATTTTTGAAACCGGACACCCTTGGATCACGTTTAAAGATCCTTGTAATATTCGTTATACCAATCAACATAAAGGTGTGGTCCATAGCTCTAATTTATGCACTGAAATTACGCTGCATACCAACGAAAAAGAAATAGCAGTTTGTAATTTAGGATCTATTAATTTAGCGCAACATGTTGGTAAAGATGGTGTTGATCATAAAAAATTACAACGTACAGTCACAACCGCCATGCGAATGTTAGACAATGTGATTGATTACAATTATTACAGCGTGCCTCAAGCAAGACATTCCAATTTACAGCATCGTCCTGTTGGGCTTGGTTTAATGGGATTTCAAGATGCACTTTATCTTCAAAACATTGCTTATTCAAGTGAAGCTTCTGTTGAGTTTGCTGATAGCTCTATGGAAGCCATTAGTTACTATGCGATAAAAGCTTCATCTGATTTAGCTAAAGAACGTGGCAGTTACTCATCTTTTAAAGGCTCTTTATGGAGCCAAGGAATTCTGCCGATTGATTCTGCTAAAAAACTGGGCGAAGAAAGGGGCAATTATTTTGAGCAAAACCTGACTAGCACATTAGATTGGGATTCATTAAGGCAACAAGTTCAACAAGTAGGCATGAGAAACAGTAATTGTTTAGCTATTGCACCTACAGCCACTATTTCAAATATTTGTGGCGTGAGTCAATCCATAGAACCCATGTATCAAAACATGTATGTAAAGTCGAATTTGTCGGGTGAGTTTAGTGTGGTTAATGGCTATTTAATTAACGAATTAAAAACACTAAATATTTGGGATGAAGTCATGAATGCAGATCTTAAATATTTTGATGGTTCTGTACAAAATATTAATCGTATTCCAGATGAATTAAAGGCAATTTATGCAACCGCTTTTGAAGTTGATTCTTGCTGGTTAATTGAAGCGGGATCAAGAAGACAAAAATGGATTGATCAAGCACAAAGCTTAAATCTTTATATGGCTGAGCCATCCGGAAAAAAACTTGACCAACTCTATAAATTGGCTTGGATAAGAGGATTAAAAACAACCTATTATTTGCGTTCGTTAGGTGCAACTAAAATGGAAAAAAATAACGAAACCGCTGAATTGAGAATGGTGGATGAAGTCCCAAAAACATGCTCAATTTTAGACCCCGATTGTGAAGCATGCCAATAACGTTACGCGTTATTTAAAAGTCAATGAATGAAAACTAATATAGAAATAAAAGGAACAGGAACATGTTAGATTGGAATGATCCTATTAGTGGATTTAAAAAGAAAAACGCTGAAACAAAGAATGTTCAACAAGAAAAAAAAGTGCCAATGGCGTCATATATTGTCATAGGTGAGAAATCGCAAATTGCTAATTTAGAACCTGTTAAAGTAGAAGATAAACGAATTGTTAATGGCTCAGGTGACATTAATCAATTGGCTCCATTCAAATACCCTTGGGCATGGAATTTTTGGTTAAACGCTAACAAAAATCACTGGACACCATTAGATATAAACATGACTAAAGACGTGTCTGATTATCATCATAAGTTAACAATAGAGGAAAAACATGTTTATGAAAATGTGTTAGCCTATTTAACTACTTCAGATATTCTAGCCATGCGTAATATTGGACTGGCGGTGATGGAAAAAATGACGGCCCCAGAATTACAAATATACCAAGCAAGACAAGTTTATGAAGAAGCTCTGCATACTTGGACTTATCAACATTGCATCGAATCGATCGGTATTAAGCAAAACGAAATTTATAACCGTTATCGAGTAATCCCCGCCATTAATAATAAAATACAAATGGCGAATAAACGCTTAAATTCAGTATTACGTCCAGATATAGATTTGAAAGATAAAGACGAGTTACATAATTTTGTTCATTCATACTTGTTTTTTGCTGGGGTATTTGAGGGCTGTTGGTTTTATAACGGTTTTAGTCCCATTTTCGCATTACAAAGACGAGGACTAATGACTGGAACGGCAGAGCAACTTCAATATATTATGCGTGATGAAGTACTGCATTGTGCGTTTGGTATTCGGGTGGTGAATGAGATCATTAAAGAAGAAAATATGACTTTAGATAAAACTCTGTTACGTCAAATGTGGGATGAAAGTGAAGCGTGTGAAATTGATTATGCCAATTACATTTTGCGAGATCCTATCTTGGGGTATAACGCAGAAGAACATATTGAACAGTTCCGGTTTATTGCTAACAGACGAGCCAAGCAGTTAAATATTGATGAACCATTTCCCGGTGCTAAAAACTCATTAAGCTGGCTAGATGAACAGGCCAATATGCGAAAAGAAAAAAACTTTTTTGAAACACGAGTTACAGAATATCAAACTGGCGCGGCTTTAAGTTGGGATTAAAAACACACTATGCCATCAATTGTGTCACCATATTGAGGAAGTGTAGGCGTGATAGTTCAATGTCTTCATAAACCTTTAGCGAGCTTGCTCTAGATATCTAATTGAGCGACTTTAGAGGCATAGTATAAAGGTAACACTAAAGCACTACTATCTTCTATTGATCCCGTTGAGCCGATTAATTTTATAGTTGCTTTAGGTTGATACCGCTCAACATAAACAGCCAATGATTTAGCGCGTGTACGTTTTCCACTTTTCACTTCAATTGGAACAATTCTGCCATCATCATTTTTATATAAAAATTCAATCTCGCTACGCGCATATTCCCATGAGTAACTCGGGCTAGCAAACTGCACAATCAGTTCGTTTTGAACAAAATTTTCAGCAATATATCCTTTATAGTTATATTTCTGGTCTCGATGTTCTTTATAAGTCAAACCTAACATATGACCAAGCAAGCCAATATCAAATAAGAACAATTTAAAGATATTTTCTTTTGCCAGTGCAGGCAAAGGTGATTTAGGCTCAGAGTCTACTGGATGGCATTTAGACAACAGTTTGCATTTTTCCAACCAATTAATTGGACTCGATAAATCTTGATAACGGCTTTTTTTCTCAATGACATCTTTAAATTTAAACCGTTTTACTGAGTCATCAATATTCCGAGATAATTGAACCGGTATATTATGAAAAATCGCTTGAATATGTTGAGCCGATATTTTGTTTGAGTATTTGCCAAAATCTCTCTCATATCCAGCAATCAAACTTTCATGGATTTGAGTGACTTTATCAATTCGTTCTATGATGCCGGAACCTATACCAGAACTATCTTGAGTTCCAAACCAACTACTAACAGCTTCTGGCATGCCACCAACAAAGTAGTAGTCGATGAGCAAACTAAACAACTTTTCATGAGCAATTTCACTCATATTCATTTGTTCAAAAGCTTTCATTAGAGGTTTTTGATCAGATGCCAATAGAAACTCTTCAAACGTCAGAGGGTAGAGAGCTAATAGCTCCACTTTGCCAACAGGAAATGAACCCAACAAACCAATATTAGAACCTGATGCACAAATATACATATCAGGGCATTGCTCGGCAAAAAATTTAAGCGAATTAACTGCTAACTGACACTCACCAATCTCATCAAAAATAATCAGTGCTTTTTTTCGATTAATGGCAACATTAAATTCGAGCTCAATATTGGTTAATATATCTTCTGGGTTTAAAGATTCTAGGAACAGGTTAGCCAAAGCAGGCTGTTCAAGAAAGTCTAGGCGAATAACCTGATCAAAGTGTTGACCAAATAAAACCTCTAACAGGTATGACTTACCCGTTTG
>CAZRPK010000029.1:0-28948 GCA_964601915.1 uncultured Kangiella sp. | reverse complement strand
GGCTCGTAAGAAAAAGATGGCTACTCTGGATGATAAATTTAGATCAAGCCTTATGGAGCAAGGGATTAAAATGCGCTAGCCGTGACAGGGATGTAGGAAGTGCAGTTAATGCAAGGAGCAACAAACTGCCCATCCCATCCTTGGGCACAAAAAAAGCCTATTTGTTGCCAAATAAGCTTTTTTATTTCATTTTATCTAACTTTAACGACCTATATAAGGTAACTAAAGTCATTAAAAATTAAAGTGCAGTAATATCTTCTGCTTGAGGCCCTTTTTGACCTTGAGTTACTTTGAACTCAACCTTTTGGCCTTCAGCAAGAGTTTTGAATCCAGAACCAGAAATAGCGCTGAAATGAGCAAAAACGTCAGGTCCGTTTTCTTGCTCGATAAAACCAAAACCTTTAGATTCGTTGAACCATTTTACTGTACCAGTAGTCGTATCAGACATGTGTGCATCCTATTTTAAAAAGTAATTATGCTCTCAATCAACACAAAAGCGTGTTAACCATAAAGCGGATTTGCTGGAAATTTGTGCGATTACTTATGAAAAACAGAAACGAAGGACCGAAGGTGAATCATTGAAATTTTGTGCATAAATATAAAACGTACTTTCTAGCTGTTCAAATTATAACCTCTACAACTGAATAATCAAATTTTTTTCCTTATAAAACCGACATTTAACGCTCTTTTATTGCATTTTCTTGCTTTTAAATACAAATAATCAACTTAATCAGTCATTATATGCATTTTGTTAGTCTTCATATTTAATTAATTTTTCTTTAAACGTTTAACATCAGAGTAGATATCCCATAGAGCTACTAAGGCGATAAACCCTAAAATAATGAGTATATTGATGTTTAGCCTTTCAATTATTATTTGCCAATCTAAATCAGCGACATCAACAGACTCTATAACTAAATACTGATCAAAACCAGCAATAAAAGCTAAAACTACAATGCTCACTAAATTATTCAAGATGCTTATCCATGTTGACCATTTGTTTTTGTGCCCTGTTATAAAATGATAAACATTCAATAACAAACTTGCACCAACCAATAAGTTGACGATCCAATGAACACTCTGCCATTCCGCTGATAACAAAATATTTTGTATTATTTGATTGTCCATAAAAGAAGACTCAATAAGAATTTGTTCAGAAAAAAACAAATGATTCCAAAACACTAAAAATAATCCTTCGAACATCATTTCAAAGAATCGATTAAAACGATTTAAAGGCACTTTTTTTCCGCTACTGGTTAAATCCTTTGGTGACCAAGAATATAGTTTTCTTAAATCATACTTGCTTTTTTGTAATGCATAAAAAATTAAAGTGACTACCACAAATACATCAAAACTCATTTCAAGTACACGAAAAAACACATCAAAGACAAAACCAATAATTGTTAAGTCTTCAAAGTTTAAACGAATACTGGTCAGTAGAATAATGATTGAGAAAATTATCAGCGAAACTTCAAGTGCTTTTTTATAAGCTGGAAAATAATCTTTATTGATCAATTCTTGATTCGGTAAATAACCTGCGGCAACTCGCATTGGATGACCCAATTTTAATAAATAAGTTTCTTGTTCTTGTTGCGAAAGCTCTCTCCCTAAACCTTCTTTCATATCATCAATTTCTTCATAGATTGACGATTCTAACTCTGCACGAACTTCATCTTTACTATCTTTGGGTAAGTAGTTTTCAAAACTATTTAAGTAATTGTTTATCATTTTCATAATTCTCTCCATTAATCTTTTTCATCTAATTTTTCTAACTAATCATTTAACTTAAAATGTTGTTCAACGTCGTTTGAGTTTGTTGCCATTCCGCAGTTAATTTCTCAAACACATCTTTACCAATATCGGATAACTGATAAAAACGTTTCTTTCGTTTATTTTCTTCACGCCATTCACTGGTTAATAAATTTTGTTTTTCTAAACGTCTTATCAGCGGATAAAGCGTACCTTCATCAATTTCTAGCCCCTGTGATGCTAAATTTTTACGTAATGAATAGCCGTAATGTTCATCTCGTAATTCAGCAAGAACCGCTAGAATCAATACGCCTCGGCGTAACTCCAATTTTAATTTTTGATAATGTTCAATTTCAGTCATTATTCAGCTCATTAATAAAACAGTGCGATAATTCGGTTTTTACTGTGCAGCATACAGTATGAACCTATACTGTATATAAAATAGTATGTGTGATCAAGTGTTATTTTCGATAATGTAGAAAAAAGTGTAGTATGACTAACCACAATTAAGATTGGATAAAACCTAGGAAGTATTATGTTCGAGTTTGGAAACTCAAATGTGAATTAAATCTGTATCTTTTGAAACCACTACATACAACTAGTACGCCCGCCATCAACGGGTAGACTGACACCTGTTATGTAACCAGCTGAAGGCGATGCTAAAAAAGCACAAGCGTTTGCAAATTCTTCTGCTTCACCAAAGCGCCTCATTGGAATTATCGATTTCTCTTCTTCTTCCATTTCAGCAATCGTCAATCCTTTTTTCGCCGCTTTATTTTTAATAATAGCTTCTAAACGAACGGTATTGGTTGCGCCTGGTAATACATTATTAACCGTAATTCCGAATGGCCCCAATTCATTCGCCATGGTTTTTGCCCAGCTAGCCACCGCGCCACGAACCGTATTTGAAACCCCTAAATTAGGAAGAGGTTGTTTAACGCTGGTTGAAATGACGTTGATAATTCTTCCGTAACCAGCTTTTTTCATTCCGCCAATAACTCGTTGTGCAATTTGGTGATTATTGATTAAATGCTGGTTAAAAGCGGCTAAAAAGGCCGAGCTTTCTGAGGTGTTTGCTGGTCCGGGAGCTGGACCTCCAGTGTTATTAATTAAGATTTCAAATTGTGGAACGACCGTTAAGTGCTCATCTAAAGCTCTGCTAACTTCATCGGGGTTACTAAAATCGGCACAAATAGCAAAATGTTCTTGTGAACCATTGTTTGCCAGTTCGCTTTTCACTTCATTTAACTTCTTTAAGTTACGAGCAAATAATGTGATATTTGCTCCCATTTTAGCCAGTTCAACGGCAATAGCTTTTCCCATACCTTGTGAGCTTCCACAGACTAGTGCATTTTTATTTTCTAAATTTAAGTTCATTTTATTTTCTCTAATTTTTAGGCATTGGAACTATTCTATAATTCCCACGGATTAATAATTTCTATACCACTTTATTCATAGTCTTTTGAGAACGGCTAAGGTCAAGTTTATGCTTAGGGCTAATTATCGTTGAGATTAAACTCTGCGAATTTCTACCACGCTTTAATTTATTGAAAGCATCAACAGAAATAATAGCAACAGCTTCCACACCTCGTTTAGTAACTATCTGAGTGTTACCTTTCATTGCTAAATCAACGAGTTGACTAAATTTACTCTTTGCGTCTTGTAATTGCCATGTTTACATACAACACCCCTGACTAGACTGATAATATACAAAATAGTCTTATATTCTGTAACCAAACTTTGGCAAAAAAATATTCAGTTTCATTAAGTATATTCCAAAATAGAAATGAGCATGAAGTAGGTAAATTCAATTAAGCATACTTTTTATCCTGCTCAAAGATGATTTTAAATAATTTCCGTCTCTCGATTTGAAGCAATTCTGCCGCTTCATTGTCACTCATTTCCATTGAGATCTTGTCTAGTATTTCAAAACTAAACGCATCTTTCAAATATTTTTTTGCATTGGGTAAAGATTTTAATTTTTCATAAGGTGTCATTCTGTTTTTTTGTGGATAAAACTTTTTTTCTTTGCCTTTTTTATCCGTTTTTATTTCAGGAAATGCACAAGGTTTATGGAAATTAATATAGGGATAAACAAACTCCAAATTAAATCTATTTTCCGCATATAATAGGAATTAAAGTTTTCGAAAGTTCCAACAGATTACTCTCATCAAAAGGCGAAGAGATACTGCCTAGCATAGGTTTAATCCTGTCGATATACCTACCGTCTCTAGCGTGACTAATTGTACATTTTTCATCCAAACTAGGATGCATAGCAAAAACAAAATCTAAAGGTTTGTCATTGTCACCATGTAAGAAAAGTCCGTATTTGAAAAATATTTCAGGAGCTAATTTCTTAACAACCATTTTTTCACTTGAAAATTTTGCATCTATAACACCATACCTTTTCACTCCAAATCTATCATAAACTATTACTATATCAGGTTTCGCTCCACTACTATTTAGTTTGGAGTTTAGCATTGGAACTTCAGAGTTCTTCGGTAAAGGTCTGGCCGGAGAAGAAATGATGAGTTTATAAGCAACTGACCTTTTCTTCTAGCTTTTTAAGTTATGCACTTATTAATTGAATCCAAGAGTCTTTATTGACTTGTAACCTAATAAAAAATTAATGATATATCGACTAGTAACAAATGACAGAAAAAGATGTGACTAAGAGACAGGGTTAGTCTAGGAAGAGAGTTAAAAAAATAGACTCCTTTGTTTAAAAAGGAGTCATTCGGAAGCTTGTAAGTTTACTATCTCAGTAACTGATTGACTTTGGCTAAATCTTTTTCAGTTAAAAGGCCGGTAGCTTGCTTTAATTTTAAAGTGTTTAAAACATAGTCATATCTAGCACGAGCGTGTTGACGTTTTGATTCAAACAACTGTTGAGTTTGTAGTAACACGTCGACGATTGTTCTAGTTCCAACTTCAAAGCCTGCTTGAGTCGCTTCTAATGATTTTTCGGCTGAGATAACGGCTTGGTTTAAAGCTTTAACTGAGCTGACATTTGCTACCACTCCAAGGTATGAACTACGTGTTTGACTTATTGCAAGACGTCTACTCGATTCAAGGTTATGAGATGCCTGTTGGTAAAGTTGTTGAGCTTCTTTCACTTGAGAGTTTGTTCGACCACCCGAGTATATTGGCAAGCTAAAATTGATTGAAACTGAAGAGCTAGTGCTATCACTATTGCTGTTAATATTAGAATAAACGCCTAGAAAATTTTGTGCGTCGTCGTAAACATCTCGTGTTGGAATGCCTGTGTCGCTATTATTATCTGAGTAATTAGCGGATAGACTTAAACTTGGGTAATGACCTGATTGAGATAAAGAAATACTTCTTTTGGCGATGTTTAGACCAATTCTTGTTGCTTTAACATTGATATTATTATTTTCAGCTTCACTTACCCATTTTTTTATATTTTCTGGCTGAGGTTTTGTTAATGCTACCTTATCCTTTAACATTAACAAGTCATAGTGATATTGCCCAGTAATGAGTTGTAATAATTCGTGGGTATTATCTAAATTATTAGTCGCTACAATTTGGTTTGCAACAGCTCTATCGTAACGAGATTGCGCTTCATGTACATCAGTTATTGCAATTAAACCAACTTCAAAACGTTGATTTGTCTGAGCTAGCTCTTTAGATACTGCTTTTGTTTCTGCTTCAGAAAAATCCACACTATCTTTTGCGGCCAACACGTTAAAATAAGCCTCAGCTACGCGAATTATTAGGTTCTGTTTAGAGCCTTCATGGTTCACATTTGATTGCAACGCACGTTTTTCTGCTTGTTTCAAATTTAGCCAAGTTGAATGGTTATATATTTCTTGAGAGAGACTAACGGAAAAATTTGTGGAAGTAGTATCACTTTCATTAAAAGATGGTGGGTTTGAAATATTTTGCGGTGGTATAGCTTGATTATCAGGCGTAAAAAGTCCCGACGAACGACTACTTGATTTACTCTCAGATTTACTATAGTTCGCGCTGGCATTTATCTGTGGTAAAAGTGCCGACAAACTCTGATTAACTCTTTCATTCGATGCTTTTCGCCCAGCTTCGCTTGATAAAAAAGTTGGATCATTATCTTTTGCCAAACGATAAATATCTAACAAGTTATCTGCCATTACATTGACGGATAAAATAGACGCAATAAGGGTAACGCCAATTATTTTAGATTTGTTCATTTTTTATTCCTTTCAATAACAAAGCTTTTGTTATTCGGGTTTTGTTCTTTAGGTGTGTTGGTATTGTAACTCACCTATGGCTAGTATCTTATTACTAAAGTATGAGAAGTCTCGTCTTTTTGTAATAAAATATGTAAGAAAGAGATATGTTGGGGCAAATTAAAACTCAAATCGATTGGTTTTTTCAACATTAATCATTGGGTGAGAGTCGACTGGGAAAAGGTGTTCATGTTGCCATTGGTTGTTACTATCAAGTTGGCTTAAAGCGACAACTAATCCCGAGTTTTGATCGATGCTGTTTTCAATAATACTGACGACTCGTCCATTTTCATTGAGATTTCTTTTCAGATTTTCAGGTAATTTAGGTAAAGCGGATGTAATTAAGATCGCATCGTAGGGGGCTTGTGCCATCCAACCATCGCTAGCATCACCTTCTTCTACAGTAACATTTTCAAGCCCTAATTTTTTATGAATTTGTTTAGCTTTAACGACAAATTCATTAATTATTTCTACGCTAGTAATGTGTTTTGCAAGTTTGGATAATATAGCACTGGAATAACCACTCCCAGTTCCAATTTCTAACACTTTATCTTGTGGAGTTAATGCTAATGCTTGGATCATTCGCGCTATTTCTCTTGGGGCGAGCATTGATTGGTTTTGACCAAGAGATAATTGAGTATCGGCATAGGCTAAACCTTGTTGATCGTTTGCAACAAAATTTTCACGAGCAAGTCCTGCCATGGCACCCAATATTTTGTCATCAAATACTTTCCAAGGTCTTACTTGTTGTTCAATCATATTAAATCGAGCGTTTTCAATATTCATAGATGCACCTATTGCTCTTTCGTTAAATAATCAATTTTTTAGTCTTTTGGAAACAACTAGTGATTTAGGTATACTAGCAAGAATTATAATAAATACCAATGACTTAGGACAATCCTAATATCTATACTTTTGCACTTGTGGTATCACAAGTATATGTAGGATGACACCTAGATTAAATAACATGTTGATGAAGTTTTAGGAATAAGTTTATGCACTATGAAGTTTCAAAAAAAGAATGTCTGCATGATGGTTTTTTTAAACTTAACCGATATCACATCCGTAATGAGTTATTTGAAGGTGGATGGAGTCCCATTTTTACCCGTGAAGTGTTTGAGAGAGGGTATGCTTCTGCAATATTGCTGTTTGATCCAAAGTTAGAGAAATTAGTTTTTGTTGAACAGTTTAGACCGGGTGCCATGGGATCTGAATCATCGCCTTGGTTAATTGAATTGGTCGCTGGAATGATTGAAATCGATGAACAACCTGAATCGGTTGCGATTAGAGAATCAGAGGAAGAGGCGGGGTGTCGTGTCAATAGAATTAAAAAAATATGTGAGTATATGGTGAGTCCCGGCGGTACAACAGAGCGTATTTGGTTATATATTGGTGAAGTTGATGCTTCAAACTTACCTGAATATGCTGGTCTAGACAATGAAAATGAAGATATTAAGATACATTCTGTTAATGTGAATTTAGCTTTTGAATGGTTGGTTTCAGGGAGACTTAATAATGCAATGACTTTAATTGCAGTACAGTGGTTTAAACTTAATTGGCAAAACTGCAAAGATATCTTTGAGATAAACTAACAGAGATTATTTTATTGTGGTGTGATGCGCGAGTAAATAGCGCTAACTGATTGAAAAAATACACTAATAGTTCACAAAATACGTGATTTTTAAGGAATATAGTGAACGATCTAAGGCGATAGAGTCAAATATAATATAAACTAAAATAGTCATTTGTTATAACCAAATGTAATTGAATTCGCTATTCTGAATAGCTAACTTTTAAAGAACTAAAGATAAAACAGTGCCACAGGTTAATTTAAATTTGACTTATAAGCCCGATCTGGACGAGTTAATATCTCAATGTGAAATAAATTATTGTTTAATTGTGAAGTTGTTCCCTTCTCTATTAATACAACAATGTGAAAAACTAAGTAAAGTAAATTGTGATCTGGAATTACGAAAGTTGGCGTATTCTCAATCGATTATTCGTTTTAGAACTATTGAAGCGACTAGATATACAACAACTTTAGAAATGGAATTTAAAGCACCATCTAATATTGTAAAGAAAAATTTGATGCTCATTGTGCGTTTGTATCATGACGCAAAAATGCTTGAGGTAATGGATGGTATTTCTGCAACAAAGCTAAGGGCAATTAGAGCGGTACAAGATGAAAATCAGTACCCGGCTAAATTAGTCGATGAAAAACGCCAATTAAATACATTTTTAGGTGGAAGTTTAAAATACTGTTTAGATTTAAATACAGATGAGATAGACCATTCAGAACGAAATGGATGTTAATTAAGAAATGACGGTTCAATTAAATAAGCAGCACACGAAAATTAACTCATCGAGAGTCGATGTGGTTCGTATTGTGCAAATAACTGATAGTCATATTTTTGCAGATCCTAAAGGTTGTTTATTAGGTCTGAATACTCGAGAAAGCTTTGAAGCTGTATGTCAAAGAGTTTCTAAAGAAAAATGGAAAGCGGATTTTTTATTGGCAACCGGTGATCTTGCGCAGGATGCAACAGCTGAAGCCTATCAATACCTCGCAGATTATTTTCAGCGATTTGATTTCCCAACTTTTTGGCTTGCAGGGAATCACGATAATACACAAACGATGTATGAAACACTTAATAACTCAAAAGTTTTGCCGAGTAAGCAGCTTATTACTGAACATTGGCAAATTATTTTATTAGATTCTTCTGTTCCAGGAGTGGTGCATGGTGCACTCTCTAAGAATGAATTATCATTTTTAGAATCTTGTTTAAAAGAACATCCCAACAAACATTCATTAGTCGTATTGCATCATCATCCGGTTGATGTGAACTGTAAATGGTTAAAAAATATTGGTCTGAAGAATAAAAAAGAGTTTCAAAAACGGATCGCAAAATTCGACAATGTTAAAGGTGTTCTTTGGGGTCATATTCACCAAGAGTATGAGCAAGAACACAATGGTATTCCTTATATTGCGACACCCTCTAGTTGTGTTCAATTCACTCCAGGCTCAACTGATTTTTCTGCTGATACTAAAGCTCCAGGTTATAGGTACTTAAATTTATTTTCTGACGGGCATATAGAATCTGTTGTTCACCGAATTGATAATGTTGAGTTTACCGTGGATTATTCGATTAAGGGATACTAATCATAAATATTTTTGCTTAATATTCCTTCCTGATACTAGAGTATATGCCTCGTTTGATCAAAACAGGTTTACCACATAAAGTGCGTTAATATTCACAATTGTTTCTTGCCTTTTGAAGGTGGTTGCTAGTATTCTGAGCCAACATTACCAGTACCAGTATAAAATATTTAAAATAGCAATAAAGAATAAGGAAGATAATGTCGAGTAGTTATAATTCAGATTCCATAGAAGTTCTTAGTGGTCTCGATCCAGTTAAAAAACGTCCTGGAATGTACACGGACACCACCCGTCCCAACCATTTAGCTCAAGAAGTTATTGATAATAGTGTAGATGAAGCACTTGCAGGGCATTGTAAAAATATTACAGTGATTCTGCACAGTGATAACTCATTAGAAGTTCAAGATGACGGTCGAGGTATGCCGGTCGATATTCACCCTGAGGAAGGTGTTAGTGGTGTTGAATTAATTTTAACTAAGCTTCATGCAGGCGGTAAATTTTCGAATAAAAACTATGAATTCTCCGGTGGTTTACATGGTGTGGGTATATCTGTAGTGAATGCTCTTTCGACTAAAGTTGAAGTTACGGTTAAAAGGGAAGGAAAAAGGCATCAAATTAGTTTCGAGAGCGGTGATTTGTCTAAGCCATTAGGCATTATCGGTGAGGTAGGGCAAAGGAATACGGGTACCAGTGTAGTTTTTTGGGCAGATCCAAAATATTTTGATTCGGCAAAATATTCAATTTCAAAGTTAAAACACCTACTTCGAGCAAAGGCTGTTTTGTGTCCTGGTTTACGAGTTACTCTGGTAAATAACCAAACCTCAACTAAATCAGAGCAAGAAAGTAAAACTGAATGGTATTACGAAGACGGCTTAACTGATTACCTAAAGTTAACCGCAATCGATACAGAAACGATCCCTGATGAACCTTTTACGGGCAGTTTTGCTGGAGAAAAAGAAGCTGTTGATTGGGCGTTAATGTGGTTCCCAGAATATGGCGAGGTAGTCAATGAAAGTTACGTTAACTTAATTCCAACCGTTCAAGGTGGTACGCATGTTAATGGTTTAAGAACAGGCTTACTTGATGCTATGAAAGAGTTCTGCGAGTTTCGTAATATCTTACCAAGGGGCGTTAAATTAGCCGCGGATGATATCTGGAATGGTTTAACTTTTGTGCTTTCAGTCAAAATGCAAGACCCACAGTTTTCTGGACAAACTAAAGAAAGACTTTCTTCTCGCCAATGTTCAGCATTTGTGTCTGGTGTAGTGAAAGATGCTTTTTCTTTATGGTTAAATAAAAATCCAACCTATGGGGATAAACTAGCTGAATTAGCGATATCCAATGCTCATAAACGATTACGTTCACGCAAAAAAGTAGCCAGAAAAAAGATTACTAGTGGCCCTGCCCTGCCGGGTAAATTAGCGGACTGTAGTGGTCAAGATATAATGGCAGGCGAACTCTTTTTAGTGGAAGGGGATTCCGCTGGCGGTTCAGCTAAGCAAGCAAGAGACAAAGAGTTTCAAGCAATTATGCCACTCAGAGGTAAAATTTTAAACACCTGGGAAGTCGATTCATCAGAGATTCTAGCTTCACAAGAAGTGCACGATATATCCGTTGCTTTAGGGCTTGATCCGGGCAGTGATGATTTAAGTGGATTACGCTATGGAAAAATTTGTGTATTGGCCGATGCAGATAGTGATGGTTTGCATATCGCTACGTTGCTTTGTGCTTTATTTATTCGACATTTTAAAGCGTTAGTGGAAGCCGGGCATGTCTATATTGCCATGCCTCCATTGTATCGAATTGATATTGGTAAAGATGTATATTACGCGCTGGATGAAGATGAGCGTCAAGGTGTGATGGATAGAATTCAGGCAGAAAAAAAACGTGGTAAAGTAAATATTCAACGTTTTAAAGGTTTGGGTGAAATGAATCCAAAGCAGTTACGCGAAACGACTATGGATCCGAATACTAGACGACTCGTTCAGCTTACGATTGATTCGCATGAAAAAACCCATGAAATGATGGATATGCTTTTGAATAAAAAACGTGCGGCAGATCGAAAGGCATGGCTTGAAGAGAAAGGTGGAATGGTGGAGGTATAGTGTTTATGGATTCAGACTAGTTCAAATCAAAAACGCTGTGAGCACATCCTTGTGCGCTCAGCTTGTTCATCCCTGAACAAGGTGTTTTGATTTAAACTAATCTAAATCCTATGGTGTGATGTTGGTGGAGTGGTTAGATAAAAAATTATCAATGTTTTATCTCTTCTCCGTGGTAAATATGTTTTTAGTTTTTAATAAATAAGAAGAATTATGGAATTAAATTTTGAAGGTGTTGAGCAGCAAACGCTTGCTGATTTTACAGAAAAATCATACTTAAATTATTCAATGTATGTGATTATGGATCGTGCGTTGCCTCATATTGGTGATGGACTAAAACCTGTTCAACGAAGAATCGTTTATGCGATGAGTGAACTCGGTTTAAAGTCGACGGCTAAATATAAAAAATCTGCCAGAACAGTTGGGGATGTATTAGGTAAATTTCATCCGCATGGTGATAGTGCTTGTTATGAGGCAATGGTATTGATGGCTCAGCCTTTTTCTTATCGTTATCCACTAGTTGATGGTCAAGGAAATTGGGGAGCGCCGGATGATCCTAAATCATTCGCTGCCATGCGTTATACCGAATCTCGTCTTTCAAAATATGCGGGGATTTTATTGTCTGAACTTGGATTAGGCACAGTTGATTGGACACCTAATTTTGATGGTACTTTAAAAGAACCTAAAGTTTTGCCGGCAAGACTACCAAACTTATTGCTCAATGGAACGACAGGCATTGCTGTAGGAATGGCGACTGATATTGCACCTCATAATGCGCAAGAAATTGCAGATGCTTGTATTCATTTAATTGATAATCCAAAAGCAGATCTCAATGCAATTATGGAGTTCGTTCCTGGACCTGATTATCCAACCTGTGCAGAAATTATTAGCTCTAAAGAGGATATTAGGAAAGCTTATGAGACTGGGCGAGGCAGTATCAGAATGCGAGCATCTTATGAAATTGAGGATGGCGAAATTGTGATTCATCATTTACCTCATCAAGTTTCAGGTTCAAAAATTCTGGAACAAATTGCGGCACAAATGAATGCTAAAAAATTACCGATGGTCAGCGATTTAAGGGATGAATCGGATCATGAAAATCCAACCCGTTTAGTTATTATTCCCCGCTCTAATCGAGTGGATTCTGATGTGTTGATGAAACATCTATTCGCTACTACCGATCTAGAAAGAAGTTATCGAATCAATATGAACGTGATTGGTATTGATGGTAATCCTCGGGTCAAAGGATTAGTAACATTTTTAAATGAATGGTTAAGATTCAGAACTGCAACTACTAGACGAAGGTTAGAGTCAAGGTTAGAAAAAGTAAATTCCCGTTTACATATTTTGGATGGTTTGTTGATCGCGTTTTTAAATATTGATGAAGTGATTAAAATCATCCGAGAGGAAGATAAACCAAAACCGGTTTTAATGGCTCATTTTGGAATCTCTGACATACAAGCGGAAGCGATTTTAGAATTAAAATTACGTCACCTAGCAAAGCTTGAAGAAATAAAAATTCGAGGTGAGCAAGATGAACTGTCAATTGAACGAAAGTCGATAGAATTAATTTTAGGATCGAATCAACGGTTAAAAACGTTAGTTAAAAAAGAAATTAAACAAGCTGCAGAAGAGTTTGCAGATGCGAGAATGTCTCCGATTGTTGCAAGAGAAGATGCCAAAGCGTTAACAGAATCGGATTTAATGCCCAGTGAAATGGTAACCGTGGTTGTCTCTAAAATGGGTTGGGTCAGATGTGCAAAAGGACATGAGGTCGACGCAACGGAACTTAATTATAAGTCTGGTGATGAATTTGGCTCATTTGCTAGAGGTAAGAGTAACCAACACGTTGTATTTCTCGACTCCAGTGGCCGAAGTTTCTCACAACTTGCCCATAATCTACCATCTGCACGAGGACAAGGTGAACCTTTAACAGGGCGTTTTAACCCAATCGCTGGTTCGAACTTTGTTGATACATTAATGGCTAATGATGACCAAGAATATTTATTTGCTAGTGATGCAGGATACGGATTTGTCGGAAATTTTGCAGATACAGTAACTAAAGCAAAGAATGGTAAAGCGTTAATTAGTTTACCTTCTGGTGCTAAAGTATTATCGGCCATTCCTGTGTCAGATTATGAGGATCAGTTATGTGTCGCTATTTCAAATGAAGGTCGTTTATTGGTATTTCCGATCAAAGATCTCCCACAATTATCAAAGGGGAAGGGGAATAAAATAATTGGTATTCCAACCGCTCGATTAAAACTGAGAGAAGAATTCGTAACGGCACTGAGTGTGGTGTCTACAGAGGAATCAATATTAGTCTATTCGGGTAAACGTTATTTAAAACTAAAACCAAGTGATTTAGCTCATTATCGAGGTGAACGAGGGCGTAGAGGAAATAAATTACCAAGAGGATTCCAAAAAGTCGATAGGTTAGCCGTTGAAGAGTAAGTCATTTTGTCTGAATTTATATTTAATAAAAGTTTAAAAAATTTAAACACTTTCAAAGTGGAGGCAAAAGCTGAAGCTTTTTTACAAATAAATTCTAACAAAGAACTTAAATTGCATTTTAACAAAATTGCCAACTATAAAGAAAAATTGATCATCGGCGGTGGCAGTAACCTACTTTTTGCAGGTGATTATTCTGGTTTGGTCATTTATCCACAGATGTTTGGAATTGAAAAGACTAACGAAACGGATAAGAATATTTACCTACGAGTCGCAGCCTCGGAAAATTGGCACGATTTTGTAACTACATGCTTAAGGAATAATTATTTTGGAGTCGAAAACTTAGCTCTAATTCCTGGAACAGTTGGTGCGGCTCCTGTCCAGAATATTGGAGCCTATGGTGTAGAAGTAGAACAGGTTATTGAAAGTGTGGAATGCTTTGACCTAAGAGAGAATAAACATATTATTTTTAATCATAGCGAGTGTGAATTTTCTTATAGAGAGAGCAGGTTAAAAAAAGCAGGGCAAGGAAGATATTTAGTTTGCTATGTTAACTTTATTTTGAATAAAGTCGCAAATCCAGTTATATCTTATGCGCCTCTTAAAAAACTATCAGAAAAATTCCCTAAAAATCATACTGATCGGTTAAATGAACCTATGCCTAAAAATATCTATGATTGGGTTTGTAAACTTAGAAAAGAAAAACTACCTGATCCAGTTATTTTACCGAATGCGGGTAGCTTCTTCAAAAATCCTGTTGTTAGCTCTGAAAAATATAAGAGCCTTAAAAATAAGTTTCCTAATATAGTGAGTTACCCAGATAAAACGGGCAAAGAATTTAAAATTGCTGCCGGTTGGTTAATTGATAATGCCGGATTAAAAGGTAAGCGAGTGGGAGGTGTTGGGATTCATGAGCAACAAGCATTAGTTCTGGTTAATTTTGGTGAAACGCAAGGCGTTAAAATTTGGCAACTAGCCTGTGATGTAATGCAAAAAATAAAATCACTTTATGGAATTGAATTAGAGTATGAAGTTCGAGTTTTAGGAATTGACTTGACTGAAAAAACAAACCAATGAAAATGGATGCAAATAAAAGAATTAATCAATTGCTAAAGGTGCTTGCAGATGGGGGATTTCATTCAGGACAATATTTGGCAGATAAAATTGGAGTTTCCAGAACCGCTATTTGGAAACTTGTAGCTAAATTACAATCATGGCATATAGAAATATATTCGGTGAAAGGTAAAGGTTATAAAATACCTGATGGATTAAATTTAATTGATAAAAATCAACTTCTGTCCTTAGTAAAAAACAAGATAAAATACTTCCCTGAAATTGATCTTCTAACAACGATTGATTCAACTTCTACCTATATTTCAAACAAATGGAATGATAGTTCGAAAAATAGAAATACTAAAGATGCAAACTCAATCTCCTTAGGTCGAGTTTGTATTGCTGAACATCAATCAAAAGGGCGAGGTCGAAAAGGGAATCAATGGGTCTCACCTTTTGGCGCTAATTTATATTTTTCTATTGGAATTGAGCTACCTGTTGGTTTAAGTGTTCTTGGCGGTTTGAGTTTAGCTATTGGAATAGGTCTGACAGAAACTATTAATAGAGTCACTGTTCAAACAATAAAACTTAAATGGCCTAATGATTTACTTTGTGGCAATAGAAAGCTGGCGGGAATTTTAGTAGAAGCTAGCGGAGATTCAAATGATACGAGCTTTATTAATATTGGGATTGGAATTAATTGGGATATGCCAGAGAAATTCTCAAAGGAAATCAACCAACCTTGGATAAATTTATTGGATATATTGTCGAAAAAAACCGACAAAACGACAATGATGGCTAACTTGTTGATTGAATTAGACCAAACTATCGACCAATTTATAAATCAAGGCTTTGATACTTTTAATAAAAAATGGAAAACAAATAGCGCGTTTATTGGTCAACCTGTAACGATTAAAACACACAATGGTAATATCGATGGCATTGAAAAAGGTATTGACAAAAATGGTGCAATAAGAGTACAAACGAGTCAGGGTGAAAAGAGTTTCTACTCCGGAGAGGTTAGTTTAAGGGGTTTGAACTTGAAGGGGCGAGCATGATCTTGTTGATTGATTGGGGAAACACTTTTCTAAAATATTTATTTCTTGAACCTTCCGGTGATATTGAATCACAATTAAATTCTGATAATGTAAAGCAAACAGACTCGCTCAGCAGTTTAGCTGAAGACATTTCAAAATTTAACATGAAGAACAAATTATCTTTGAGCTATATTTCATCGGTAAGAAAACAGGCAGATAATAAACAGCTCTCTTCAATTTTAAATAAATTAAATATTAATTCCATTTTTGTTAGAACAGAAAAACAATTCGATAGAATTTCATGTGCGTATGACAATTTAGAAAATCTAGGTGTCGACCGTTGGCTAACCATTATTGCTAATCATCACTTCAAAAAAATAATTGGAATTATAGATGTAGGATCCGCAATTACTCTTGATGTTATTAGTGAAAGTGGACAACATTTAGGTGGTCAGATCGTACCAGGAAAAAAATTATTATTAGATAGTTTAAATGCAACTGATCGAGTTTTCGTGTCAGATCAACTGATAGGTAAGGATGTAAACCTACTTGGAGTATCAACCAATGAATGTGTTAAATTTGGTGTTGATCAAATGATTCAAGGATATCTAGAAAATAGCATCAGTGAAGTCACAAGACATCATCAAGTTGAACAATGGATATTTACCGGAGGTGGCGGTGAATATTGGAGTCAAAAATTATCAGTATCCAAAAGTAATGATTGTACCTATGACGGGTTTTTAGTTTTTAAAGGTCTTATTAAGTATATAAATCGTTGAATAGATTCGGTTATGAACTATGAATTATGAACATTTACTAGTCTTAGTGCCAGGGCTGGACGGTACTGGCGATTTATTCAAACCGTTTCTAAAAGTACTTCCTAAAGAATTGAATACTTTAATAATTAGATACCCCAAAGATAAAGTTTTAACATTTGAAGAAATAGTCGCAGTTGTCAATAATCAAATACCTAAAAACAAAACTATTCTAATTTTGGCAGAATCATTTGCAGGGCCTGTAGTATTAAATTTATTGAGGAATTACAAATTTGATGTCAAAAATATTATTTTTTGTACTACATTTTCTATTAGCCCAAGAAAAAAGCTATTGAAGCTACTTAGAGTAATACCGTTGATTTTTTTATTACACTTATCTATTCCCAATTTGATATTAAAATATTTTTGTGTTGGTAAAGATGCATCGGAAGAACTTACTATTTTAGTTAAAGAGGCGATCAAAATTGTTAACCCAGAAGTTTTAGCATCTCGTTTACGAATGTTAGTTGATATTGATGAACGTAATTCATTGAATCGGCTATCAAGTATAGATTGTTGCTATATACAGGCATTGGAAGATAAATTAATTCCCAACCAATGTATTAATGATTTTATTGTAAACCTTTCTAACTTAAAGGTAAAAAGAATAAATGGTTCACATTTTTTAATTCAGGCTAAACCCGATGAATGTTGGAGCTTTATCAAAACTATATTTTCTTAAAAGCAGTCTTAAAAATTATAGCCAAATATAGTAGTGAAAACAGGCAGTAAATTGAGCTAAAGATCTGTATCCATTGTGCGAAAGAGTCTCGCAACCAGAAAACTAATAGTATTGTTATGGATAATCTTAGTAATTCCCAATATTTGATGTGTTTTTTAGATTCTAATAGCCAGCCATTTAATAAAAATGGGGTGGTTATTACTATCCAAATCATAAGTTGGGTATTAAAAGGAAGTGTAACCGCAGCTTGAATAAAAATCACACCGAATGTTGCTACAAAAACGTATTGGATCAGTGTATAAATCTTAACTAATCCATTCGGTTCTGGGTTATATTTTACTTGTACTCCAGTGGGTTGTTTAATAAGAGGATAAGTGAGTTCTACATCTTCAGGTCGCCAGCCTGTCGGCATAAACCAAATTCTTATTTTATCTAACCAGCTTTTAGTTCTAACTGCATCAGTTAATAATGAAAACCAAGTGTGAATATTAGCCCACAAAGGATTAAAGCTTTTGAGTGGTCGTCTAACACCATAAATAACTTTTTCACTTTCAAGTTCCTCTTGAAACGTTCCAAACCATTTGTCCCAAAGAATAAAAATACCGCCATGGTTTTTATCAATATAAATTTCATTTTGACCATGATGTACGCGATGATGCGACGGAGTTACAAAAATAGACTCATACCATCCTAACTTCCCAATTAATCGAGTATGAACCCAGTACTGATAAACTAAATTTAAAGCGCCACTAACAAAAAAAACTTCAGCGGGAATTCCAATAACAAAACTCGGAATATAAAATATCCAAATCATGACTGAACTACTCGTTTGCCGTAATGCAGTTGTTAAATTGTATTCTTCACTTTGGTGGTGAACAACATGAGATGCCCATAAAAAATTGACATTATGGGAAATTCTATGAAACCAATAATATAAAAGATCATAAAATATAAAGCTAAAGATCCAAGTAGCTATACTTTCTTCAGATAAGTGGAAAATCGCAATAGAATCAGGCGCCCAAGCGTAAATGATTGATGCCAAACTAAAGATGACTAACTTTCTTGTTTGGCTTATTACGCCTAAGGATAAGCTGGTAAGAGAGTCATTTAAGCGGTAGACACCTGTATTTCGTCTTTTATTAACATATAGTTCTATGAAAATAAGTAAGAAAAAAAATGGTGTTGCGAATAATATAATTGTTGTTGCCAAAATAAATACCTAACTATTAAAATTATTCGGTTCGAGTTTCTTGGGTAAATCATCATTTACGGATAACCAAGAAACATGCGTATCATAATATCCGTGTGCTTTTTGGCATAGAGTGTAATGGCAATTAGCTATCTATATTAGTTGGTAGTGATATTTTAAATGGTACCGCGCCACATAAACATTGCTCTAAAGCCTATATGCTATTTAGTTTTTAAATTTTGTTTATTGATTATTGATACCCTACTTCTAACTTTAAAAACACCAACGGCATTCGCTTGCATTAAATTGCTCTCATCTAAAACAAGAATAATGTTATCGACTTTTATGGTATTACGATTGATTCTATTTACGACCTTATTGCTTTTTTTAAACTTCCCATCAGTAAATTCTTTCCACTGATATTTTGCCATTGAATCTGAATCAAGGTTATCAATGGTTAAGCAAAATTCATATATTTGATCCCACTTCCCGCACCATTTGCCAATGAATGATTGTTCGGTTATTTCTTCACTTTTTACATGACTTACAAATAAAGTAGAAAGTAAGATAGAAAGGGCTAGAAAAATTTTCATTTGGAAACCTTATAATCAACAAACTGATAATCGTATGGATTTTTTTCATCTTTCTGATGTTTTACTCGACATGTTTCTATTAAGTTTAAGTGTTCAAATTCTGGAAAATGAGTATCTCCATCAACTTCTAAATCGATAAATGTTAAATAAAGTTTATCGGCTTGTTCGATGATTTGAGAATAAAGAAACCCGCCTCCAATGATCATTATTTCTTCATAATCAGTTAATAATGCTAAAGCGTCCTCAATAGAGTGAACAACAATGCATCCATCTACGGCATAATCTTTATTTCGACTAATGATGACATTTTCTCTACCAGGTAGTGGACGTCCTATTGATTCAAATGTTTTTCTACCCATTACAATTGGTTTAGACATGGTGACACTTTTAAAGTGTTTAAGATCTGCAGTTAAGTGCCATGGCATTTGATTATCTTTGCCGATCACTCGATTCTTCGCCATCGCGGCTACTAAAGAAATAATTGGTTTTGTCATACGGCTATTGGTGCTTTTATACTTGGATGGGCTTCATAATTAACTATTTCAAAGTCTTCATATTGATAGTTAAATAAATCTTTTGGTTTTCTTTTAATAAGTAACTGTGGAAGCTTTAAAATGTCTCGAGATAATTGTTCTTCCGCTTGTTCAAAGTGGTTTGAATATAAATGTACATCACCACCACTCCAAATAAACTCACCAACATCTAAATCACACTGCTGTGCAATCATGTGAGTGAGTAAAGCATATGAAGCAATATTAAAGGGTACACCTAGAAATATATCACAGCTACGTTGATAAAGCTGACAAGATAGTTTTCCATTAGCGACATAAAACTGAAATAGAGAATGACAAGGCGGTAATGCCACTTCATCTGCAACACCAGGATTATAAGCGACGACTAGTATTCTTCGACTATCAGGGGTCTTTTTAATTGCTTCAACAACATTGCTAATTTGATCAATCGTGGAACCATCAGGTTTTTTCCAAGCACGCCATTGTTCCCCATAAACAGGGCCAAGATCGCCATTCTCATCTGCCCAATCATCCCAAATTTTTACTTTGTTATCTTTTAAATATTGGATATTGGTATCACCATTTAAAAACCAAAGTAGTTCAATCATGATCGATCGTAAATGAAGCTTTTTGGTTGTGGTGAGAGGAAAGCCTTTTTGCAGATCAAAACGCATTTGATAACCAAACACACTGCGAGTGCCAGTGCCAGTTCTATCGCCTTTGTCTGCACCGTTATCAATAAGGTGTTGCATCATGTCTAAATATTGTTTCATAACTTTCTCATTTTACTAATTCTCGTCCTATTATTTGTTTTTCTTGTTACACCAAATAAACAAAACTAGTCCTAAAATAATCATTGGCAATGAAAGTAACTGACCCATAGACATAACTTCAGCCATATCCTTGAGGTGTTTATCTGGCTCCCTAAAATATTCGACGATAAAACGGAAGCTCCCATAACCTAATAAAAATAAACTACTAACCGTTCCTGCTGGGCGAGGTTTTTTACTATAAAAATAAAGGATTAAAAATAGTACAAAACCTTCTAAAAATGATTCGTATAATTGCGAAGGGTGTCTAAACAGTCCGCTTGGGTCGCTTGGAAATATCATTGCCCAAGGAACTGACTCAATATCGGTGGCTTTACCCCATAATTCACCATTGATAAAATTTCCAATTCTACCGGTGAACAATCCAATAGGAGCCATGGGAGCGAAATAGTCCGAAATGATAGCAAAAGATTTACCAGTCTTTTTGGCAAAGTAAACAAATGCAAGTAATACACCAATTAATCCACCATGAAATGACATGCCACCTTCGTGAATTTTAAACAGATAAAGTGGATCGGCGATAAAAAAATCAAAATGATAAAATAGAACATAGCCAACTCTTCCACCCAGAACAACGCCTAAGAAACCATAAAAAAGAAAATCACTAACTTGTTCTTCAGTGAATGGGCTACCGGGCTGTTTGGCTCTATGGCTACCTAAGTACCAAGCGCCTGCAAAACCAGCGAGGTACATTAAGCCATACCAGTTAAGGCCTATCGGGCCATAGATTTGAATGATGACAGGGTCAATATTTGGGAATTCCATAGGTGGTTCTTTATGTACTTAACTAAACCATTGAGTATAAATAATTTGACCGCCAGTGAACACCAAAAATAGAGCAAAAACCTTTTTAAGCGTCGTTTCTTGAAAAGCATGGGCAACTTTAGCCCCTATGGGTGCACCTAAAACTGAAAAAATAACAATCCCAATAAAAGCGGGCCAATAGATATAGCCAGATGAGTGAGAAATATTTTGGGTAATGCGTAACCCATTTACTAAATAACCAATGGCGCCAAATAATGCGACAGGAAATCCACAGGCAGCAGCTGTTCCAACCGCTTTGTGAGCACTTTGACCTTTGAAGACATAAAAAGGCACTAAGATACTGCCACCACCAATTCCGATCAGGCTTGAAATAAAGCCGGTAAAATTGCCAAATAAAAAGTAGGTTAGGTTGTCTTTCTTTTGAAGGGCTTTGTTGTCCAACCTAATTTTATCGGCTTTAGAGGAAAATAAATAGATTGCTGTTATTAACGCACCGAATACGAAGACGGACATTAGTATTTTACCACTCACTAAAGAAGCGATTTTAGAAGCTACGATTGAGCCGATAATTAAAGCAGGAGTGACTATCTTTATCAATTGCCAATTAACGGATTTTCTCAAATGATGTGAACGGGTGGAGGAGATTGATGTAATAACTATGCAGGCTAAAGAAGTACCAATTGCAAAATGCGTGGTTAATTCAGATCCAATACCTATTTGAGGTAGCACAAATAGCAAAAGTGGAACGATGATAAAGCCGCCACCAATCCCAAATAAACCAGCCATAAAGCCAGCAAGCAATCCGGTTAACGGAAAAATGATCCATAAGGGAAAAATATCTAAAAGAGTCTTATCTATTAAAGAATTAAGCAAATTCGACTAATTACCCGCTCGATTAAGAGCGCCAAGTCCTTTGTTTTCCATCGCAATTAATAGTTCAGATTTTATTTTTGTAGCGGTCTCATATTGATTTAATTGTCTGCTGATAGAGGTCATTTCATCAATACTGAATTGTGAAATAGTTTTTTTAACGCGCGCGATATTTGATGCGCTCATACTAAATTCTCTATACCCTATTCCAATAAGCATAATTATTGCTAAAGGATCAGATGCCATTTCACCACAGATTTGTAAGCTTAAATCATGATCTTTACATTCGTTAATAATGAATTTTAAAATCTTTAAAACGGCGGGTTGAAAGTGATTATATAATCCTTTAATTCGCTGATTATTTCGATCCACAGCGAGTAAATATTGAATCAAATCATTGGTACCAATCGATAAAAAATCAACTCTAGGAATAATACTATCGAGTTGTAAAACTGCCGAAGGAACTTCCAGTATAATTCCAATTTGAGGTTTATAAAGTGTTCTATTTTGCTTATAAGCTTCCTCTTCAATTTCTGCAGTGGCTTGATGAATTAATCTTAAGCTGTCATCTAACTCTTTAATAGTGGCTATCATCGGTAGCGCTATCTTTAAATTTTTTCTATCGAGACTGGCTCTTAATATTGCTCGCACTTGAACTAAAAATATTTCGGGATGATCCAAAGTAACTCTTATCCCTCGCCAGCCAAGAAATGGGTTTTCCTCTTTTATTTTAAAATATGGAAGCGGTTTATCACCACCGATATCAAGCGTTCGTATGGTAACGGGTTGTTCCGTATATTGTTGTAAAACTTTTTCGTAAATAGCGACTTGTTCATCTTCACTGGGGAACTGTGAATGTTGCATAAATGGAATTTCAGTTCGGTAAAGTCCGATCCCATTTGCGCCACTAATGGCTAGTTTTTCTATCAAACTAAGTGCATGTTTCTTTTTAGATTTGGAAGAAAATCTATCTTCTTTGGTATTTGTAGAATATTGACTACTAGAATTAATTAGAAGGGAAATGGGAGTTCCATCTTTAGTCGCATTTGGTGTTGTTGATTCATTTTCAAGATCTTTTGAAAGACTTTTATCCTCTTCAATTAATTTATTATAACGTTGAATTAAGCTCTCGTTAGGTGATACGAATAGTTGTCCTTTATAGCCATCAACAATAATTTTTTTATTGTCTAGTCTATTCACCTGACAGGGGTCTAATCCCATTATTGCGGGAATATTGAGTGCTTTAGTTACAATTGCTGCGTGAGAAGTTGCTGAACCATTTAGGGATACGACGGCTAAAATATTGGAAGAGTTTACCTCTGCTAGCATAGCCGCAGTAACCGTTTCAGCAACTAAAATAATAGGTTGTTCAAATTGTTCGACGTCGTCTTTCTGTTTACCGCGCCGTAACATATTTGCCAGCACTCGATTGGCTAAATCTTCAATATCTTTTCCACGCTCGCTTAAATAAGGATCTTCCATAGATGCAAAAGCTTTTAAGTGTCGCATAATCACGACTTTTAGTGCAGAAGGTGCCCAAAGATTCGATTTAATTTCTGTTTCTACTTCTTGTTCAATCCCCGCAGAGCCAAGTATTTGCTGATAAGCATCAAAGAGTGAACGCTCTTGCTCCGATATCAAACCGATCATACGTTCTGACATTTTTTTTAGCTCTACATGGGTTCGTTTAACGGCCTGTTGAAGCCTTCGGAGTTCACCCTGTATATCTTGTGTTTTTCTAATGGGAACGCTGCGAATATCGTGACTTGGAAAAATGACTTTGGCTACGCCAATTGCTACACCACTGGATGCGGGGCTACCATTAATGCACCTTACTAGTTGTTTTGAGTTATCATCATTTAACAAAGCATCGGTCTTAGTGCCAGATAGTGTTGATGATATTTGAGTCGCCAGGGTAATTAAAAAGGTTTCTTCATCTAATTCAAATTGACGTTCGTTTCTCTGCTGAATACAAAGCACACCCAAGACTTTTCTTTGATGAATTATAGGAACGCCTAAATAGGCAGAAAAAGCATCTTCATTGAGTTCTTTAACGTATTGAAATGATGGATGATCTTCGGCAACTTGAAGATGGATCGGTTCTTCTCTTTGACCAACTAAGCCGACTAAACCTTCATTAAATTCGATCCTTACTTTACCGATACTTTGAGGATTTAGACCTTTGCTTGCCATTAGTACAAATTGATTAACGGAGTAATCGACTAAAAAAATCGAGCAGACCTCTACAGCTAGCTCTTCGCAGGTATTTGTAACGACTAAATCGAGAACTTGCTGTTGATTATCAGCGAGTTCAACTGCCTTTGTTATCCGAGCTAACTTGCGGATCAATCGTCACTCCTTTAAAATCTAGTAAAATAACTAGTCTAGGTCAATTATTCCTTTAGACCTTGCTAGTATAAAAACTTACCGTTTCTGCCTATGGTGACGTTTCCGTCCTTTTCTTTGCTTCGCTTGTTGAGCTATGACACTCGGCAGTAATTCAACCAATGCTTGTCGGTATACGTCGCGTTTAAATGAAATCACCTGTCGTAGCGGATACCAATAGCTGACCCACATAAAATGATCAAATTCTGGATGCCCCGTTGCATCAAACCTAATTTTGGAGTCATGTGATGTTAGTTTTAACATGAACCATTTTTGCTTCTGGCCAATACACAAAGGACGGCTATCATGACGTATATAACGGTTAGGTAAACGGTATTTTAACCACTCTGTAGTGACACCTAATATTTTAACGTCTTTTTCTTCTAGCCCAATTTCTTCAGTCAATTCGCGAAACATAGCTTGTTCCGCAGATTCGCCTGGATCTACGCCACCCTGAGCAAATTGCCAAGAGTTTTGTCCAATGCGTCTGGTCCAGAGCAGTTTTCCAAAGTCGTTGCATACAATGATGCCGACATTGGAGCGAAACCCCTCTGAATCAATCACTTATCGTTACCAATTAATCTTACCTATTACTTATTCAAACACAGAAATGCGGTTTCAGCAAATTTGTTTAGTAACTTCTATCTTTCGCAAGTTAAAATGTAATGATGATATCCCCTCCAACCACAATTATTGAGTTAAAGGAGCGAGCCAAGCAAATTGCGGGCTTGACTATCGGCGAACTTGCAGATCAACATCAAGCTCATATTCCTACCGATCTTAAGCGAGAAAAGGGTTGGCAAGGGCAATTTATTGAAAGCTGTTTAGGGGCTGATGCAGGTAATTTATCAGAACCAGATTTCTCTAAAATAGGTGTAGAATTAAAAACGCTACCAATAGATTTTAGTGGTCGTGTGCAAGAATCAACTTACATTTCAGTCGTCAATATTAATAATCATCAAGGTCTAACATGGGAAAATTGTGCAACTAAACATAAGTTATCACATGTTTTATGGGTTCCAATCGCAAGAATAAAAGATCAACCATTAGAAAACTCTAGAATAGCGACGCCTTTTTTGTGGCAACCCAATCAGCATGAAGCTAGCCAGCTTAAACAAGATTGGGAAGAGGTGATGGATCTCATTGTGCTCGGACAATATGGGCAATTAAACGCAAAGATGGGAGAGATATTACAAGTACGACCAAAGGCTGCAAATTCTAGAGTCTTAACTGATGCGACTGACTCGGAAGGTAATTACTCACAAACTCTACCAAGAGGGTTTTATATGAGACCTCAGTTTACTCAAAGTTTACTTGATCAATATTTAACGCGTTAGGCGAAATGACTATCTCTACTAATTCAAAACTTTAAGCGCTTTTAGTAATGAAGACGGTATCCGTTTTTTTAAAATTATATTTTTAGACTCTTTTTTTATTTGTACTTGTAATTTTTTCATCATAGAGGGTATTGAGAGGGAAAAATCTTTAAAATATTCTTTATAAGAAATATTATCTATTAACATACTACTGCGAAAAATGATTTGCATTTCTGACGACATACTTTTAATTGCTTTTTTGATAGAACCATGTTGCTCAATATGTAACTTTACTTGGCTGGCTAAACTATCTTTTGTTGGATCTATTCGATAAGGGACATATTCTAAGGCTTTAAAATTAGCAAGAGGCATTGACTTTTCTCCATGCGTAATCACGTTAAATATTTCGCTAATCGACGCTTTAGTTGCCGCTAGCGGTTGAGTGATTTGTTTATTGGTTTCGACAATACCAGATAGCTCCTGACTATTAATTTTGCTAAATAACTGTTTATCACTTCTGATTGTAAATTTGTAACCAAGGCTATTGGTCACAGCAATTCCTTTTAAACTACCGTCTAAATTATGCAGGTATTGAGTTAGTGCACCAGATAGAGAAGAACCTTTTTCTCGTTTATTTTTATTCTTATTACCTGCATAATGTACAACAAATATATCAATTTGAGAGCGTGGCACTCTGAGATGTCCTGCTGAAAATGCATCGGTAAGATAATGATCTGCATAAGCATTGGTAAACAGCGCTAATCGAATCATTTTTTCTTTTGTCATTTTAGAAAAATAGTTTTTTGTAAAACGTTTTCGTGGAAATAATTTTGGTAGTTTTCGATACTTAGTTTTTTGTTTTTTCTTATAATTTGAGTTTGCAATTAATGTGGTTAACTTCTTTTTGTTTTTGCCACATCGTATATTTACTTTTTGCCATTCTAATTTTGAACATTTTAAATAAGCCAAATTTGCAAACCACAATGCTTTAGTATGTAATTCAACATAGCGTTTTATATTATGCCAAGCAAAATGCCCATAATTATCATGGGCTAACGCAACATATTGGATTTTTTTCTTTGCAAACTCTAAATCATCACACCCTGAATAAATGCGCTTAGTTCGAATGTTTTCTACTTCTTTATCTATGCAGCGTTTTAAACTTTTTCTGTTTCGATTAAAAAAACCATTTAGTATACCTGGATCGTTTAGAGCTAACTCTTCCACGCTAATGTACATGTCGGCTGACATAGCAACTAGCTGACCATAACTGAAGGATATGTCGGCTTCCAAATTTTTTATATCATTAGGATAGTTGAGAAGGTTTTGTTTAAACGCAAGATCACCAATTAATGCATGTTCTCCTGCATCAAGAGCATGGCTTGAAGTAGTAGAAAATAAGAAAATAAAAATAACGATTACAAAAGAAGATTTATTATTCAAATGAGTGCCTTATAAACAGTAAAAAAACAAAAAAATTATAGATAATCTTCAATTTTACCTTCATTTAAATGGTAAAATCCATGGATGTCGCCCTTAAATAATGAGCTGTCAATTTTTGATAATGAAAATATTAAAGTGCTGCTATCGGTTATTTGTATCGCTGAAGTATTTGCAGTGATTTTAACATTAGCGAAGTCTAGTTTAGAATTTCTTGCACTAATGCGACCAAAGAATTGACTTGAAGTTGCCTCTAAACGACTTGAATAAATCTTATTGGTATAACCTAGTTTACCTATTCTACTATTTTCGATGGTTACAATAGAATGGCTAGAATAGATGGTTTTACTAACGACATTTTGTAATTGTGCTTTTTTACAGTTTTCTAAAAATATGATCGCATAATTGCCTTCAAATTTTGTGTTGTCATCATCATTACACTTCCCAATACGTTGACTAGTTGATTCTTGGTAGACGTTATTTTGTTCATTGATCGGTGTAGTTAAACCTATTTTTAGAGCATAGTTGAATTCAGCCGATTGTGATTTCATAGGTACGTGCCCAGCGTTACTGATTGGTATCAGTGTTGATTTAGGAATTAACCCTTGCAAGGCTTTACCTGTACGGAATGGCGCAATTGGATCATCAACCCCCCAAATCATCGCTGTTGGTGGTAGAGCTTCAAAATTAAGCAATGAAAAATTTGTATCCATTAGCGCTAATCCAGCATTTAGATTAGAATTATCTTTTAAAATTAATTTCCGCAGTATTCTATTTTCACTAAGAATTTTTGTTGGGTCATAAGCCTTACCTGTTTTTTCAACCCATTTAGCAGAAAAGTGATTTAATCGACGATTAAAGCCCAACCAAATATCATTTTGCTCTGACTTTCCCAAGGATGACTCAGATAAATGTTTTAAATAGCTAGTACGTTCTAGTATTCCTGCCGCACTAACAAGCACCAATCTTTCTATACTTTCAGGATAGTGGCTAGCATAATACAGACTTACAGCGGCTCCCATAGAGTGCCCAATTAAAATTGGTTTTTGTCCTGATGCAGTCATAACTTTTTGCATGAACCAATTAATTATTCTAGAATATTCTTCGGGTGAGTAGACAAAATAGTTGTGGCTAGACAAGCCAAACCCAGGTAAATCAATCGCGTAAACATGATAGTTTCTTTCTAGGTTTGGTATGACATTCAACCAGTCAATTGTGGCAAGATCGCCCATACCATGTATCAAAAGAAGGGGTGGTTTATTTTGAACGCCGGTTTCCATAAAAAATAAGTCCGTATTATGAATGGGTTCAACTATTTGTTGTAGTTTATAATGTGCTGGGTAAAGCTTTAACCTTTCACTAGATAATGCAACAGGCTTTTTATCATCTTCTGAAAATAACTCATTGGCTAGTTGTGCAGTCGCTTCCTTAACAATATCTAACCAATCAGCTTTGCTATTAGAAGCAAATAGCATAAGCAGAAAAAAGACAAGAGAACTTTTTATTATGTCACGGGCTTGTATGGTCATAAAATGTTGTCAAAAAATAGAGTTGAAATTCCAAATAAAATTAATCTTGAATAATGCTGTATCATAAAACACTTTCGATCGTTATTCGAACGAATTTATGAAAAGGCTATAATGTGTGGAATGTTGTAAAAGGTCATACTAATTAGTATTTTAACTGCGTAATTTACTATATTTTCGAAGTTAGCTCAGGGCAAGCGGGTTATAAATAAGCAATTTTAAAATATTTTGATGAGAAAGCACACAAAGA